>JBBQPM010000109.1:0-22667 GCA_038217425.1 Gemmatales bacterium
CGAGTGAAGGCATGTTACTGTTCAGTTCAATCAGCTTAACGTTAAACAAACTGGAGCCTCAAGCGCAACCGGCATTCCAATATCGCCAGCAAGCTCAACCTGCATAGGAGTGACGCCAACGAGGCATTGGCAATTACCCACGTAGCGAATCCCAACAAATCAATGAGGATCCAAGCAGGAAGCACAAGCACGTGCCAAGACATCGGTCATGGATGCCGGAATTTTTTCCAGGACAACCACCGAAAGCGCACTTCGTGCGCATTGCGTATAGGATTTATTCCGGATAGCCAGTTAAATCGAGCAGCGGCATCGACCTGATTAAGCGACTGAAGGCTCTCGATGACAAAATCCGGATAATCGTCTGGTCGATTTACAGCGAAGAAATCTATGCCGAACGCGCCTTTCGGGCCGGCGCATTGGGGTATTTGACGAAAGAGCTAGGCACGCGGCAAATCATCGAAGCCATCCGCATCGTCATCTCGGGAAATGTCTATCTCAGCGAAGAAATGGCAATGAAGCTTTTGAAGCGGACCGTCGGCCAATCCCGGGATGATTCCGGCCGGTCCGCCCTGGACGCTCTCTCGGACCGGGAATTAGAAGTCTTTCGATTGATCGGACAGGGCTTGAAAACGCAAGACGTCGCTCAGCAACTGCACTTGAGCGTCAATACCATCGAAACGTATCGCGACCGCATTCGGGCGAAACTAAATATCGAGGGGGGAGCGGAGCTATCACGCCGCGCCTTGCTGTGGTACTTGGAGAACGCCTAACGCGCACCGCCGTCTGTCATCCACGCGAAGTCCTGGCGACGCCTGATGAATGCACCTCGCGAATTCACGGCCCTCGCTCTTGAACCGCGACCCGACGAAGCGAATAATAAATTGGGGCGGTTCTTTCGAAAGGAGCCTCCCAAGACATGCTAGTTGTTGCATTCTGAATGGGAATGATATGGCGTCCACGCCGACCGGCAAATACTCATCGGTGAGCCACTTTCGCCGACTGGTAACGGATTTGATGCACTTCAGTGCCAAGGTACCCAGTGCAACGCTCGAAAGGCGCATGAACTTGGCCCCTCTCGTGGCTGCCCGTCAGGCGAACAAGCCCTCGCCCACGTGGTCCGCGATTATTACGAAGGCCTTCGCCGTAGTGGCGGCGCGTACGCCTGCCTTTCGCACTTCCTATCTGACTTTCCCTTGGCCTCGTTTGTATGAACACTTCAGCAATATTGCCACGATCAACGTCGACCGGCAGATTGACAACGAGCGGGTGGTGCTTTACACACACATCGACGCTCCCGAAAAGCGTTCCCTTCAAGAAATCGATGCGGTTATCCGGGAGCATCAACAGCGAGCGCCGGAGGACATCCTGTCTTACCGCCGAGCGCTCCGTCTGAGCCGACTTCCTTGGCCCTTCCGACGGTTTGCCTGGTGGGCCGGGCTAAACGTCTTTGGCACGCTACGCTCTCGGTACTTTGGTACCTTCGGCGTTTCCTCGGTCGGCTCACAGGGCGCCGGAATCACACACCTGACGCCACTGTTGACGACGCAGCTTCATTACGGCATGATCGATTCGGACGGTGGGCTCGAAATGAGGATATCGTTCGATCATCGGGTTCTGGATGGGGCGACAATCGCCCAGGGCCTTGCCGACCTGGAGGATGTGCTTTTGAGCCAAATGGTCGCTGAGTGCCTCGGAACAACGAGCAGCCCAGCAGATCCGATTGTTTGAGATACACAAGTAACTTGTCATTGGCGAGGTCCGCCTCCTTGGTGCTGCGAAGTTCCCGGCAGCGGCAAATGAACGCAATCGCTGCAAAGCTTGGCGATTGGCTAAGGCGAGCGGCCGACGTCAGTCGGCCGGTATAGCATCCCATTCGAAGATCCGATCGCAACCGCTCAAGCACACGTACCGGCCGACTCACGTCGGCCGCTCGCCTAATTCGGAGTCTCCCTACCGGTATTCCGTCATTTCTTCCGAACGCTCTTAGGCAAGTCGCCGCGGTTTCCTACGCGCATGTTGCGACTCGCCTTCGCCTTTGCTATGCTGCCATGACGTCCTCGCGGAGTTCACGTCATGCGCTGGCAGAATCCCCTCGTCTTTTCGTTGCTCCTGGCCCTGGTCGGCTCGGCCGGGTTTCTCACCCTGCGCGGCCTGGGTTATTGGCGCGACGCCGCCAGCTCCCTGGGCCACATCAAGGAGGTCCCCGCCGGGCATCAAGAAATCGCCTGGCTCTTTCCCGCGACCAATGCCGAGGGGTGGGAACGGCTCCTCAGCGCCCTCAAGATCCTCGAACGCGATTGGCCCGAACTGCATGGCTCCGTGCTCCAACTCGATCTGACCAACGCCTTCCCGCCCCGCTCCGCAGCCGTGCCCGAGGTCGGCGTCCGCTTCGGCGACAACGCCAACACCCTCTGGATTCGCTGGTACAAACTCAGCGGCCTCAAAACCTCCCGGCACTGGATCGCTGAACTTCACGAACGCCCCACGCCTCCCCTCGCGATCCTGGGGGGCGACACCACCGACCGCGCGCACGAAATCGCCGACCAACTCAAAAATCCCAACCACCCCTGGCCCGCCGGCGCCGCCCCGCTGTTTCTGATCACCACCGCGACCGCCGACCGCTTCCTCGAAAAAAGCAAAAACGCTCGGCCCACCGACATCTTCTCCGAAAACTACGTCAACTGGACGAAGTTGATGTCGGTCTATCCCGACCGCTCCTTCCGCTACTCGTTCACCAACAACCGAATGGCCGAGGCGCTGCTCAGCTTCCTGCAGGCGCAACCCGACATCTGGATCGATCAGGGCCGAAACAAGTCCCCCATCAGCAGCAACTACGTCAGGACGCAAGTTCTCGCCCAGGCCGTGCCGATCCCGTTTCCCTTCCTCCCTGTCTGGCAGCCGTTCCCGGTACGGCGTCAGTTCCAGACTTTCGCGCTCCGCTGGCTCGACGACGGCTATTCACGCGACATGGTCGAAGCCTTCGGCAATCGCCTCGAGCCTCTTTTCCCTCATTTCGCCAAGGACGTTTTTCCCCCCGTCGACTTCGAGTTCGATTCCATCGATTTCAGCGTCGGCGACTTCTACCAGCCCAATCCCAAGGAAATCCACGGCGTCAACCGCTTTCTCGATCGGCTCCGCTTGAGCGAAAGGCCCATGGCGTTTGCGCTGCCCACCGGCGTCCAGCGCGCCCGACGCGTCGCCCATCACCTCGCCCGCCTGGCCCCCGTCGACGCACGACGCGTGGTACTCGTCAACGGCGACGCCATCTCCTTCAATAACGTCCTGCGCGACCGTAACTTCGCCTGGAACGTTCAGGACATCCCGATTCCGCTCGTCTTCTTCAGCCATCGCGATCCGTCGGATCCCCAGGCGGGGTTCGATGCCAATGATCCGCAGAAACGGACGAGCACGCAAGATCTGCTGCTTTTCCGCGACCTCGCCGAGACGCTCTTCCTCGCCGCCTTCGACGGCGGGAGATTGCTCGAAAAAAGCGACGACGTCCTCGCACGGCTGCGGGAGACCACCTGGCACGAGGGCCGCGTCAGCAATCGTCTGGTCCATCCCGCCGCCCAGAACGCCCGGCGTTTCTTCGACGACGAGGGCAACCGCAGCCCCGGCACCGGCGAGTTCATCGTCCTGCTCAAACCGTTCGTGGAGACCTACATCAACTACGATGAAGCCGACCTCTCCTGCTGGTACTTCGACGCCAACGATCCCAACCCGCGCTGGAAACTTTTGAGAGAGTATTTCCTGCTCTACAACCGCGGCGAAGGACCCGACAAGGTCAAGGACGTGTCGCCGCGGTAGCTTTCCTCAACCTCGGAGCTTAACAATTTGCACGCACGACCGCGGCAGGACGAGTGGTAAAGCCGTAGCCGAATTCGCCAGAATTCGGGAGGGGGCGATGTCAGGCTTCCCGAATTCTGGCGAATTTGGCTACGCTCCAATCCGTCTATATTGGGTGTGACAACGCACCAGCAGTTCGATGGCTTGGCGTTGGAGGGCTGACTGAGATGCGAAACTCGTTGATCGCAACGGTAGCAGTCATTGCTCTCGCTGGATGCGGGCCCGTGGCTCCGACCATTGTGTCCGACCCGGCCGAGGTGCAGCAGCTGGCCCGGATCATTATGCCGCCATCGGCCACCGGACTGGAATGCCGGACCGAGCGCGGCATCGATCCGCTCACTTACGGGCGGTTCGACATCCCTGCCGCCGACCTGCCGGCTATTCTCGACCGGATGCCCAAGGGCGGCCTGGTGGCGCTGTACGCCGACTACTCGAACGTCACCTCGCACCAAATGAGCGAGCCGTGGTGGCAGCCCGGCCTGCTCCGCGAGCCGCGTGTGGCGGAGTGGTCAGAGCCGGGGTTTTCGGTCAATCTGCTCTTCGGGGAGTCGGGGGCTCCCGGCGTCCTGACCGTGTATTTCTTCAATTTCGGGTTGTAGGTCGAGCGCCGAATCGCGGTTTCTTGGGCCACGATCATTTCGGCTGGCTGAATTGTTGCAGGCCCCAGCCGACGATGAACGCCGCCATGCCCGCCGACGACCAGGTCAGCGATTCCTTTAAGTCCAGCTTGCCGGCCACGTTGCCCGAGATGGCGATGGGGAGAATGATGAGTCCCGCGAATTGCAGCACTCGGCCCAGCGAATAAACGATGCGCATGCCTGGTTCCCTTCCCGGACC
Organism: Gemmatales bacterium; assembly: GCA_038217425.1. GTDB lineage: Bacteria > Planctomycetota > Planctomycetia > Gemmatales > Gemmataceae > JAIEPT01. The sequence goes on from JBBQPM010000109.1 coordinate 4,684, forward strand.
GCGCGCCTTGACAGTCGCCGCGAGCCGTCTACAAAAAGGATAGCAAGGTCGGCGGGGCGCTTGCAGAGGCTCCGAAGAACTAGAACCAGAATTTCTCCCGGGGAGGCAGTCCGCCGCGGTCCCAAGCCGAGGTCGGCTGAAAATGTGGTGACGAATCGATTCTTCTCGCGCCTTCTCTCCCGATCCATTTTCCTATTCGTGCTCCCCATCCTCGGGTGCGGCGACGTCACCTTCCCCGCGTACGACTCAGCCCGCGAGTACGGGCTACGTGCCGATCCCGTCTTCGCCGACGGCTCCCGGCCCAAGAATGAGTTCATAGCGTCCATCGACCCGATGAATACGCTGCCGATCCTCGATTTTCACAAGTTTCGCGATCCGGCGCTCCCCTATGCCGGCGAAACCGAGTTCATCGAAAACAATCTCGACAAGAAGGTCAAGGATCCGAGCAAAGTTCCCGGCGATGTGAAAACCGTGCTCGGGCAGATTCTCAAGGAATGGTTCGGCACGCCTGCCAGGCCGCGTGTGAACTACGATAACCTGCTCACCGGCAAGGACTTCGACGCCGCCAACGACCGTCTCGGCTTCGACGCCGGCACGCTCGCCAAGGGGAGCATGCTCTACCGAGTCCACTGCCTGCACTGCCACGGCGTCAACGGCGACGGCCGCGGCATTACTGCCACCTGGGTCAACCCCCATCCGCGCGACTACCGCCAGATGCAATACAAATTCGTCTCCCTCAAAGTGCCGTCCGATCCAAATGCACAGACTCCGAGCCGAAAAGACCTGCGCCGCACGATCGAGTATGGCCTGGAAGGGACTTCCATGCCCGCCTTCGGCATGCTCCCGCCCGAGGAAATCGAGGCGCTCGTCAGTTACGTCATGCACCTGAGTGTTCGCGGCTACGTCGAATACAAGGCCATCGACAGCCTGTCATTTGACGGTAAGCTCCTGATGATTCCCGACGAGGTCAAGGACATCCCGTTCGACACTGCCGACAACAAAGCCAAGTGGAGGACGGAACTTGGGAAACTTTGGAGCGATCATTATCGCCGGGCGCTGGACCGATTCGTCGAAGTGAACGACCCCGCAGCGGAGCCGAAAATCGCGCCGTACGAGCTGGCATTCACGCCGCAGTCGCGTTCGCTCCAAGAATACGTGAATCTGAAGGTCAAGGGCCAGAACCTGAACGGCGCGGAACGCCAGAAGCTCGACGACGGCAAGGCTGACTTCGACGCATTCGCTCAGTCGGTGAAGGAAGGCTACGAAATCTTCATGGACTCCAAGCGCGGGGCGTGCAAGACGTGCCACATCAACTTCGGCAAAGACGCCAAATATCGCTTCGATACCTGGGGTACGCTCGTTAGGCCGCGCGACCTGACGCTGGGACAATACCGCGGCGGCAGACGGGCGACCGACCTCTACAACCGCATTCTGCTCGGCATCGCCCCGTCCGGGATGGGAGCGTACCAGGCATATTTCGAGAAAAACCCAAAGGACGTCTGGAAGGTTGTCAACTTCATTCAGTTGCTCCCCTACCCCGCGATGCTCCGCGAGTGCGGCGTCAACCCGATCGATTCGCCGACCCCGCAACCGCCTGCGGCCGCGGCTGCCCAGTAATTTAAGGAGATGCCCGTGCGACTCTGGTGGAGCTTAGTTTTCGGCGTAACGATGCTCGCGTGCTTTCTGCTCGTCGTGGTGGCCGCCTGCGTGCCGTCGCTGAAGTGGTGGCTGCCCGACCCCGTTTCGACCCATGCCCATCACATCGACGCTCTATTTTATTTGATTCTCGCCGTCACTGGCTTCTTTTTCGTCCTCACCGAGGCGCTGCTCGTTTGGTTCATGTACCGCTACGGCGCCGGCGACAAGCCTGCTACCGATGCCGACTTCCCCAAGCTCTTTAAGCCGTTCACCAAGTATCTCGATTCGCAGCACAAGATCGAACTGGGCTGGACGATTCTCCCCGCGGCGATTCTGCTCTTTTTGGCTTTCTTCCAGATTTCGGTGTGGGCTGAGGCGAAGTACGCCTCGCGCCGCGGCGAGATGTTCAAGGACGCCACCCCGTTGCAAGTTGCCGTCGTCGCTCGCCAGTTCGAGTGGCGCATCCGCTACCCCAGCAGCTACCGTCTCGAGCAATGGCTCAAGCTCGGCAAGAACTTCGAACAGGACGAGGACTTCAAGAACTTCGCCAAGGTCAAGAGCCCCGAAGACGTCGAATCCGTCAACGAGTTGCATCTGTGGAAGGGGCATCCGATGCTCGTGCAGCTCACCACCGCCGACGTCATTCACAGCTTCAACTTGCCCCATTTCCGCGTCAAGCAGGACGCGCTGCCAGGCCGAATTCTGCAAGTCTGGTTCACTGCCAAGAAGGCCAACATGACCCAGCTCGCCCTCGATTCGGACGCCAAAACGGACAGCCCGACCGACAAGGCGGACGACAAGAATCGTTGGGATCTTGCCTGTGCCGAGCTGTGCGGCTGGGGCCATTACCGCATGGTCGGACGCGTTCTCGTGCACGAGACGCAAGATGACTTTATGAGCTGGCTCAGGGCGAAGGAAAAAGAAGAACATGGCCGAGTCTCGGCCAAGAAGTAGTGCGCACCACGTTCGGTCCGATGCGAGGATTCGTAAGATGAGCGTCAGTCATTCGCAAGCTCCCGCGCTGCATGCCCACCATGAGCCGGGATTCCTGGGCAAGTACATCTTCTCCACCGATCACAAGATCATCGGCATCCAGTTCCTGTTCACTTCGATGATCTTCCTGGCGTTGGGGGGCCTGCTCGCGCTCCTCGTCCGCATCCAGCTCGCCTGGCCTCACTCGGAAATCCCGCTCATCAAGCACTGGTTCGAAAACAATGCAGGGCGCATCTCCGAATCGTTCTACAACATGTCGTTCACGATGCACGCCAGCGTCATGATCTTCTTCGTCATTATTCCGTTCCTCACCGGGGCCTTCGGCAACTTCACGATACCGCTCATGATCGGCGCCCGCGATATGGCGTTTCCGATGCTCAACATGATGTCCTACTGGGTCATGTGGCCCGCGTTCGTGCTCATCACGCTCAGCTTCACCGTCCCCGGCGGCGCCGCCAGCTCCGGCTGGACCGCTTACCCATTGCTTTCGACGCTCGGTATTGCGGCGCCCGGCTCCAACATGGGACAGGTTCTCTGGCTCGCCTCGCTCCTGTGCGTCGGCGTCGGCTCCATGATGGGCTCCGTCAACTACATCACCACCATCATCAACATGCGCGCCCCTGGCATGACCCTCTTCCGCATGCCCATGACCATCTGGGCCATGTTCATCACCGCCATCCTCCAGGCCTTCGCTCTCCCCGTCCTCACCGTCACCCTGATCTTCCAACTCCTCGACAAAACCATCGGCACCACCTTCTTCCTCCCCCCCGAAGGCGTGACCATCGGCAACTACTACACCGGCGTCGGCGGCGGCCAAACGCTTCTCTGGCAGCATCTTTTCTGGTTCTACTCGCATCCCGCCGTCTACATCATGATCCTCCCCGCCATGGGCATGGTCTCCGACATCATCAGCACCTTCTCCCGTCGGCCCCTGTTCGGTTATCGGGCCATGGTGTACTCGATCTCGGGCATCGCCGGGCTCGGCTTCATCGTCTGGGGCCATCACATGTTCCAGAGCGGCATGGACCCGCGTCTCGGCACCGGTTTCATGATCGCCACCATCATGATCGCCCTCCCCTCCGCCGTCAAAGTCTTCAACTGGCTCGGCACGGTCTTCCAGGGAAATTTGCAGTACACCTCCGCGATGCTCTTCGCGCTGGCGTTCGTCTCGCTCTTCATCATCGGCGGCCTCAGCGGCATCTTCATGGCCGCCACCCCGGTCGATATCTTCATTCACGACACTTACTTCATCGTCGCCCATATTCACTACGTACTCTTCACTAGCAGTCTGTTCGGCATCTATGCCGCGATCTACTTCTGGTTCCCCAAGATGTTCGCCCGCTTCATGAATGAGACCTGGGGCAAGATCCACTTCACGCTCACGTTCATCCTGGGCAACTGCACCTTCTTCCCGATGCACATCCTGGGGACCGCGGGCATGCGGCGTCGCATCCCCGACGTGACCGCGGCCGTCAACGAAGAATCGCTGCTAATGCTCAACCAGTTCATCTCGATCAGCGCCCTCCTCCTGGGGTTGGCGCAGCTGATCTTCTTCGCCAACTTCTTCGGCAGCCTGTTCTTCGGCAAGAAGTGCACGGAGCGCAATCCCTGGCACAGCAACACCCTCGACTGGACCACGCCCACCCCCGCGGGGCACGGCAACTTCGACGTCATCCCCAACGTCTTCCACGGCCCGTACGAATACGGCCAGTTCAAGGACCGCACGGAAGATTACCTGCCGCAGGACGTGAAGTACGAAGGCCCCACGCCGAACGAGGGCCACTAAGCGATGAACGTCCGGACGAGCGAATTGGCGAAGCCCGTGCGCGTGGTTCAGGTCTTGGCCTGGACCACGGTTGCGCTGGCGTTGCCGCTTGTCTTCCTCGGCGCCCATGTCACCACCAATCGCTTCGGCATGATCGACCCGGTCGGCTACCGCGGGCCCTTGTACTTTTTGCTCAACTGGGCGGATCAGGGCATGGCCTGGCTCATCGAGCACGGCCATCGCCAGTTCGGATTCTTCGTGGGGATGTCCGCCATCGCCTTTGTAGCCGCGTCGTGGCTCTTGCGTTCGAGCCGTCTCGTCCGCGTCTTGTCGGCGCTCGTGCTCGGTATGGTGATCGTGCAAGGCTTGCTCGGCATCTTTCGCATCGAGCTGCACGCTCTGTACGGGCAGAATCTCGCCTGGATTCATGGCTGCTTCGCACAATTGGTGTTTGCGGTGATGGTCCTCGCTGCGGTGTCGAGCGGAGGCGAACCGGCGTACGCACAACCTTCTCGGCCCCTCCGCCGCGCCGGTTTACATGCGGTCGTCTTCGTGTATTTGCAGCTCGTCCTGGGCGGTTTGATGCGGCATTTCCCGTCGCCGCTCGTCCTGCGGTTGCACCTGCTTGGCGCCTTCGCGGTGACAGCGTCGCTGGTGTGGTTGGCCGTGAAATCCCGTTCCGTCGATCCGCTCGTCTACAACCGCCTGGCAATCGTTGTTTACCTGCTGCTCGCCTTTCAGGTAATGCTCGGGACCGAGTCGTTCTTCAGCTGGTATCCGCGCTATCGCGATCTCACCAACGAACTGACCGAATCGTCGGGCATGAAAGTCACGCGCACGATTCACTACTTGGTCGGCACGCTCATCTTCGCGACGAGCTGCGTCTTTGCCCTGCGCACCCATCAGGCGTTAAAGCACGCGGAGGCGCCGGCATGAAAGTCGATGCTCCCGTACTGACCTCGCCGCGCATGCGACTCAGCGATCTTGCCGCGCTCACCAAACCGCGGATCTCGCTGCTTGTCCTGTTTACGGTCGCCGCCGGGGCGCTCTTCGCGGCGCGCGGGCCGTTGTCGATCACGCTGTTGCTGAACGCGCTTTTTGGCACCACGCTGGTCGCCATCTGCGGCAGCGTTCTCAATCAAGTGATCGAACGCCATAGCGACGCCCTGATGCACCGCACCGAGAATCGCCCCATTCCCTCGGGCCGTGTCCATCCCGGAGAAGCGCTCGCGCTAGGCCTGGCGCTCGGCGTCTTCGGACTCGTCTACCTGGCGCTGACGGTACCGGCCATGTGTACGGCGGTCGCGGCGTTTACGCTTTTCACCTACGTCGGCGTCTATACGCCGCTCAAGCGCGTTACCACGCTCAACACGCTCATCGGCGCCGTCCCCGGCGCGCTCCCTCCGGTCATCGGCTACGCCGCGGTGTCGGGGACGCTCGACGCCGGCGCCTTCGCGCTCTTCCTGATCGTCTTCATCTGGCAGGTGCCGCACTTTCTCGCCATCGCCTGGATCCACCGCGACGATTACGCCCGCGGGGGGCTCAAGATGCTGCCGCTCGTCGATCCCGAAGGCCTCATGACCGCCCGGCAAATGGTCCTCTACAGTCTGACGCTCATTCCCGTCAGCCTGATCCCCGTGCTCCTGCAACGCGCCGGCCCGTGGTACGCCGGGGGCGCCTGCTTTCTCGGCCTGATCTTCCTCGCGGAGGCGATCGGGTTCCTGCGCGAACGGAGCCGGCGGAAGGCGCGCCGGGTTCTCCTGTTTTCGCTCGCCTATTTGCCCGTGCTCCTGGCCCTGTTACTCCTGGAACCGCGGCTCATCCTGGGAAGTTAGATCATGGCTCACGCGACTGTTCATGACGAACCGGAACTCCAGATGGGGCTCCCCATGTCCAACGGCAAGTTGTGCATGTGGCTCTTCCTGGTGACCGAAATCATGTTCTTCACCGCCCTCCTGGGCGTCTACATGCTGCTGCGCAACGGTCAGGCGACCAAGTCCGCCCCCTGGCCCAAGCCGCACGACGTCCACCTCGTCGAATGGATCGGCGCCGCCAATACCTTCGTCCTGATTCTTTCGAGCTTCTTCGTCGTCCTCGCCCATCACTACTTGCACGTGAACGACGTCAAGAAGGCGATTTATTACCTCGCCGCCACGCTCGGTCTCGGCATCCTCTTCCTCGTCGTCAAGGGGTTCGAGTATCAGTCGAAGTTCGCCCACGAAATCCTGCCGGGCCGGGTTTTCGAGCGACTCGATTCGCCCAACGGCGCCAAGTATGTCGAGCACGTCAAGGGGCAGCTGAAAACGATTCTCGAAGGCAAGCATGGCGAGAGCGAGAACCTGAAATCCGCCGCCGCGTCGCTTTTGACCGACATCTCCGAGAAGCGACTGAACGCACGCCAGGTCAACGAGCGGGTCGTCGGTAAGAATAACCCGAAAAAGACGATCAATCCCGTCGATCGTCCCCGAGCCGAGGATTCTAGCGAGGCCAAGGGGTTGCTGGAGATCGACGAACACGCACACGTCGCGTACTCGATCCCCTGGGGCAACATCTGGGCGTCGTGCTATTTCGCCATGACCGGCTTCCACGCCCTGCACGTCCTCGGGGGCCTGGTCGTGTTTGCCTGGTTCTTGATTTCCTACGCACGAGGGACGTTCGGGCCGCAGAGCGCGAGCGCCGTCGAAGTGACGGGCCTCTATTGGCACTTCGTCGACATCGTCTGGATCTTCCTCTTCCCGCTTTTGTACCTGGTATAAATCGGAGTCCGCCATGGCCGACCTTCATACGCACGCCGCCGACAGCCACGAGCAGAAAAGCCACTATCTCGAATACTGGCGCGTGTTCATCATCCTGTGCGTCTGCACCGCGTCCTCGTTCGTCCTCAACTGGGGCGTGGGCCGGGCGCTCGACATGCATCTGCTCTCGGCTGGACTCATCATGCTCGTCGCCGTGGTGAAGGCGTACTTCGTCATCGTGATCTTCATGCATCTCAAGCAGGACTGGGGCATGGTCTACCCGATCATGATTCCCGTGGTCATCATGAGCGTGATGACGATCATCATCCTGTCGATCGACACGGTGTTCGCGATCCCGCTGGAACAGCGCCCCGACGTGTCGATGACCGACCTGAAGCTGGACAAGTGATGCGTCTCCTCGCGCTGGCGGCTCTGCTGCTCGGTTCGGCGCTCCCGGCGCACGAGTCGAGCGGCTTTACCGAGTGGAGCAAGCAGCTCGAATCCTTCACGCTCACCGACGGCCGAACGGGCGAAGCCTTTACGCCCGAACAGCTGCGCGGCAAAGTCTGGGTCGCGCATTTCTTCTTCACAACATGCACGCAGGGGTGTTCCGAAACCAATCGGACGATGCAGGAACTGCAGAAACGCTTCGCCGATCATCGCCATGTCGCTTTCGTCAGCATTTCGGTCAATCCCGCCCACGATAAGCCCGAAGTGCTGCGCGCGTTCGCGGAGAACCTGGAAGCCAGGCCGGGCCAGTGGTTCTTTCTCACCGGAGGCGAGGCGGACGTGCACCGCATTGTGCGTTCAATTTTCTATCAAGGCGTCGAGACGAATCCCGGAGCGCCGCTGACGAGCGCCGTGACCCACGCGTTTCGCCTGCTGCTCATCAATCACGAAGGCGCCATCGTCGGATACGCGGACGGCAAGGACCGCTCCGCCCCCGAACTTCTGGAGCGAGCCATCAATAGATCGCTCCTGGGCGGTAACGTCCGCGCTCCGCATTTTTTGCCGACGCTCAACGCGGGGCTCAATACGCTGTGCACGCTCCTCCTAATTTTCGGCTACGCCTTCATTCGTAATGGCCGTGAGAAGCTGCACATTGCGTGCATGCTCTCGGCCCTCGCGGTCTCGGCTCTCTTCCTGGGCTGTTACTTGTATTACCACTTCGTGATTCTGGACGGCCAGCCGACGCGTTTTCGGCACGAGGGGCCAATTCGCGTGGCGTATTTCACGATCCTGCTCACGCACACCGTCCTGGCGGCGAGCGTGGCGCCCCTTGCACTCTGGACCGCGTACCTGGGGCTCACCGATCAACGGCTCCGGCACCGCTGGTGGGCCCGGCGCACGTTACCGATCTGGCTTTACGTCTCGATCACCGGCGTCGTCGTTTACTGGATGCTGTATCAGATGGGGTGAAAGCCCAGGGATGGCGATCCCCGCGGAACCGCCGCGAATTGGATATTGTTTTACGGGCGCTTCCCCAGGGATCGCCATCCCTGGGCTTTCGCCGAAAACGCCCCTGTCCGTTTTTCGCTCTCGCAATTATAATGCCATTTGCCACCCGAGGTCCGTTTCTTCTGCCGGAGGCCCCTGTATGGATTGGTTCTTTGCTCTCGGCCGGTTTCTCAGCATCATCGTCCTCATCGTCAGTCTGCTCCTGATCGTGCTGGTGCTCATCCAGCGCGGCAAAGGGGGCGGACTCATCGGCGCTTTGGGCGGTAGCGGCGGCTCTAGCCCCTTCGGCTCCCGCGCCGGCGATCAGTTCACCCGACTCACAATCTACATCGCGATGGTTTGGCTCGTCCTGATCATGATCCTCACCCCCATGTATCAGTACGACAGCATGGGCCGATAATCTTCCCGCGCGACGAATGAGGTGAACGTGCTCTGGAGCATGACCGGTTTCGGAGAAGCACGCCACGAAAGTCAGCGGCTGTCTCTCTCCTTCGAAGTCCGTGCCGTCAATAATCGGTATCTGAAGGTCTCGGTGCGGGCTCCGGATCCGTATCACCTGCTCGAAGGAGAGATCGAGAAGGTCGTCCGCAAACTCGTCAAGCGCGGCACCCTGCAGATTCAGCTGCGCTGCGACAAGCCGCCGACCCTGGACGACTTTCGCATCAACTCCGTCGCCCTGGCAAGCTACGTCAAACAGATCCGGCAAGTGGCGGCGGATCTGGATCTTGCCGACGGCGGCCAGGCGCTCCTGGCGCAGGTGCTCAGTCTGCCCGGCGTCGTCCCCGAAGCAGGGGCGGCGGGACACGCGATTTACGACGATTGGCCTCTCCTGGAGAAAACACTCGAACACGCCCTCGCCAATCTCAACCGCATGCGCCAGGAAGAGGGCCAGGCGATGGCGCTGGAACTTATCGAACTTCGCCTGGCGATCGTCCGCCGACTCGAGACGATTCGCCAACGCGTGCCGCACGTGGTCGCCTCGTTCCGCGATCGGCTCTTCGAACGCGTGAAGGGATTGCTCAAGGAACTCGACGTCAAGCTCGATCAGAACGATCTGATCCGCGAGACGTCCCTCTATGCGGAGCGTAGCGACATTGCCGAGGAGATTGTTCGGCTCGGCACGCATCTGGATCACTTCCAGGAGATCGTGCAAAAGGATAACGACAGCCCGGGCCGCAAGCTGGAATTCGTGACGCAGGAGATGGGGCGCGAGGCGAACACGATCGGCTCCAAGGCGAGCGACGTGGTGATTTCGCGGGAAGTGGTGGAGATCAAGGGGACGCTCGAAAAGATTCGCGAATTGATTCAGAACGTCGAGTAACGCGGTCACGCCATGACATTCGGACCCTTGATCGTGATCTCAGGCCCCTCGGGCAGCGGCAAATCGACGCTGGTCGAACGTTTGCTCTCGAGCACCGGTCTGCCGCTTCGGTTGTCGGTTTCGGTAACGACGCGGAGCCGGCGGCCGCAAGAGTTGGACGGGGTTCACTATCACTTTTGGGATCGCGCGCGGTTTCAGGAGGAGATCGCGGGCGGGGGCTTTCTCGAGTGGGCGGAGGTGTTCGGCAATTACTACGGCACGCTGCGCCGCGAGGTGGAGAGCCGGGCGCAGGGCGTGGGCGTGCTCCTGGACATCGACGTCAAGGGGTGGGAGCAGGTTCGGCAAAAATGCCCGGACGCGGTGTCGATCTTCATCCGGGCGCCGTCGCTCGCGGTCTACGAGGAGCGCTTACGGAGTCGGCGAACCGAGTCGGAAGAGTCGTTACAGAAGCGTTTGCAGGGAGCCCTCGCCGAAGAGGCTCGAATTAGCGAATACCAGCATCAGGTCGTCAATGTCGACCTGGACGAGGCGTACCAGGCGATTCTCGAAATCATCCAGCCGTTTTTCACGAAGGGGTAGCGCATGCATGAGGATCTGAAAGAAGAGTTGATCGTCAACAAAGTAGGGGGCCGATTCAAGCTCTCGACCCTGATCCAGAAGCGCATGGTCGCGCTCAACACCGGCGCCCGGCCCATGATCGACATGCGGACCACCGACCGGATGGCGATCGTCATTCAGGAAATCCTGCAGGACAAGATCTTCCTGGACGCCTCGGGCAACGTGCAATCGCGCGGCATGTCCCCCGGCGATGCGGCCCGGCGTGCGATGCTCACGGATATTTCGGACGTTGGGGATTAACCGGAGTTACGGAAACACATCATGTCCAGCGAATGGCCCGTCCTCTCCCCTGGCGAACGGCGCATTCTCGGCGTGCTCGTCGAGAAGGCCAAGACCACGCCCGAAGCGTATCCGCTCAGCGTCAACGCCATCGCCACCGGATCCAATCAAAAAAGCAACCGCGACCCGATCATGAACCTCGACGATACCGACGTCGAGGAACTCTTGGCCGGGTGCCAGGCGAAGGGACTCACGACCAAGATCATCGGCGGCCGCGTGGTGCGCTGGCGGCACAACCTGTACGAAAAATGGAGTATGGACAAGGTCGAGGCGGCCATCGTCACCGAACTGCTCCTGCGCGGCCCGCAGACCGAAGGCGAACTCCGCGCCCGCGCCGGCCGAATGGAACCGATCGACGACCTGGAAACCTTGCGCAAGAAGTTGGGCCCGCTGGAAGAACGGAAGCTGATCGTTTACCTGGGCCCCAAGGAACGGCGCGGCACGCAGCTCACGCACGGGTTTCACGCGCCAGCCGAACTGGAGCACGCACGCTCCCGCGCTCCGATCGAGGAAGCCCCGGCGTCGGTGCCGCGTCGTGCGGAGTCCGATTCGGAAGTAGTGCAACTCAAAGAACGCATCGCGGCGCTGGAAGAACAGGTCGCGCAGCTCGCCATTCAATTCCGCACGCTCAAGGAATCGCTCGGAGCCTGAGGCTCTACTTCATTTCGGCGACGCCGTCCGGCGTCACTTGAAGTTTCGCCTTGGCTTCAACGTTCCTCCACGTTTTTTGCGCCCCGTCCGGAAAATGCACGCGGAGGTCGAAGCGCTCGGCACTCCCGAGACCGACGAAGATCGGACTCGAATCGGCGTGCGCGTATTCCGTGAAGATTGGCAAAGCGCCACGTACGCCGAGCGTCCCGGCGTTGAAAAGTTCGATCCGCGTGCCGACGGCGAAGACGTTGGGCGCCGGCAGACGCGGGTAGATTCGCACGCCTCGGCCGGGATTTTTCGTGGTGTTGACCCAGAGCGTGATCTGATCGCCGGGGCCGCCGATGGCGACGTCGAGCAGACCGTCGTCGTTGAGATCGCAGACGGCGACGGGATCGGAATCCCAGCCACGCATCGTTTGTACGGCCGCGAAGACGCCGGCGCCGCGATTGGCGAACAGAATGGCCGGGCCCGAGCGCGGCTTGTTGACGACCAAATCGAGCTTGCCGTCGAGATCGAAGTCGGCTACGTCCGCGCGATGCAGGTAGGGATCGCGGCTGCGCAGATGCTCGGTGAGCGGACCCGGCTGGACCTGAAACTTGCCCCCCTCGCCTTTTCGGAAGAAGCCGCCGGTCTTGTTGGCCGCGAGGAGCAGATCGACGTGACCGTCGCCGTCGAGATCGCGCACGAGGATGGCGGTGCTGTCGGTCGGGAGCCCGAGCGCGGTCGTCACGTCGCTGAGCGTACCGTCCTGATTTTTGGTGAAGACGCGGGTGAGCGTGTCGCCGCCGTAACTGCCGTAAGCGGTGAGGAGCACGTCCGCGATGCCGTCGCCGTCGAGATCGTCGTCGGTGCGAAACTGCACGCGGAGAAAACGATTCGTCGGCTTCTTCTTGAGCTCATCGAACTCCTTACGAAATGGCTCGGGGAGCTTTTCCAACAGCGGCTGCGAAGCGGGTTTCAGATCGAAGGTCTTGGTTTTGGGGTTCCAGATGCCGTCCTCGCCGGCATTGTTGTGGAAATCGGGATGGCCGTCGCCGTTGAGGTCGACGATGGCTTGCGGGCTGAAGGAGATGAACTGTTTCTTGCCGAGCGCCGTAAACTTCTTGCCCTGCTCATTAAGGAAGTGGGGCGAGCCGATGCCGACGAAATCGAGCCAGCCGTCGCCGTCAAAGTCCCAGGCGAAGGAGCGCCTGCCGGTGCCGGCGGGGACTTGCCAGTTGACGCCGAGGGATTCGGTAACGTCGGCGAACTCGAGTTTTCCGGTCTCTTTGAAGCGGTTCTTGAGGACGACGCCGTGGTTGGGGCCGTGGACGCCGACGATGAAATCGGGGACGCCGTCGCGGTTGTAGTCGATGGGAGAGAGTCCCCAGAGCCACCAGTCATGGCTGGCGAGTTTGCCGCCGACGCGCTGGGTGACTTCGAGTTTGCGTTTCTCGAGGATTTCCTTGGAGCCGTTGCCGGCGCCGACGATGACCTGGAAAGTGGGGTTACCCTGGCCGCGGGCGAGAGACGCCGCGAGGAGTAGGCACGTGAGCATAATCGTTTTCATGAGTCGCTCCGGAAATCGTGGGGCACGTTTGTAACGTGCCGCGAGAAAACCCGGCACGTTATAAACGTGCCCCACGAACGAAAAATGGCCTTCGCAAGCGCCACAATACTACAAATACTTCTCTAGCCCACGGGCTTTCATCTGCGCGACGAGATCCTTGACGGTCGCCTCGTCGCGGCGGTCGGCGACGAGGATCGCGTCGCCGTCCTGGATGATGAGCAAATTCTCGACGCCGATGGTCGTGATGAGCTGTCCCGCGTCGCCCACGATGACGCAGTTCTTGGTTTGGATGCCGGTGTGCTGGGCGAGGATCGTGTTGCGGTCGGCGTCCTGCGGATGCATGCGTTCCAGCGCCAGCCAACTGCCGACGTCGTCCCAGCGGTACGGAGCGCGCACGACCAGGACTTCCTTGGCGTGTTCCATGACGGCGTAGTCGATGCTGATCTTCGTGAGGTTGGGGAACTCGGCGAGGAACGTCGCCTCGCGTCGGGGGCCGTTCCAGGCGTCGGCGATGCGGCGCGCCCCGTCGTACAGGCTCGGTTGATTCTCTTTCAGAGCCGCGAGGATGGTGGCGGCGCGCCAGATGAAGATGCCGCTGTTCCAGTAGTATTGCCCGGTGGCGAGAAACTCCTGGGCCGTCTCGAGGCTCGGCTTCTCGCGGAAGGATTTTACGCGGAAGACGGGGAGCCCCTGGCGCTGGACGACTTCGGGGCCGCGCTGGATGTAGCCGAACCCGACTGCGGGATACGTGGGGGGAATGCCGAGCGTGACCAGGGCGCCGGGGTTTTCGCTGGCCATCTGCTGGGCGACCAAGGCGGCTCGGCGAAATTCTTGGGCCGGTTCGATGACGTGGTCGGCGGGCATCACAAGCATGACGGCGTCGGGATCTTCCCGCGCCATGAGCGCCGCGGCCACGCCGATGCACGGAGCGGTATCGCGTCCCATCGGTTCGCCGATGATGTGGTCGGCGAGGAGTTCGGGGAGTTGGCGGGCGCATTCGGCGGTGTGCGTGGCCGCGGTCATGATCCAGGTGTTGGCGAGGGGGATGGCGGATTCGATGCGGTCGACCGTCTGCTGCAAGAGGGTGCGCTCGCCGGCGAGGGCGAGGAACTGCTTGGGCTTCTTGACTCGGCTGCGCGGCCAGAAGCGCGTGCCGCCGCCGCCGGCCATGATCAGTGCGTGAAACATCGTCGCTTCCTTTCGTACGGGGGAGAAGAGGGCGGCTGCCTGTCTACAATACTATGAGTGAGCGGTTAAGTCGAAACCGGTTCGCCGGTTTTCACGGACTCGAGGAGACGACTTATGTTTCGCGCCGTATGGCTTGGACTCGCCCTATCCGCCACGACTCTTTCGGCCCAGGAACCCAGCGCCGCGCGCGGCTACGAAGCGCTCACGACGCGGGCCTTCAATCCCGCTCCCTGGTCGCTTGCCGCCTGGGACAATCTCTGGAAGACCTGGGAGCCCCGGCCCAAGCAAAAGCCCGCCGACTACGACCGCGCCGTGCGCGAATACTACGGCCTGCACCCCGCGCCGTTCGCCAACGGCTCGCTGCCGATGGGCCTGCGCGAAGGATTCTCGCTGTTTTCCAAGGGGATCGCCAGCGACTGCATGCTCTGTCACGGCGGCTCCGTCGCCGGGAAGTCGTACATCGGCCTGGGCAATGCCACGCTCGACATTCACACGTTGTTCGAGGATCTCAACGGCCACTCCGGGCTCTCGCGCAAACAGCCCTTCACGTTCAGCAACGTCCGCGGCACCTCCGAGGCGGGGGGCTTCGCCGTCTTCCTCCACTCCTACCGCGAACCCGATCTGAAACTCCGCAGCAAACGGCAAATCTTCGAACTCAACGACACGCTCTGCGAGGACGTCCCCGCCTGGTGGCTCCTCAAAAAGAAGAAGACCATGTACCACAGCGGCACCAGCGACGCCCGCTCGGTCCGCTCGATCATGCAGTTCATGCTGGCGCCCAGCAATTCGCTCAAGACCTTCGAACGCGAAGAGAAGACCTTCGCCGACATCCAGGCGTACCTCCTGTCGCTCGAGGCGCCCAAGTATCCGTTCGCCATCGACCCCGCTCTGGCGAAGAAGGGACACGCGCTCTTCACGCAGCACTGCAGCAAGTGCCACGGCACGTACGGCGCCGACTGGACGTATCCCAACCGCATCGTGCCGCTTGAGACGATCGGCACAGATCCGACGCGTGTGCACGGCTTCGATCCGAAGCTCGGCGAGTTTTACAATCGCTCGTGGTTCGCAGGCGAGGGGTACAAGGTGACGGAACCGGTCGGCTACCAGGCGCCGCCGCTGGACGGAATCTGGGCGACGGCGCCCTATTTCCACAACGGCAGCGTGCCGACGCTCGAAGGCGTCCTCAACTCGAAATCACGGCCCAAAATCTTCACCCGTTCCTACCGCACCGACGAGGCCGACTACGACCAGGTCCGCGTCGGCTGGAAGATCGAAGCGCTGCCTGCCGGTCCCGCCGCCGATCTGCCCGGGCCCTTAAGAAGACGCATCTACGACACGACCCAGCCAGGCCGAGGCAATCAGGGGCACACGTTCGGCGACGCGCTCAACACCGACGAACGCCGGGCGCTAATCGAGTATCTCAAGACGCTGTGACCGTTGGGCGATGCAGCGTGCCTGGAATACAACAGCAGCAACGGATTCCCCTTCCAGGAACGGGAACTATGCTCTGTCCGACGTGCGGCACCGATAACCTTCCCGGCAGCGAGACGTGCAAGAACTGCCAGCTCGATCTCGTGCTGCGCCGGGTCGCCGATTCCGCCGTCCAGCGCAGCCTTCTGGAAGATCACGTCAACGTGCTGCCGCGCAAGATTCCGACCACGATTTCGCCCACGTCCACCGTCGGCAGCGCCATCGCGCTGATGCTCGCCTCGAATGTCGGCGCGTTGCTCGTCGTCGACGATGCGGGCAAGCTGGTCGGCATCTTCAGCGAACGCGATCTACTCGAAAAGATCGCCGGCGTGCAGGAACGTTACGCGGACCTTCCGGTGGCGCCGTTCATGACCGCGCGCCCCGCGTCCGTCTCGGCGCAGGCGACGCTCGGCTCCGTGCTCAAACGCATGGACGCCGGGGGCTATCGCCATGTGCCGGTGCTCGACGACGGCAAACCGGTGAGCGTCATCTCGGTCCGCGACATGCTCTGTCACATCACCAAACTCTGCCAGAACGGCAAAGATCCGCGGCACCGCTAGAGACGGAGTCATGAAGCTCGAGCTGTCCCCCGCGTTGATGCTGGCCCTGGGCCGCGCGAAGCGCCTCGCAGGCGCCGAGACCGTTGGCCCCTGCGAGGTGCTGCGCGGTCTGCTCGCCGAACGCGAAGGCCTGGCCTGGCAGCGTCTGGGTGCCGCCGGACTAGATCCGGACGCCTGGCAGTCGGCCTATCCCGACGACGCCAGCCTCGAGGCAAGCGATGCGGAGTTTGACGTCTCGCTGCGCACGCTGCTCACGCACGCCAGCCAGGAATCGGCCGAGTATCTCGAAGAGGGGAGCCTCAGCAGCGACCAAGTCCTCTCCGCGCTGCTGCGCACGTCCGAAGTGCAAACGTTGCTCGCGGAGTTCGGCGTCGACGCCGAGCGACTTGTGAAGGCGCCGGAAGCGCAAGCCGCGATCCCGCTCGAAGAGGCGATCGACTGGCAGCGCCCCGACCTCGCACAGACGATGCGCCTGATCGACGCCTGCGCCAACCGCGCCCGCGAGGGCCTGCGCGTGCTCGAAGACTACGCCCGCTTCGCCCTCAATGACCATTTCCTGACCGGCGAACTCAAAACGCTGCGGCACAACCTGACGCAGACGTTACGAACCTTGCCCGACATGCTCGCCTGGCGCGACGTCCTGCACGACGTCGGCACGCAACTCACGACGCCTTCTGAACATCAGCGCAGCGATCTCGCCGACGTCGTGAAGGCTAATCTCAAGCGGTTGCAAGAATCGCTGCGCAGCCTCGAAGAGTTCGGCAAAATCGTGAGCCCCGAATTCGGCCCGGCCCTCGAAGCGCTGCGTTACCGCAGCTACACGCTCGAGAAAGCCCTGGTTCGCGATTCGGAACTTGCGACCCGTCTGGCCCGCGCGCGGCTATACGTGCTCCTGACCGAAGAACGATGTCGCAGTTCGCTGGTCGGCACCGTGCGCGAGGCGGTCGAAGGAGGCGCCGACGTCGTTCAACTTCGCGAGAAGGACGGCTCCGATCGTACCTTGTTGGAGTTGGCCCGCGAAGTCCGACGCATCACACGCGATCATGGCGCCCTCTTCATCGTCAACGATCGCCCCGACCTCGCACGGCTCGTCGAGGCCGACGGCGTCCACCTCGGTCAGGACGATCTGGCCCTCCGCGACGCACGCCGAATCGTGGGGCCCGACGCCCTTGTCGGCGTCAGCACGCACGACCTGGCGCAACTTCGCCAGGCGATCCTGGACGGCGCCAGCTACGTCGGCATCGGGCCGACCTTTCCATCGACCACCAAGACGTTCGCGGAATTCGCCGGGCTCGACTTCGTCCGCGCTGCGTCGGCGGAGACTTCGCTGCCTGCGTTCGCACTGGGGGGCATCGATTTGCAGAATGTGCAGAAGGTACTCGACGCCGGCGCGACCCGCATCGCCGTGAGCGCCGCGATCTGCGGCGTCCCTGACCCGCGCCAGGCGGCCCGCCAATTCGCGGATCTCCTCCGTGGGCCGACGTCGTATTCTGCACGCAGTCAACAATGAGACTTCGAATTTCCGAGCCGGAAGCGTCAGCGACGATCTTGCGAAAAAACGTCGCTGACGCTTCCGGCTCGGAAATTCGAAATCGCGATGTTTTTCGCGTGCAGTTTAACTCACGGCCGATTGCGATACCGATCCGACACACGCTTCAGGAACCGCTGCTCCTCGGCCGTCAGCGACCCCTTGCCCTGCCGCTGGATTTTCTCGAGCAATTCGTCCATCCGCTTTTCATCCGCCTCCTGCTGCTGCGTC
>JBBQPM010000110.1:0-22389 GCA_038217425.1 Gemmatales bacterium
CCCTACGGGTGCGGTTTTACTGGCCGAAGATTCGTAGGGCAAGCGGCCTCGCTTGCCTCTGCGGAGTGGGCAAGCGAGGCCGCTTACCCTACGGGTGCGGTTTTACCGCGATCCTATTTCTGTCCCCAGCGCAACTCGAGATAGCGCGACGCGAAACCGAGCGGTACCGACATGATCAGATAGAGTCCCGCCGTCGCCAGCGCGATCGTCACCAGGCCTTCGCTGCTGGACTTCGTCAGAATCTGATACTGCTTGCTGAGATCGACCAGCGCAATGACGCTCACCACGCTGGTGTCCTTGAATAGCGCCACGAGGTCGTTGGTCATCGGCGGCAAGATCACGCGGATGGCCTGTGGCAAAATGATCCGCTGAAACGTCGTCGGCTTCGACATGCCCAGCGACAGCGCCGCCTCCCATTGTCCCGTCGGCACGGAGCTGATGCCGGCGCGGTAGATCTCCGCCTCGTACGCGGCATAGTTGAGCCCGAAGCCGATGATCGCGACCGTGAAGGCGTCAAGCTTGAACTCCGAGGTCGGATCGTACGACTTGAAAATCGCGGGCAGCCCGTAGTACAAGAAGACGAGTACGAGCAACACCGGAATGCCGCGGAAGAACTCGATGTAGACGGTCGACAACCACGAGATATAAGGGGAAGCGTACATGCGCACGAGAGCGAGGAACATACCGAGCATCATGGCGACGGCGAACGACAGGAAAGTGATCTGGATGGTGAGCCAGGCGCCTTGCAGGAGCAACATCATGAAGTTGGGCGTCCGCGCCGTGATGCCTTCGGCTTGGCCGGTCTCATAGAATACGCCCGAGGGCGTGAACTCATCCTGGCCGTCGTTCCAGATGCCCCACTTCTTGAGGATTCCGGACATTTCGCCCGACGCCCAGATGCGGTCGATCGCAGCGTCGAGATCACGTTTGAGCTGCGGGTTGTTTCGATGGATGGCGATCGCGTAGTAACCCCGGCCCCCCAGGTCGCCTACGAATTTCAGCGGCGGAGCGATCGGCGTCTTGATGCTCTGCTTCCCGTAATACAGGGCGATCGGCCAATCCATCAGCACGCCGTCCAGCGCCTTTTGCTCCAGATCCTGAAACGGCTCGATTTGCCCTTCGTATTCCTTCGGCTCGAAGCCCCGCTTCTTCAGGAAACGCGAAGCAGCCGTGTCTTCGAGCGTACCGACTTTGCCTTGCTTCTCGCGAATGCCGTCGAGCGTGTCGAAGCGCGTTTCGTCCTGACGCACGACGAGTTGCAGCTTGAACGCGTAATAGGGCTTCGAAAAGAGAACTTTCTCCAGGCGATCGTCCGTGACTTCGAGGCCGTTCATGGCGAAGTCGAAGTCGTTTTGCTGGAGCCCGGCGATGAGGTTCTTGTAGTCGTACTGCTTGAATTCGATGGGGCGCCGGAGTTCGCGGGCCAAGGCGTCCTTGAGATCGACTTCGAAGCCTACCTGCTTGTTGGCGCCGTCCTTGTCTTGCACAGAAAAGATATACGGAGCGCCTCCTTCCTCGTCAGCGGCCCAGACGAGGGGTTTGACGTCCTGGGAATGCGCGGCAGGGACGAAGGCACACGCGATGAGGAGAGCGCGGAATGAGTTCATGAAGTCACGCACACGGGAGGAAGCGCGCGGCCCAGTCCGCGTTCGCCATTCTCCAATCTACGAAATCCGTAGGCGAGCGGGGGACGAACATCCCCCGCTCGCCTTTCAATAAGACAACCGTAACGTCTTCACCCCCTCCCATCATCAACTCCCAAAGGCCGACATGCGTGCAACGACTTGTTTGTTCCTGATGGTGTTTTCGCACCTGCTTCCCGCCCAGGACAAAGACCTCGCCGCCAAATTGCAGACGCGCGGCATGAATCTCAAGAAGGACAAAGTCGGCGACGTGACCGAAATCATGTTTGGCCCCGCCGTCACGCTGACGAAGGAAGACTATTCGCTGTTCGCCCAGTTCCCCAAGCTCAAGAAGCTCTGGACGTCGCCCGGCGGAGTCAAGCTCAGCGACGAGACGTTCCCTTTGATCGGCACGCTTCCCAACCTGGAGTATTTCTTTAACAACGCGGGGCAGTTCACCGACGACGGACTCAAGAACCTGACGACCTGGAAGAAACTCAAAACCTTCGGCCTCGACCACTGGTTCGGCCCGCCGGACTCCAAGGGCGTACCTCGGCAAGGGACTGGCGCACCTCGCCGAACTCCCCGAGTTGGAAGCGGTGCGGCTCGGCGGGTGCCGGGTCGACAACGAGGCGCCCAGGGCGCTGGCCAAGATCAAGTCGCTGCAAAAGGTCGACCTCTTCCACACCTTCGCCGTCACCGACGACGGCATCGAGGCGCTACAGGCGCTGCCCAGGCTGAAAATCATCATCCTCGGGCCGCAGTACACGCCGCGGATCACGAATCGCACGCTCGAACATCTCAGCAAGATTCCGTCGCTGGAGGAAATTTCGATCACCGAGACGTGGTTCACCTACGGCGACGGCCTGGTGCACCTGAAAAAGTTACCGAACTTGAAGACGCTGACGCTGAAGTACGTGCTCGCCGACGAGAAGGACATCGCGCGGCTCAAGCAGGAATTGACGAATGTGAAGATCGAGTGGAGCCTGCCGGATGAGATGAACACGGCCCGGTTGCGTCAGACGTTCAAGAAGTACTGGGAATCGCAGAGCAAATAGCTCGGTCGCGAGGCACGTTTGTAACGTGCCGCGTGAGAACTTGACAAGAACGAAACGATTTCCCCGACTTCGGTGGGGCACGTTTGTAACGTGCCGCGTGAGAACTTGGCACGTTACAAACGTGCCCCACGGCGATTACGTTTGGAATCGCGGTTCGGCTCGGTTACAATCTGATGGATGCCTGAACGTCCCCGGAGTCTACGCATGCAACGAACACTGACGATTTTCCTGATGTGCGTCCCCGCCGTGCAGGCCGCCGATTGGCCGCAGTGGCTCGGGCCCCGGCGCGACGGCAGCACCAGCGAACGCGTAGCTCCGTGGAAAGAGGCGCCGAAAGTTCTGTGGCGCACGCCGGTCGGCAATGGCTTCAGCTCGCCGCTGGTCGCCGGCGGCAAAGTCTTTCTGCATGCGCAGGTTCCGGGCAAGGAAGAGGAAGAAGTCATCGCGTTCGATGCGGCCGACGGCAAAGTCCTCTGGCGTGAGAGCTATCCCCGGCCCGAGTTCAAAAGCGTCCTCGGCGTCGGGCCGCGGGCCACGCCGACCGTCGCGGGCAAACGGCTCTACACGATGGGCATTAACGGGATCCTCTCCTGTTTCGACGTCCAGGACGGAAAACGGCACTGGCAGCTCGATCTCTACAAACAATTCCAGGCCGACCTGCCGACGTTCGCGGTCTGCTGTTCGCCGCTTGTGGTGGGCAATCGTGTGATCGTCAGCGTCGGCGGCAAAGGCTCGTGCGTGGTCGCTCTGAATGCCGAGACCGGCGCGGTCCTCTGGCAGGCGCTCGACGATGCGCCGAGCACGTCGTCGCCGGTCCTGTACGCAGGGGGCGAACGGACGGTCGGACGATCCATCGACGTGGTCTTCATGACGCCGCTACGTCTGATCGCGCTCGATCCGCTGGACGGCAGTATTCGCTGGGAGCACCCGATGGTATTTCAGCCGCAGGGAACGTCGCCCACGCCCGTCGCCGCCGGCGGGGTTCTCGTGGCCAGCACGCAGGCGCACGGCGCCCTGGCGGTAAAAATCGGCTACAAGGGGGCCGCGTACCATGCCGAGACGGGCTGGCAGAACAAGGACATGAAGAGCTACTTCTCCTCCGGCGTCGCCTCGGGCGATCGGCTTTTCCTCGTCACCAATCAGATCGACATCCTCCCCTCGGCGTCCCTGAGTTGTCTCGATGCCAAGACCGGTCAGCTCTTGTGGGCCAAGAAGAACGTCGGCTATTTCCACGCCGGGATCATTCGCACCGGCGACGGCAAACTCCTGGTACTCGGCGATTCGGGGACGCTCAGTTTGTTCGAAGTCGACGACAAGGGCGCCAAGGAGCTGAGCCGGTCGCGCGTTTCCGGCGGCACGCTCGTCAGCCCCGCGCTCGCCAACGGCAGGCTCTATGTCCGCGACGACAAGGAACTGATTTGCCTGCAACTGGGAGCCGACCCCTCGAGCGGACAGGATTGAGGTGGATCATGGTTCGACATGCGCTGTTCGCGTGCCTGCTGGCGCCGACGGTCCTTTATGCGGACTCGGCCGAGACCCTGGCGAAACGCATCGACGCCCGGCTCGCCGCGATCTTCCAGGCCGATGACGTGAAGCCGGCCCCGCGTGCGGACGACGCGGAGTTCCTGCGCCGCGTCACGCTCGATCTCACGGGCCGAATCCCACGCGCCGCCGAGGTCCATGCTTTCCTCGCCGATACGTCGCTCGATAAACGCCGTCGGCTCATCGATCGGCTGCTCGCCGATCCGCGTTTCGCCGTGCATTTCGCGAATGTTTGGCGTGCCGATCTGCTGCCGGAGGTCGTCGCCAATCGCGCGGCCGGGGTGTTTCAGATCGGCTTCGAATCGTGGCTGCGCGACCGTCTGCAGTCGGGCGTCGGCTACGACAGGATCGTACACGAACTGCTGACGGCGCCGATCGCCGCCGCCGGTTCGGAGGCGGAGCCCGTGCTGCGCGATCCAAATCGGCCCAACCCGCTCGCCTTCTTCGCCGTCAAGGAAGCTCGGCCCGAAAACCTCGCCGCCGGCGTCACCCGCAGCTTTCTCGGCATCCAGCTCGAATGCGCCCAGTGCCACGATCATCCGTTCGCCAAGTGGAAGCAGGAACAATTCTGGGGCCAGGCCGCGTTCTTCGCCGGCATCGAGCGGCAGGGCGAAGGCATCTTCGCGCCGCTCACGGAAGCCGTGACGCTTCGGGAAGTGAAGATGCCCAACGGCAAGCGGGCGCTAGCCGCCCGTTTCCTCGACGACGCGGCGCCGGGCCAGGGGAGCCCGCGCCGCGCCCTCGCCGACTGGGTGACTTCCCCCGCGAATCCCTTCTTCGCCCGCGCCGCCGTCAATCGCTTGTGGGGCCAACTCCTGGGGTTCGGCCTCGTCGACCCAGTCGACGACTTCCGCGACGACAACCCGCCCAGCGCTCCCGAACTTCTGGACGACCTGGCCCAGGCGTTTGCGGACGCGAAATTCGACGTTCGGCACCTCGTCCGCGCTCTCTGCCTCACCGACGCCTATCAGCGCTCCAGCGCCCGCACCGACGCCAGCCAGGACAAGACTCGGCTCCCCGCGCGCATGCCCTTGCGGGCGCTGACCGGCGAACAACTCTTCGACAGCCTCGCCCTGGCAACGGGTTACCGCGACGACCAGGACAAGGGAACCGCACGCAAACAGTTTCTCGTCCGCTTCGCCCTCGCGGGGTCCGTCGGCGAACCTGAAACCTCCGTGCAGCAAGCCCTCACGCTCCGCAACGGCGCCTTCACCGCCTGGGCGACTGATCCGAATGTTTCACCTACGCTGATCGCCGTAAACCAGACGCCGGGGATGACGCGGCGCGAACGGGTCGAGGCGCTCTACGTCGTGACGCTCGCGCGAAAACCGTCGGCGAGCGAATGGAGTCGCCTCGAGAAACGTCTGAACAAAGAGGGCGCGGAGACCGAGCAGTTGGCCGACGTCTTCTGGATGCTCCTCAACAGCGCCGAGTTTCGGCACAATCACTAAATGGGAGAGTTCATGATTTCGAGGCTTCTCAGGTGCATCGTCCTGGTCTTGTTGCTCGCGCCGGGCGTGCGCGCCCAGGGGAAATTCAACAAGACGGTCGCCGTCGGCCAGGCCGGGTTCGCGTGGACCGACTTGCCGGGCGTCGACGGCAAGAAGCATTCACTGGCCGACCTCAAGGACCGCGAACTCGTGGTACTTTGCGTCACGTGCAACCACTGCACGATTGCGATTCGCTACGAGGACCGGATCATCGAGTTCGCCAAGAAGTACGCGGACAAGAAGGTCGCGCTGGTGGCGATCAACGTGAACCTGCGCGAGGCCGACCGTTTGCCGAAGATGGCGGCGCGGGCGACCAAGAAGGGCTTCCCGTTTGCGTATCTGTTCGACGAGAGCCAAAAGGTCGGCCACGCCTACGGCGCCACGATGACGCCGGAGTTTTTCGTGCTGAACAAGGAACGCAAAATCGTCTATCTCGGGGCCATGGACGACAACAACGATCCCGAGTCGGTGCAGAAAAGGTATCTCGAGGAAGCGGTCGAGGCGGCGTTGCAAGGGAAGGCGCCGCCTATCGCGGAGACGAAGGTTCGCGGCTGCCTGGTGGAATACGAAACTAAGTAAGCGAGGACGGTCCGATGATGAACATGAATCGCCGAACCTGGCTGGGCGCCGTCTCCGGTTGGCTCGGCGCCCTGGCGGCGCAGTCGGCGGATCACCCGCGGCGGAAGCGTTCGTGCATCCTCCTGTGGATGGCGGGGGGCCCGTCGCAGCTCGACACCTTCGATCTCAAGCCGGGCCACGCCAATGCCGGCCCGTTCCGCGAAATCGCCACAGCCGTGCCCGGCATCCGCATCGGCGAGCATCTGCCGCGCCTCGCCCGGCATATGAACGACCTGGCCCTGGTCCGTTCGATGCGCACGCGCGAAGGCGACCACGGCCGGGCGACCGCCCATCTGCGCACGGGGTACACGCCGCAGGGCTCGATCCGCTTTCCGACGCTCGGTTCGCTCGTCTCGCACGAATGGGCGCAGGAGAACGCCGACCTGCCCGGGTTCGTCAGCGTGATGCCGCAAGGCGCGTTCGCGCAGGCGTCGGTGGCTGCGGGCTTTCTGGGACCGCGTCACGCACCGTTGGTGGTCGCCGGCGGAGCGCTGCGAGTCGAGGATCTGCAAGCGCGTTCGTCCCGGGCGCCCCAACGACTCGACCTGCTGCGTGAGATGGAAGCCGACTTCCTGGCTTCTCGGGTCGGCCCGGGCGTCATGAGTCATGTGCATGCGTACGACCGCGCGGATCGGCTGCAGCGCCCCGCCGCGGCGCGGGCGTTCGACCTGACGGAGGAACGCCCCGAGCTGCGCGATCGCTATGGTCGGGCGCCGTTCGGCCAGGGATGTTTGCTCGCGCGCCGGCTCGTCGAGCGCGGCGTGCCGTTCGTGGAGGTCACGCTTGGCGGCTGGGACACGCACAACGACAACTTCGATCAGGTCCGTTCCCTGTGCGACGTCCTCGATCCCGCCTGGGCGACGCTGATGGAGGATCTGAAGCAGCGCGGCCTCTTGGACGAAACGCTGGTCGTGTGGATGGGCGAGTTCGGCCGCACGCCCGGCATCAATCCGCGCAGCGGCCGAGATCATTATCCCCTGGCATGGAGCGTCGCCCTCGGCGGCGGCGGCATCGCGGGCGGACAGGTCGTGGGCCGAACCAGCGCCGACGGTCTCGCGGTCGAAGACCGCCCCGTCGCCGTCCCCGATCTCATCGCGACCGTCTGTCTGGCCCTGGGGCTTGATCCCGCCAAGCAGAATCCTTCGAACGTCAACCGCCCGATCCGCCTGGCGGATCCCGCTGCCGAGCCGCTCTCCGAGATCCTGTCATGAGGGCCGCCTTGCTGCTGCTGATCCTCGTGAATCCCGTTTGCGGGCAGGAGGGAACCGGTTTCCTCGTGCCGGGGCCGCAGGCGATTCGCTTTGAGATCCGCGTCGACGGCGAACTGCCTTCGAAAGCGTGGTCGGCGTTTCTGCAGCGTCTCTTCGATCACTTCGATCGCGACGGCGACGGCAAGCTCAGCAAATCGGAGCTGGGCCGAATGCATGCGGCCGGCCTCCCCGGCGCCGGGTGGAAGCCGGCCTTTCTTGATCGGGACGAGAAACACACCCGAGCCGCATTCCTGGCGCGCTGCGCCGCGGACTTCAAGGCGATCCATCGGGCCGTCGCGCTCCCGACGCTGCAAGACGCACGGTTGGGCAAGCTTCTGAGCAAAGCGGGGAGCCTGGAACTTCTCGACGCCAACGACGACGAATACCTCGACCTCGCCGAACTTCTCGCCGCCGCGCCGCCGGCGGAAGCCGTTCCCGTTGCCCTCTCGTCGACCGCTCCGGTGAACAAACCCGACGTGATCGTGCGCATCAACCTGGGCAAGACGCCCAACGCATCGCTCGTGGACCCGCAGAAAAAGCTTACGCTCACGACCGTCCACCCCGGCATGTTTCGGCTCCGCGAAGCCGGCGGGATGTGGACAGCGTCGATCGACGCAGACGTCGACGGCGACCGATTCGAGGGCGTGCGGGAGTTCCTGCTCGCCCAGTTCAAGACCGCGGTCGAGGATCGTGCCGCCTTGACGCGCGCCAATCTCGAAGACGACTTCGCGCTCGGCGGCCTGCTCGCGATCATGCCGTTCGCGGATCGCAACGGCGACGAACGTCTCACCCTGGCGGAGTTGGAGGCGTATCTCGAACTTCTCGAAGCGGGAGTGCGGGCGCAGGTGTCGATCACGCTGGCCGATCGCGGGTTCAATCCGTTTCCGCTGCTCGACGTCAACGGCGACGGCCGACTCGACGTCCGCGAACGCCAGGGGGTGCTCGCGGGTCGAATCCTGCAGTGGTCGTTTCGGCGCACGTCGCCGATGATCTGGGGCGGCGTGCAAATTCCGGCCAGTAAGCCGCGTGTGCGACCGGCAGCGACCGGATCGGCGCCGGCGTGGTTTCGGGCCCAGGACCACAACCGCGACGGCTACCTTTCGCCGCGCGAGTTTCTCGGCCCTCCCCCGCTTTTCCGCACGCTCGACGCCGACGGCGACGGCTTGATCGACCTCGCGGAGGCGAAGAAACCTCCGGCTAGCGCGAGATAAAGACGCCGTCCGCGCCCATCCCCGGCACGTAAATCATCCCGACGCCCAGATTCTGGTTCCGGTAGGCGGACCCCTGGTTGCCGTACGTTTGGCCGACCGCGCCGTTCTGACTCCAGTAGCCGTTGTTCTGGTTTTGATTCCCGTAGCCCTGGTTGTAGTTTTGTTTCCCGTAGCCGCTTCCCTGATTCACGGACCCGGAATTGAGGAAGATCCCTGATTTGAGTGCCGGAACATAGAAGTAACTCGTGGCCGGGTTGTAGTAGTAGGTCACTTGCCCCAGATTCGGATCGTAAACCGAGCCGGTGACAATCTGGCCGCTCGAACCGTAACCGCTCTGTGCGAACATTTCGCTCGTGCTCAGGGACGCAAACAACACCAGCGATGCGACGATGACTTTCACCATGACGTTCTCCTTGAAAAGTGTTTCGGACGACTCGACGCACTCATATAGTGCCGCCAGATGGCGCCGTTACTTTTTTTCCGCGAATTCGTCTTTTTGATCGATCCGGTTTTTGCCGAAAGCCGCGTGCAACGTCCCCAGCGACGCGATACAATGTCGGCCGGAGTTCGCGTACCCTTGCACACTTGCATTTCGCGCCGGGCAACTCGAACTTCCTTACACAACGTTCATGTTGTCACGGCTGGATCCACGGACGCTTGAAAATGCCACGACCCACGCCACTCGCTCTTTTCGCGGTGTTATTTTCCATGGCCCATGCGCAAACGCCTGCTCCGGGGGAAGACGCCAAGCTCGCCGCGGCGTTCAAGGAATATCTCGACGAAGAATTCCGCCAGCGCCCGCTCGACGCCACGCGTGCCGGCGAGCATCGCTACGATCATCTCCTCGACGACGTCTCGCCCAAGGCCCGCGCCCAAACGAAGGCCCGCTGGCAGAAACTCCTCGCGGACCTCCCCGGTCGTTTCGACTCGGCCAAGCTGAGCCGGGCCTCGCAGATCGATTTGGAGATTTGGCTCCACTCGCTGCGCCGCGACGTTTGGCTCGCCGAGAACACAAATCCGTGGGCGGAAGATCCGCGCCTCTACAACGACTTCATCACCGAGAGCACGTACCTACTCTTCACGCAGTCGACGCTCCCGCAACCCGTCAACGTGCGGAACGCCGCTCAGCGCATCCTGCAGATCCCGCGCATCGTGCAGGCGGCCAAGGAGACTCTGAAGAATCCGCCGAAAGTTCTCGTGGAGACGGCGATCCGGCAGAACAAGGGCGCCATCGGCTATTACGAGAGCGGCATCTACGAGATCGCGGGCGAAACGCCGGGCATGAGCGAACTTAAAGGCGCCGCGGACAAAGTTCTGCCCGTGCTCAAGGAATATCAGACGTTTCTCGAAAGCGATTTGTTGCCGCGTTCAGCCGGCGAATGGCGGCTGGGGAAAGTGAAGTTCGCGCAGAAGCTTGCGCTGGAACTCGATGCCGGCATCAGCGCCGAGGACGTACTCAAGGAAGCCGAGACGGAAGCGGATCGCGTCGAAGTCGAGATGGCGGTCATCGCCCGGCAGCTCTGGGCCAAGACGTTCCCCGAGCGACCGGTCCCCGCCGATACGCCGGACGGCAAGCGCTCAATGGTTCGCGCCGTGCTCGAGCATTACAGCAAGGAGCACGGCAAACCCGAGAATCTCGTCGCCGACGCCAAGGGCACCGTCGGCGAGATCAAGGCGTTCATCGCGCGCAAGAAGATTTTGACGCTGCCGGATCCCGACCGCTGTCAGATCGTGGAGATGCCGGAGTTTCAGCGCGGCAACGCCGCCGCGTATTTGAACCCCGCGCCGCCGCTCGACGACAAGGCGAAGAGTTTCTACGCGGTCAGCCCGCCGCCGCGCGATTGGCAACCCGAGCGCGTGCAGAGTTACCTCCGCGAATACAACGGCCGAATGCTCAAGATCCTCACGATTCATGAGGCGTACCCGGGCCATTACGTTCAGCTCGAATATTCCAACCGCCATCCGTCGCTGATTCGCAAGATGCTCGCGTCCGGCGTCTTCGCCGAGGGCTGGGCGGTCTACACCGAGCAAATGATGCTCGACGAGGGCTTCGGCGACGGCGATCTCGTGATGCGCCTGATGCAGCTCAAGTGGTACTTGCGGGCCGTTTGCAATGCGATTCTCGACCACCGCATGCACGCGGGGACGATGACCGACGAGGAGGCGATGTTCCTGCTCGTGGTTCGGGCGTTTCAATCGGAAGGGGAAGCGATCCTGAAAGTGATCCGCGCCAAGCAGAGTTCGTGTCAGCTCTCGACGTACTTCGTGGGGCGAATGGCGTTCCAAAAGTTACGCCGGCAAGTGCAGACCGAGCTGGGCGAGGACTTTCAGCTCGGGACGTTTCACGAATCGGTCTTGTCGCATGGGACGTTGCCGGTGAAGTATCTGCCGGAGCTGGTGCGTCGGCGCTGATTTTTGAGCCCGCAGCGCAAGCAAGGATTGCGGGAAGTGCGGCCCCTTGCTCGCGCTGCGGGCTCAAGTTATTCGTGCCGCAGCGCTTCGATGGGATCGAGTTCCGCGGCCCTCACCGCCGGATATAAACCGAAGGCCACGCCCACCACGACCGAGACGACCAGCGACAGCACGATCGACCAGTAGTTGATATTGATCGGCAAATTGTGCCCGAACCAGCTTGCAGCGACGGGCACCGCGAAGACGAACGACAGCCCCAATAGCACGCCCAGGAGGCCGCCGATCATCGTCTGCACCGTCGCTTCGATCAAGAACTGCAAAATGATGTCGGCACGCTTGGCGCCGAGCGCCCGGCGGATGCCGATCTCACGCGTGCGTTCGGTCACGGTGGCGAGCATGATGTTCATGATGCCGATGCCGCCGACCACCAACGAAATGCTGGCGATGAGCACCAGGAGCCGGGTGAAGCGATCGCGCGTCTCCTCGGCTTCGATCAGGCGGTCGAGCGGAATGGTGAGGGCCCAATCTTGCTTGTAGCCGTGGGTCGCCTTGAGGGCGTAGGCGATCGCGTTGCCGGTGCTTTTGACGTGGTCCATGTCGTCAATCTTGAGCGTCACCTGGTGCAGGTAGACTTGCTCGCTGGAGCGGGAGCCGGACAGGCGAATGTAGACGCGGTCGCCCCATCTGCCCCGGCCGGTGCGCATGGGGATGTAGACGTCGCTGTTGAAATCCTCGGCCGAGCTGCTGCCGCCCCCGGCGCCCGTCGGCATGCGCTCCTTGATGACGCCCACCACCACGAAGTGGAAGCGGTTGATCACGATCGTTTGGCTCAGCGGATTCTGAAACGGGAAGAGCTTCTCGGCAATCTCCGAACCGATGACCGCGACGTTGCGCATCTGGATGTTGTCGTCCTCGGTCTCCTCGTCGACCTCGTCGGAGCCGGAGAGAAATCGGCCCATGGCCAGCTCGAACTTGTTGACCTTTTGATAGTCCTCGGTCGTCGCCACCACTCGGCCGATCTTCATGAACTGCATCCGGCGAATCTCTTGCTGAAAAATTCGCATGGGGACGATGGCCTCGGCGTAGTTGATCTTTTCGAGGAACTCCCAGTCGGCGCGGGTGATGCCGTAGTTGGCGGTCATATTTTTTCGGCCGCTGCCGCCCCCTTCTTCGGGGGGTTTGACGCTACGGACGATGATATTGGTGGCCCCCTGGCGTTTGATGGCGTCGAGGGCGTCGCGCATGCTCCCTTCGCCGAACGCCATCAGCGAGATGACGGCCGCGGTGCCGATGATGATGCCGAGTACGGAGAGGAAAGCGCGGAGCTTGTGCAGCCAAAGGCTGCGCAGGGCGAGCACCATGGTGCGCTGGATCTTTTCCCAGTGAATGAGGAACTTGCGCATGTCACTTGCTCGAAAACAGCATGTTCAGATTTTCCATGAATGCGGTCGAACTTGCCTCGAGATTCGTACGCGTGTCGTTGCGCGTATCGGTCTCGATCTCGCCGTCGCGCATGCGGATCACGCGCCGCGCCCAGGAAGCGATATCGTTTTCATGCGTCACCATGATGATCGTCTTGCCGGCGTCGTTGAGCCGGGTGAGCATGTGCATGATCTCGTCGCTGGTCTTGGAATCGAGATTGCCGGTCGGTTCGTCGGCGAGGATGACGTGCGGATCGTTGACCAAGGCGCGGGCGATGGCGACGCGCTGCTGCTGACCGCCGGAAAGCTGCATGGGGCGATGGTCGAGGCGATTGCCCAGGCCCACGAGCTGCGCGAGGCGCTGGCAGCGTTCCGTGGCGCGCTCGTCGATGCGGGCGTTTTGATACAGGAGCGGCACCTGGATGTTTTCGACGACGGTGTATTGCTGCAGCAGGTTGTACGACTGGAAGATGAAGCCGAGATATTTGCTGCGGATCTCGGAGAGTTGATCGTCCTCCATCTCGGAGACGTCCTCGGCCCCGAGAAAGTAGCGTCCGGAGGTGGGGCGATCAAGGCAGCCGAGGAGATTGAGGAGCGTCGATTTCCCGGAGCCGGACGGTCCCATGAGGGCGACGAAATCGCCCTGCTCGACTTCGAGGGAGACGCTGCGCAGGGCGTGCACGGTGACCGCTTCGAGGAAGTAGGTCTTGGTCAGGTAGTCGGTGCGGACGATGGCAGGCATGGATGGTAGTCTCTTGAGCCCGAAGCGCAAGCAAAGAAATAATTCCCTTGCTTGCGCCTCGGGCTCGAATCATTTTGCGGTGACGCCCTTGCCGGGGGTCGGCGCTCCGCCCCCCTTGCCTTTCTTGTTGATGCGCAGCTCATCCAGGTCGATGCCGCGGCGGGCGGTGGGCTGGTGCACCTTCAACTCGCTGCGCTCGCCGATCAGCGCCTCGACGTTCAGCACCACGCGTTCGCCTTTTTCCAGGCCGGAACGGACCTCGACCATCCGGTCGTTGCCCATGCCGATGACGACGTCGCGCAGGTGGGGCCGATTCTGGTCGTCGAGCACGAAGACTTTGCGGTTCTCGCCCATCGTGATATTGCCCAGCACCGCCTGCACCGGAACCGTCAGCGCCGGCTCCGACTGGGAAGCCGCCTCGATAGTGACCTCGGCGCTCATGCCCGGCTTGAGGTTGTCGCGGATGTCCTCGTCGATGGAAATCAGCGTCTGATATACCTTGACGTCGGACATGAAGTCGGCCTGGCTGGCGACGGTAGCGACCGCCTTCACGTGCCCCTGGTAGGGCGCCTTGGCCTGGAATGCGTCGATGCGAATGAACGCCTTCTGACCGGGGCGTTTGACGATGTTCTCGTGATGGCGAACCATTGCCTTGAATTCCGGGCTCTTGTGCTGGAGCGTCGGCAGCACCGTTTGCTGCAGCACAAGCGACTCCATTGACGAACCGGCGACGATCGTCAGGGCGGCATCGAGCGTTTCGGGGAAGTGCCGAACTTCGAGGTCGTCGCCGCGCAGGCGTGAAACCATCGCCTCGTGAACGCGGACGTTGACGAGCATCCGTTTGAGATTCGGAATGCTCATGAGCTTCTGATTCTCCTTGACCGCGGCGCCGTGCTCCACGACGCCCTGATTGCTACTGCCGAACCGCGCCGACTCGGAGACGTAGTAGACGACGATGCCGTCGTCGGGAGAACGGATGGTGCACTTCTCGATCTCGTCGGTGATCTCGTCGAACTTCGCCGTCTCCTGGAAGTAGATGGAACGTTTCGATTCCAGGTCGGCACGCGCCTTGATCTCCTTGGAGTTGGCTTGCGATTCGATCCGCACCAGGGCGCGCTCCGATTCCTTCAGCTTGCTCCACAAGTCGGTGAGGTTGCGCTCCACCATGAACTTGCGGAAGATGTCGAGTTCTCCCTGCACCTTCTTAAGCGAAAACTCCGAGCTGTCGAGCCGCGCCTTGTCGGCGTCCGCCTGCGCCCGGCTCAGGTAGCCCTTCTTCACCATGCGCTGCGACCAGGCGTAGCGGTCGAGCCACATCTCGCGGTCGGAGCGGGCGATCTCGATTCGGCCTTCAATGTCGTTGAGGTTCTGAAACATCTCGCTGACCGTTCGGCTCGGCTGATCGACCTCGAGCTTGAAATCTTCTTCCGCCTGCTTTGCGAGATACAGCAAAAGCTGCGGCCGTTCCGGGAAGCCGGCGACCTTGGCAGCGATCTTCTCGCCCACGAGTTTCTTGAGATCCAGCTCCGAGAGCACCTTGGTCGTCTTGGCCGACTCGATCTCGCTGAAGTTTTGGCTCATCACAAACTTGAGTTCTTCCTCCGCCAGGACGAACGCCGCCTTGGCGTTGCTGCGGACGTTGAGCTGCGTTTTGAGCTGCTCTTGCAACTGCGAATCCTCGATCTCGACGAGCTTCTCGCCAGCGCGGACGGGCTTGCCGTTGTCGACGACCCACTTGATCGTCATCGAGGTGCGATTGCCGACCTTGACCCGGCTGACGATGTCGCGGTTCTCGGCCGACTCGAGGTTGCCGCGCTCGACGATGGTTACCTTGAGTCGCTCGTAATCGACAGTGTGGAAAGGCCCCTTGTAGGGTTCCGGCCCCATGGCGCGGCCCAGGAACCAGTAGGCCGCGAATGCGGGGATGGAGAAGAAGACGAGTAACGTGAGCCAAAAGACGAAACGCGATTTGCGGGCTTGCTTGCGCGGCAACGGAGCGTTATTTGACGACAGGGGGGACGGGGATTTGGGGGATGGTTCGAGCACGGTACTCATCGATCCAAACTCCTCGCGAATCCAGCGGCATCATTTCGATATCGAGATAAAGCTGCTGGCGTAAAACCTGGTAGTTGATCCACAGGGTGAGTAATTGCGACTGCGTCTGCGGCAGGCGGGCGTAGGCCTGCAAAAGCTGCTGGGTCAGGGCGGCGGCGGAGGCGGCGTTGTTGCCGTCGCCGCCAGGGGGCTGCGGGGCGCGAAACGTCTCCAGCGAGCTTTCCACCTGCTGATACGCCAGCTCGACGGCCTGCTGCTGGATTTTATAGTTCTTCGCGAGCACCTGAAGTTGGCGGATGTCGGTGCGGACCTGATTGGCGATCTGGTCCTCGGTCGACATCAAGTTGCGCCGGGCCCGCTGATAGGCGATCAGACTGGCCCGGTAACTATTCCGCTCCGCGACGCGAACTAGGGGCAATTCCGCGTTCAGAAACAACTGGTGGCGGGTTCGTTCCTGCTCAAACAAAAGCGGCGTGCCTCGGCCCGGGGGCGTCGAGCTATCTACATGATATCCGACATTGAACACGCCGAGCAAAGAATTCGCGAAAACTGCCAGTTGTCGCCAGGAATCGACGACTTGCGCGCGGGTGTTCATGAGATCCAGGCGATTCTCGTACGCCGTCTTGACCGCGATTTCATACGCCGGCTCCAGGTCCGATTCCAGTAGGTCGACGCCGTTCACGTGGACCGGCGGCAGCTTCGTCCACGAACTGCGAATCCGGCTGAAGCGTTCGTTGCTTGCTTCGCCCAGGACTTCCGCCGCGGTGGCGCGGACCTCGCGGAAGGCGGCCTGTTGCACGTCGCGTTTGATTTTTTCCGTCGGCGCGCCTTGCCAGGGACCCGATTCGTAACGCCGCACGGCCTGCTCCAACTCGCCCAGCGGCAAGTCCGACAGGATCTCTTGAAGCCGGGCCGACTCTTGGGGACTGAGGGTCTTGCCTTCTTCCTCCTGCTTGTCGCGCAGCTCGAGCAACTTGTTGCGCTCTTGCCGTAGGCTGAAGAGTTTGTCACGCACTCCTTTATCGTCCAGGACCGACGTGGTCCAGGCTGCAAAGCGCGTCGGGATCGTCTTCTGGAAGCGCGGGGCGCCCCGCACGAGCGGCGAATCCGTCATGAGCGAACGTAGCCGGGCGCGGATCTGCGCGAATTCGGCGATGTCGTCGAAGCGCTCGAGGGCGGCGAGCGCCTGTTCGAACTGCTCGAGGAGTTCCTCATACGCCTGGTATTGGAGGAAGATGGGCCGAATGTAATCGCCGTCGAGTTCGAGCGGCACGGTGAGGGGGACGCCGAGTTGGAGTTTGAAGCGGTCGAGGGAATCGCGCATGTTTTGATCGGCCTGGAGCAGATTCGATTGGCTCTGCAGAAGTTGTAGCTGGACCTGGCCGACCTGCAGCGAGGGGACGCGTCCGCCTTCCTCGTAAGCTTCGAAGAGTTTGAGGATTTTTTCGAGTCGAGTGACATTGGCGCGTTCGACGGCGAGGAGGGCGCGGCGCAGGATGGTGGTGAGGTACCCTTCGGAAGGCGCGGCAATGCCGGTGCTGAGATTGATGCGACCGGAGGCGGAGGGGGTGATCTGCGGCCCGGCGGGATTGCCGGAACCGAGCGAGACCTGCCCCGCGCCGATGTTGGCGCCGAAACCGCCGATCAGGCTGAGGGAGGGTCCGAAATCGCCGCCTCCGGAGATGTACTGGTAGAACTCCTTGCGGTAGCGGGCGTACTGACGAATGTCGTAAAGAAGATTGCGTTCGGTCTGGGTGAGAGGTTCCAGGGTGACCGCCTTGCCGCCGCCTTGAAGGAGAGGTTGGATGGCGTCGAAGTTGACGGTCGAGACGCTGATGGTCTTGTTGGCCATCGTCCCCGAGAGATTGATGACGGTGCGGTTGGCGAACGAAGCCAGGAGCAAGGCGCCCGAGGGAAGCAGCTTGCTGACGCCAGCGTCGGAGTTGAGCCGCCAGCGGTAACCCTGGCCGGGCGGAAGCTGGGCGCCGGTTCGTTCGTAGATTCCCTGGTGCGCGTCGTAGAACTGGGCGGCGAAGCTAAAACGCTCCAGCGTCACGGGCAGGGCCGACAGGTAAAGCTGTTCGCGCCGCGACTGAAACTCCCGGCTATTGACCAGGCCGAGTTCGATCGATTGATCCATCGTGAGCAGAAACGGATTCTCGCCCGAGTCGTTCTTCTTGGGCTCGTCGAGATATTGAACCTGCTTGACGCTCGGCAGATTGGCGTCGACGGTAATGGGCAGGACGGCGCGGTTGCTCGCGTCCCAGTAGCGGAGCAGATCGAGATAGCCGGTCCCTTCCCAGGACCCTTCGCCGGCATGTCCGGGTTTCTGCGGGTTCGGCGCGAGGAGCTTGGCGGCGGGATCGTCCGGGGGCATGGGGGGACGATCGGGCTTGGCCGGGTCGGCGAAGCGAGCGTTGGGATCGGGGTAGACGTGGTAGTTCTCGATCTTCCAGAACGGGAAGACGTCCTTTTGCCGCAAGAGCCCGTCGACTTCGCGGTCGACGTTGTTGCGGTAGAACTGCCGAGTGCAGCCAGAACCGGTGAAGATCAGAGCGAGTAATAGCAGAAGCCGAACCATCGAGGCCCCTCCCGGCGAAAGTGCCGCTACCACCGTTATCGGCGTCAAAGTCTGTGCAGCTTGACAGGAACTTTGCGCCGCTCCGATCGGTAAAATGGGAACCCCTGCACTCTTCCTCGCTTCGCGCCACGGCGACCGCACGAATCCTGCGGGGCCGTATCAAGTCTGCGGCTCCGTTCGCCGATGATGTGAGTTGCCCGGTTTCTCCAGAGACCGGGCATTTCCGGGACGCGGATCCATTATGCATAACCCCAACATTCCCGGCTACGATCTGCATGAATGCCTGGGAGTCGGCGCCCAATCCGCAGTCTACTCCGCCGTGTGCCGGGAGACTGCCGAGCCGTGCGCCGTCAAGGTGCTGCGGCCCCAGTGGGAATCGCATCCGCACGCCATCAAGCTGCTGCAGCGGGAGACGCGTGCCCTCGCCGGCCTGCGTCATCCGCACGTCGTCCAGATCAAGCGAGCGTTCGTGATCCGGGCGCCTCACTTTCTCGTCATGGATCTGCTCCCGGGGCGATCGCTGCGCACGCTCCTGAAGGAAGGCGCTCTGCCCGTCGAGCAGATTGCCGGGATTCTGCGGGACCTGGCCGAGGCGCTGGTCGTCGTGCATCGAGCCGGATTCGCGCACGGCGACGTCACGCCCGACAACATACAGATCGCGCCAGCGGGGGCCGTGCTGCACGACTTCGGCTGCGCGCGCCGGCTCGAAGGCGATCTGGAACCGAATGCGCTTTTGGGAGACGAGGCGTATCGGGCGCCGGAACTGACCGGCTCGCGGCCGCGCAGCCATCGGCGTAGCGATCTGTATTCCCTCGGCAAAACTCTCCGTGACATGCTGGTCTCGGCGGGAGATGTGCCGGAGTATTTCCCGCAGCTCGCGGACTATCTGGTCCGTCCCGATCCGGCGCAGCGGCCCCATCCGCAGCGGTTGGTCAACGAGCTGCACTTGTATCAAGTCGGGAAGACGTCTTTGCGTCGTGCTTCATGATCCGCCGCCTGCACCCTGTGGAAACGCACCAATGAGTCGATGGATGCTGACTTCGTGGGTCGTCCTGGGACTTCTCCCTGCCCCGCTCCCGGCCGGTTTCTGGACCATTCGCGGCGCCCTGGACCGCGTCAACCGCGAGATCTGCGGCCAAGTCCTGGACTTCACGCACAACCACGGACAGGATCGCCGAATCTGGTCCAAGGCGCTGCAGCAAAAACGCGATCTCTACGTCTACCTGCCGCCTCGCTTCGATCCGAAAAAACAATACCCGCTCGCGATCTTCCTGCACGGCGCGACCCAGGACGAGCAGTTTTTCGTTGAAAAAATCGTGCTCGGCTTCGACAAAGCGATGGCCGACGGAAAGCTGCCCCCGTGCATTATCGCCTGTCCCGACGGCAGCCTGGGGGGGCATCCGTCATTTTTTCGCATCGCCAGCTTCTTCGCCAATACCGACGCCGGATGCTACGAAGATTATCTTATGACCGACGTCTGGAACTTCCTGATGGAGACGTTCCCGATCCGCCCGGAACGGGAATGGCACGCGCTGATGGGCGTCTCGATGGGGGGCTCGGCCGCCTTCGCCAACGCCATCAAGCATCGCGATCGGGTCAAGATCGCCGTGGGTTTTATGCCGGTGCTGAACTCGCGCTGGGTCGATTCTCACGGCCGATTCATGACCCCGTTCGACGAGAACTGTTGGGGCTGGCGCGAACGCGTCAATCCGCTCGAAGTGGTCGGCAGGCCCAAGGGGACTTTCGTCGTTCGCTTTAACGATCTGTACGGCCCCACCGTCGGGAACGATTCCCAGTCGATCGCCAAGCTGAGCCGGTTTAACCCGATCGAGATGTTGGAAGCCTACGACGTAAAGCCCGGCGAACTCGACTTGTTCATCGCGTACGGCGGCAAGGACGAGTTCAACGTCGCGGCCCAGGTCGATAGTTTCCTGCACGTCTGCCGACAGCGCGGCATTGTCGTCGAGTCGGTCTTCGATCCCGAAGGCAAGCACGACCCAGTAAGCGGCCGAAAGCAATTGCCCGCGGCACTGGAGTGGGCGTCCAAACGTCTGGCACCGTGAGCCGGAGGCTAAATTACCCATTTTAATGTTTCGCGCGGAACATACGTTTACCATCTCTTTTCGATCGGCGCTTGACGCCCGACCTCGCGGCTGACAATCTGGTGTCATGCCTTCGTCCGTCTTCCGCGAGTGTCTGCCATGCGATTTCCCGCCGTCCTCTTCACCTGTACCTGCGCCGGTTTCCTCAGTGCCGCGCCGCTCGACGTCGAGCCCGAAGACGTCAAACCCGGACTCCTGGCCGAGTACCGTTCGCTCGTCGATCCGGCAGCCAAGCTCGCGCGCGTCGAGGTGAAGCCGGCGTTCACGCTCGGCCTTTCCAGCCCGCATCCACGCCTCCCTCCCGGACCGTTCGAAGTCACCTGGACCGGGCTCGTGCTCCTCCGCGATCCGGGACCGGTCGCCTTCGACGCCTTCGTCGGCGGCGACATCACCCTTGAAATCGACGGCGCCATCGTCCTTCAGGGTCAGGGGAAATCCGAACACGCGAAGGTCGTCGGCAAGCCGGCGCAACGCGCCAACGGTTACTATCGACTCACGCTCCGGTATCGATCGCTGCCGGACGTCCCCGCGCGGTTGCAAGTCTGGTGGCAGGCGCCGAGCTTCACGCGTGAACCGCTGCCGGCCTGGCGTCTGAGCCATCTCGTCTCCGAATACCCCGTTGCTGCCAAGCTGGAAGAACGGATCACCCGCGGCAAGACGGTCGCGGGCCGCCTGGGGTGTGCACGCTGCCATGCCTCGGCGTTTCCGTCGGTCGCCGAGACGCCGCCGGGGCCTTCGCTCGCGGATCTCAAGGGGCGCGTGACGCGCGACTGGCTGCTGCGCTGGCTCGAGAATCCGTCGCAGGTCCACGCGGACGCGCGCATGCCGGCGCTCTTCGCACCGGACCGCGCCGGCTTCGTCGAACGCTGGATCGTCGCCGAGTTCCTGACCGGCGACGTTTCTCGGCCCGAACCGGCGGGGAGTCATCGCGAAGGGATGAAGCAATTTCAGAGTCTCGGCTGCGTCGCCTGCCATTTCATTCCCGATATTCCCCGCACGCAGCAGCCCGACCTCGATCGCATCGCGCTACGCGGCCTCGGCGATCGCATGAACGCCGAGACGCTCACAGCGTTCCTCGCCAATCCGCATGGCCGATATCCGGACGGCCGTATGCCGCGGCAGCCAGTCACGCCGATCCAGGCGCGCGACATCGCTGCGTATCTGCTGCTGTGGTCGCCGTCGCTCAAGCTCGATCCCCTCCCCGCGCCGTCGGCCGACGAGATCGAGGCCGTCAAAAAACGTCTGCAGTCCAAGAACCCGGCGACGGCGCTAATGCTGGAGAAACGTTGCTCGGCGTGCCACGTCGGCGTCGGCGC
The DNA here is from genome assembly GCA_038217425.1 of Gemmatales bacterium. Lineage (GTDB taxonomy): Bacteria > Planctomycetota > Planctomycetia > Gemmatales > Gemmataceae > JAIEPT01. Next base: position 21,421 of record JBBQPM010000110.1, read on the forward strand.
GACGATCCCCGCCGATGTGCCCGTGAAGAACTGGGACGACGGGTGCTTCGGCGGCAAAACGTTGCCGCGCTTCACGCTCGCAGCGAAGGAGGATCTGCAAGCGTTCGCAAAAATCGCCGCCGGCGAAAAACATCCGTCGCCGTTCGCGGCCCGGCAGCAGCAGCTCGAGCGCGCCGGTTGTGTCCGCTGTCACGCCCGCGATACCGATCGCCCGTCGGGGCTGGAGTTCGCGAGCAGCACGCTGGGGGGCGCGTACCTGCAGTACATCCCGTTTCAGAAGACGCCCCGGCTCACGAATCCGCATCAACGTTTCACGCGCAGCCATCTGGCCAGCGCCGTGCGCGAAGGCGTCGCCGGCCTGCGCGCCGAGCGCTACACCTTTCGCATGCCCGCGTTCGGCCACGATGCCGAGACGCTCGTACTCGCCCTCGCGGAGGCGGACGGTGAACTCCCCGCGGCGACCGATCCCCCGCAACCGACGCCGCTCGATCCCACCGCAGCCTCGCTGGTCGGACCGCAACTCATCGGCTTCGGCGGCTACTCGTGCGTCTCGTGCCATCTCTGGAAGGGACAAAAACTTGCCGAATCCGACCCCGGCAACCAAGGGACCGACCTCACGCGCGTCGCCGGCCGGCTGCGCCGCGACTGGTTCGACGCCTATCTTGAAGACCCCGCGCGATTCCATCCCGGCACGCCGATGCCCAGCATTTTCATGAAGGGCAAACCGGCCCGGCTCACCTCCGTCCTCGACGGCGACGCCCTTCGCCAGCGCGACGCCCTCTGGCACTACTTCGCGCTCGGCAAAAACGCGCCGAGCCCCAAGCCCCCCGCGCCGTTGCCGGTGCTCGTGCCGCTCGGGTCCGTCGTCGTCGCCCAGATTCCGATGCATCTGCCGGGCGGCGAACTCCTCGAGAGCCTCACTTTACTGAACGCGTCGGACGATCTACTGATCTACGACCTCGGCGCCGG
>JBBQPM010000111.1:0-22291 GCA_038217425.1 Gemmatales bacterium
GTCCCCGACGGCCTTTATACCTACGAAGTGACGCTGACGGACGCGGCCGGGCACGTTGCCAGACCGGCGCCGCAAACTTTGACGGTGAACTCGGCCGTGCCCGTGACGCCCGGAGCGCCTCAACTCGGCGCCGGCAGTGACACCGGGACGTCCGCGAGTGACAATGTCACCCGGCTGTCGCAACTGGAGTTCGTCGGCCAGGGGACGCCGGGACACACGATTCGGCTCTATCGGAACGGAATGCAAATCGGTTCCGGGTTGGTCGGCGCGGACGGGACCTTCCGAGTTGCCGCGACCGTGGGCGATGGTTCGCATCAAATCACCGCGCGGGAGTTTACGTTCGCGGGAATATCGTCGCCCTTCTCGGCCGCGACGACGGTGGTGATCGACGCCGCGCCGCCGCCGACCCCCGCGCAGCTCGATCTCGACGCGGCGAGTGACACCGGGTTGTCATCCGGCGACAACGTCACGCTGCTGACGGCGCTGTCATTCTCCGGTTCCGCTCAGCCGGGAACGCTGATGACCTTGTTCCAGGACGGCGTCGCCGGCGCCACGACGACCGTCTCGGCCAGCGGAACGTATGGGTTCAGCGTCTCGGGATTGTCGGTCGGCACGCACGCCTTCACGGTGACGTCGCAAGACACTGCAGGGAACGTCTCGCCGACGTCGGCGCCGCTCGAAGTTCGCGTTGCCGAAGTACAAGTGCCGAGCGTCGACGGATTCGTGCTCGGCCCTACGGCGCTGTCGCCCAACGGAGACGGCGTCGGCGAAACGACGTCACTCGATTTTCAAACCGCGGAGCCAATCATGATTCGCGTGGAAGTCAGGAACGACGCCGGGCAAGTGGTGCGAACCATGGATCCGGGCGTGGTTCCCGCAGGCGATCAGACGCTGACGTGGAACGGCCGCGACGACGCGGGCGCCGTCGTCCACGACGGTATTTACACGTTGCTCCTGACCGCGACCGACCAGGCGGGCAACCGTCGCGAGGTCAGTTCCACGGTCGCCGTCGACACGCACGCCCCAGCGGTCTCGGCCGCCAGCTTGCTGGCTGCGGATGACACCGGGGCGTCACCCACCGACAAGCTCACGCGTTTGACGACGCTGCGTATCGAGGGGAGCGCCGAGGCCCACGCCGAGGTGGGCATTTTCGAAGGCCCGATTCTGCTCGCCAGCACCACCGCCGGCGCGGATGGCGTCTGGCAAATGACCGTCACGCTCGCCGAGGGGGTCCGTACGCTCCAGGCGCGCGCCACCGATGCCGCCGGCAACGTCTCGGCTTCCGATCCGCTCAGCCTGCTCATCGATACGTCGCCTCCGGTCGTCGACGCCGGCAGCGATGTGATAGTCTCGGAAGGTCAGTCCGTCACGCTCTCGGCCTCATCCGATGAGCAGAGGACCACAGGCGCGTGGCGACTCATCAGCAGCAGCACGGGCCAACTGGTTCCCGCGAGCGTGGGGCAGAACCTGACGTTCACGCCCGCCGACGACGGCACGTTCGTCTTCGAGCACGAAGTCGTCGATGCCGCAGGCAACATCGGGCAGGACCGCGTGGTCGTCACCGCGACCAATGTGGCGCCGACGTTGTCGGTCACGGGACTGGCGACCGCAATCCCCGGCACCGCGTACGCGCTTTCCCTCGCCGCGAGCGATCCGGGAGCCGACGTCGTCGTCAGCTGGACGATCGCTTGGGGCGACGGCACGTCGGAGACGATCGTCGGGTCCTCGGCGACGCACGTGTATGCCGCGGCCGGTGCGTTTACGATTTCCGCGACGGCGCTGGACGAGGACGGCGCCACCAGTGCCGTCGGCCCGACGGTCACGGCCGTGACGCCCAACGTGGCGCCGACCGCGAGCCCCGGCGTCTCGACGGCACTCCAAAATCAACCAACGACGATCGACCTGACCGCGTTCACCAGCGATCCCGACACGCTCGCAGCGCTGTGGACGTTCAGCGTGCAGAACGCCAACAACGGCACGATGGCGCTCACGGGTCAGACGCTCACGTTCACGCCGAGCCAGGACTTTGTCGGCGCCGCCTCGTTCGAGTTCTACGCGCACGACGGTTCCCTCACGAGCAACCTGGCGACCGTCACGATCCAAGTGGCCGAGACCAATCACGCCCCGGTGCTGGTAAGCGATACGACGCTCGACGCGATCACGGAAGACCCGGCTACCAACCCGGGGACGCGGATCGCGGACCTGATGACGCGCGCCGGCATGAGCGACGTCGACGCGGGGAGCCAACTCGGCGCAGCGATCGTGGGCGCCGACTACGGGAATGGCACGTGGCAATATACCCTGGACGGCGCGAGTTGGCTGCCGCTGGGCGTACCGAGTTCCGCTGCGGCGCGGCTGCTTTCCGCCGACGCCCGCGTTCGCTTCGTTCCCTACGCCAACTGGAATGGGACCGCGAACCTTCTCGTACGAGGTTGGGACCAGTCCGACGGCCGAGCCAGCGGGTCGGTCGCGAACCTGAGCGCGGTCGGCAACTACACCAGCTACAGCTCGGCCGCCGTAACCGCGGTCCTCGCGGTCGATGCGGTCAACGATGCGCCGGTGCAGTCCGTGCCGGGGAGCCAGTCGACGTTCCGCAATCAGAGTTTGACGCTCAGCGGATTCGGCGTCAGCGACGTCGACGGCGGGACGTTGCAAGTAACGCTCGGCGTGGGGCACGGTTCGCTCACAGTCGGTCTGGCGCCGGGCCTGACCAGCGTGGTCGGCAACGGGACCGCGAACATCGTCATGCAAGGATCACCCGGCGCCCTGAGCGTGGCGCTCAGCGGGCTCAGCTACCATGCGACCAACGGGTTCTACGGCAACGACGCGCTCACCTTCGTCGTCAGCGACGGCGCCGCCTCGGCGACGCGAGTCGTTTCGATCAACGTAGCCAATCGCACGCCGTCGGTCGTCTCGACCGCTTTCTATGTCGCCACGCTGAACACGCCGTTGGTCGAATTTCTGGGAGCAGCGTTCTACGATGCCGACGGCGACAGTTTAACGATTTCGCTGCTCAGCCCTCCGCTGAGCGGTTCGTTGGTGCTGAGCGCGAACGGCTCCTTCACCTACACGCCGGCGTCCGGTTTCCTGGGGACCGAGACGTTCTCCGTTCGTGCGTTCGACGGCATCGCCTACAGCGGCCCGCTGACGGTGACGATCGACGTGCTGGATCCGTTCGGCTTGCGGCGATAGCGGCCGCGCCCTTGCCGCGAGCGCGGTCCGTCAACATAATACTCTTCTTGAAAACTCGTCATGGCATGAAGGAAATTTGGGTCTCCTTCCGCTGCCCCGCAACCCACTCGCATTACCGGGCCAGTACCCAATTTAAATTGGCCCTGAGGTGATGACAGATGCCGCTCGGACTTCTCGGAATGAAAGTCGGCATGACGCAGGTGTACGACGCCACGGGCAATATGGCCCCGGTGACCGTGCTCAACCTGGGTCCTTGCCCTATCCTGCAAATTCGTACCATGGAACGCGACGGCTACATCGCCGTGCAACTGGGCTTCGGCGATCGCAATCGCAAGAAAGCCTCCCGCGCCGAGCGCGGCCACGTCGCCTCCGATCTCAGCTCCAAACGCCGAAAGGCCAAGCAAGAGAGCGGCGAAACGATCCTGGAGAAAGCCAACTGCGATCCCCAGAAGTTCATCCGCGAGTTCCGCCTCGACGCTCCCCCCACGCAAAAGGTCGGCGACAAGCTCACCGTCGAAGCCCTCTTCAAAGAAGTGCGCCGCATCGACGTCATCGGCACCAGCAAGGGCCGAGGCTACGCCGGCGTTATGAAGCGGCACGGCTTCTCAGGCCTGCGCGCCAGCCACGGTATCAAGAAGGGCTCCCGGCAACACGGTAGCTGCAGCTCGCTCGCCAGCAACCGCGGTAGCGGCCGACCCAAAAAGGGCATGAAACGCGCCGGGCAGCACGGAAACGCCCAGATCACCGCACGCAACCTCGAGATCGTCAAGATCGACGAGGCCAATAGCTACATGCTCGTTCGCGGCGCCGTCCCCGGGCCCAACGGCGGTTACGTCATGGTCCGCGCCACCAACAAGAAAGACAACCCCAAGGCCAATCCGCCCAAGCCCGTCCTCAGCAAGAAGGACGCCAAGAAGGCCGCCGCCCCCGCCCCCAAGAAGAAGTAAACCCTTTCGCCCAAACGATTACGCCGAACGCAAGTCATGCGTTCGGCGTTTCGTGTCCCAGGAGTTTCCATGATCGTCACCACCGGCAACGAAGTCGTCGGCTACGGCGTCAGCCAATACCTCGGCGTCGTCCGCGGCATCGTCGTTCGCTCGCCCACCATCGCCCAGGGCATCATGGGGGGCTTCAAGTCGATCTTCGGCGGTAACATCCAGTCGTACGAAGTCGTCTGCGAGACCGCACGCAAGGAGGCCTTCGAACGCATGGTCCAGCACGCCATGGAAGTCAAAGCCGACGCCATCATCGGTATGCGTTACGACGCCACCGAGTTCGCCCCCAGCGTCACCGAAGTGTTGGCCTACGGCACCGCGGTCAAACTGATCGCCGAACGCCCCGCGGAGTACATGGCAATTCAGCCGCGCTAAGTAAATCTACGCGCGACTTTTTCCGCAAGAATCGTACCCTGCTCGGTGCAGTCGTTCATGGCGACGCCGAGGAACGAATTCCCGCCCAGAAAAAGCCCCGGATGCAGATCGAGCCTGGCGCCAATCAGGTTGACGCGCGCCAGATGGCCGACGTGATACTGCGGAATCGCCCTGGGCCAGCGGACGATGCGCTGAAAGATCGGCTCCCCTTTTACGCCCATCACGACTTGCAACTCCTTATGCGTGGCACGCAGTAAGCGTTCGTCGTCCCAGTCGACGATGTCGCCGCGCCGCCACCCCCCCGCCATCGCCCGCATCAGCACGACGCCGGGGGGCGCCCGGTCGGGATAGATGGACGAGCACCACTGCACGCCGAGCAGATCGCGGCGCGTGCTTTCCGGCGTAATAAAGCCGAAGCCGTCGACCGACGTTGGCACATCTTCCTGGCGATATCCCAGGGCGATGACGGCGATGCGGTTGAAAGGGATCTGCGCCAGAAGTTCCGCCAGGGCCGCGTCCATGTCGGCGACGATGCGGGCCTGTTCGTGCGCGGGACAGGTGAGCACGACTGCTTCCGCCCGCCAGGTCTCGCGGCCCTCGCCGTGCAGCGTCCAGAGGCCGTCGGGTTCGCGCACCAGCTTGCGAATCGCCACGCCCAGCTGCGGCTTGACGCGCTCCGAGAGGGCTTCGACGAGGGACCGCAGTCCCGAACGCAGCGACCAGAGCTTCCCCGGCTTTTCGTAAGCCATTCCCTTGGCCTCGGCTTCCTCTCGACGTTTGCGCGCCGTCTCGGCGAAGCCCTTAAGAATGGATCCATAATCGCGTTCGAGGGCGGCGATGCGCGGGAAACAGGCCGGCAAGCTGAGCATCTCCGGATCGCCCGCGAAGATGCCGGTGACGAGCCCGTCCGCGAAGACCTCCGCCGTCTCCTTCCCCGCTCGGCGCCGGGCGAACGCGGCAATCGATTCATCGCCCGGGTCGCCATGCCGGCGCCGAAATCGCTCCCACAAGAACGAAAGCTTGCCGCGCCAGGAGAGCAGCGGCGTCGTGAGCAAACCCCAGGGACTGCCAGGGAGTTTGTGGAGCCGATCTTTCCAGTAGAGATAGCGGTTCTTGCCGGCCGAGGGGTTGGCGAGAATGAGCTGGTCCTGCAGGCCGACTTCGCGCGTCAGTTCGAGGGTGCTGGGCTTGGAATCGAGAAAGCCGTTGGGCCCGATCTCGATTTGATAGCCGCTCTGCCTCTCCGTCCACATCGTGCCGCCGGGGCGCGCGGCGCCTTCGAGGATCTGCACATCGGCGTGCGGCAGTCGCTGCTTCAGGCGATAGGCGACGGACAATCCGGAGATGCCGGCGCCGACAACGACGATCCGTGGATTCATCGCGGGCGCTCCAGATTCTGCAGCGCCGCGAGCGCTTCGTTCAGCGTCGCGACTCCGTCCAGGAGCAACGTCCGTGCCAGCGCACGGACCGTCTCACGCTGTTCCTCGGCCGGCAGATAATCGATGGGGCTCGTGCCGTCGACGCGCGCCAGCAGGCAGACGCCCAGGTGTTTGAGGCCGCGGGCTTCGATCGTCGGGTCGCCCTGCTCGGCGTAGGCGGTTCCGAACGCGCGGATCGTCTCCGCGAAACGCTCGCGCTCTGAACGCATCGCCTTAAGAAAGAGATGCGTCAAAAACAATCCGTAGTCCATGCTCGGATCGCCCAGGTACGCGGTCTCGTAGTCGACCAGCGTAAACCCGTGAGCGTGGATCAGCATGTTCTTGGGCGTGTAGTCGCCGTGGCAGAGCGCCTCGTGCCGTGACAGCATGTCGTCGAGCACGGCGCCGACGGCTCGGGCAGTTTCGGGCCGACGTTCGCGGACTCGCATATAGAACGGCTCAGCACGGAGTTGCACAAAGACTGTCGCATCGCGGAAGCTCTGGAACTCCGGCTGCCGAGCGGAGACGTTGTGAATCGTCGCCAGGATACGCCCCGCGTCGGCGCCTCGATGTGGGTCGATCTCCCCGGAGAGAAGTACCGCCTTCCAGTCGCGCGCTTCGATCGGCGCATGACTCATGGCGAACAAGAAGTCCTCGCGCTCGGTCCAGAGCACGCGCGGCACGGTCCCTTCGGGCAGGTAGGGCTCCAGCGCCTGCATGACTTCCAGTTCGCGGAAGACGCGGGCGACGTCGCTGAACCAGGCTTCCTTGGTGCGAAGCTGCGGACACGATTGCTTGAGGACGAAGCGTTCGACGGGAGTTTCGATGCGCAGCACGAGATTGGAAACGCCGCCGCTGAGATAGGCGGCGCGGGCGCCAGCGTGGGGAAGTCGGCCCTTGCGGGCGAGGTAATCCAGCGCGTTGTCCTGGGTCAGTGCGTACATGAGGGGCTCAGTAGCGCGGCACGGTCGGATCGACCTCGCAGGACCAGGCGTCGATGCCGCCGGCCAGCGACTGGACGTCGGTGAGTCCCAGGCGGATCAGGTAATCCGCGGCCGACAGGCTGCGCACGCCGTGATGGCAGTAGACGATAATCGGCTCGCTGCCGGCCAGTTCCTTGGCGCGTTTGGGGAGTTCGCCTAATGGAATCAGCAGGCTGTCGGGCAGGGCTGCGACCTGATTCTCCCAGGCCTGCCGCACGTCGACGAGACGAAACGGCCGGCCGTTCTCCAGTTGAAGGGCCAGCTCCCGGGGCGTGATTTGCAACGGCATGAATCTCTCCACGGAGAAAAAGGGACCGATTCTTCTGGAGAGTTTGAAAAATCGGTCCCGCTCGCTTACTTCTTCTCTTTCTCTTCCTTCTTCTCTTCGATCGGTTCCTTGACGGGCTGAATGAAGTGCGTGCTGCGCTTCTCGCCCGTGAGCCGGGCGGCGTGCGCCTCGGCTTCCTCTTTACGAGGATATTCGTAGGACGCGATCATCGCGTTCGAGTTGTTGAAGACGCCCCAGATCACCCGCATGCGAATGACCTTCGGCACCCGCGCGCGACTCTTGGCCTTGGGCTTGACGACCTTTTCTTTTACCGGCTTCTTGGCCTTTTTCTTCTTCTTTTTCGGCGCATCCTCGTCGTCGTCGTCCTCGCTGGACGCCTCTTCGTCGTCCTCGCCTTCGGCTGCGGCCTCGCCGTCTCCCTCTTCCTCCTCCTCGTCGTCGTCCTCGTCCTCGTCCTCATCTTCCTCCGCGTCGGCCTCTTCGCCTTCCGTCGTCTTGGCGCGCTCTTCCTCGTCGAAATCCGTACGCATCGCCATCCGGTTCAGCGTTCGCTTGCCCTTCGCCATGGATATGTTCTCCTTAGATCGTTGGTTTCCACTTCAGGCTATCCGCATCTCGCGGCGAAATCAAGGTGCAACTTCTGCCCCCCTGATTTCTCGAGCCGCCTTCGTATCATATAAATTCTGTTTCCAGGGCACGCATTCTTTTCAAAGGTTTGGCCATGCGCAAGATCAAAGTGGGCAACATCGAAGAAACCGTCATCGAACGCTCGGACTACCCCGCCGAGAAAATTAAGGAGATCCTCAAAGACGAAACCGTCGCCATCCTCGGCTACGGCAGCCAGGGCAAAGGCCAAGCCCTCAACATGAAAGACAACGGGGTCAAAGTCATCATCGGCCTCCGCAAAGACGGCAAATCGTACGACCAGGCCCAGCAAGACGGCTGGATCCCCGGCCAGACCCTCTTCACCATGGAAGAGGCCGCCCAGAAGGGGACCGTCATCCAGTACCTCCTCTCCGACGCCGGGCAGAAAGATTATTGGCCCAAGCTCAAGCCGCTGCTCACCAAGGGCAAAGCCCTTTACTTCTCGCACGGCTTCAGCATCGCATTCAAGGATCAGACCAACGTCGTGCCGCCGACCGACATCGACGTCATCCTCGTCGCCCCCAAGGGTTCCGGCACCACCGTCCGTCGATTGTTCCTCGAAGGTCGCGGCATCAACTCCAGCTACGCCATCTTCCAGGACGCCACCGGCCGGGCCACGGATCGCTGCCTCGCGCTCGGCGTCGCCATCGGTTCCGGCTATCTCTTCGAAACGACGTTCCAGAAGGAAGTCTTCAGCGACCTCACCGGCGAGCGTGGCGTGCTCATGGGCGCCATCTACGGTCTGTGGCTGGCGCAGTACGAAGTCCTTCGCGAAAAGGGCCATTCGCCGTCGGAAGCCTTCAACGAAACCGTCGAGGAAGCGACCCAGAGCCTCTACCCGCTCATCGCCGAGAACGGCATGGACTGGATGTACGCCAACTGCTCGACGACCGCCCAGCGCGGCGCCCTGGACTGGTACAAGAAATTCCGCGACTGCTCCAAGCCCGTCTTCCAGGATCTGTATCAGCAGGTCGCGACGGGGGCCGAGACCAAGCGTGTGCTCGAGGCGAATAGCCGCAAGGATTATCGCGAGCAGCTCGACAAGGAGCTGAAGGAAATCGCCGACAGCGAGATGTGGGAAGCGGGCGTGGTGGTCCGTTCGCTGCGTCCGGAACGGGCGTCGAAGTCGAAGGGATAGTCCGCGTTTCTTCGTTTAGCGCTCGCACAAAACCTGCGAGCGCTAAACGAAATCCGAATCGCCCGCCATGAAAATCGCGTACATCACCTCGGGCGCCGCCGGCAGTTTCTGCGGAAGCTGCATCCACGACAATACCCTCGCCGCCGCCCTCATCGATCTCGGGCACGACGCCCTCCTCATCCCCACCTATACTCCCATCCGCACCGACGAAACTGACGTCACCAGCAAACGCGTCTTCTTCGGCGGCATCAACGTCTACCTCCAACAAAAGTCTCGACTCTTCCGGTGGACCCCCTGGTTCCTCGATCGCTTGCTCGACTTCCGCTGGCTCCTCAACGGCGTGTCGCGCTTCGCCGGCTCGCTGCGCTACGACCAGCTGGGCGCCCTCGCGCTGTCGATGCTCGAGGGCGAGCACGGCAACCAACGCAAGGAGCTCGACAAGCTCACCGCCTGGCTCGAGGCCGACTTCCGCCCCGACGTCATTCAGTTCACCAACCTCCTGATCGGCGGCATCGCCCCGCGCCTCAAGAAGACCTTCGGCGTCCCCGTCCTGGGCATGCTCCAGGGGGACGACGTCTTTCTCGACGCTCTGCCGCCCGAGTATCGGCGCAAGGCGATCGACCTTATGCGCCGAAACGATCCGACCTTCGACGGCTACATTGTCACCAGTGCCGCCTACGCCGACTACATGGCCGACTATTTAAAGCTCGATCGGCACAAGATGCACGTCGTCTATCCGGGGCTCAATCTCAAGTTCCACAAGAAGAACGAACGCACGAAAACGGAGCCGCCGCTCGCGGTCGGCTACTTCGCGCGCATGGCTCCGGAGAAAGGGTTTCACGTCTTTTGTCAGGCGTTTCGCCTGCTGCAGCAGATGCCGGGCGTTCCCCGATGCGTGGCGCGGGCGTCCGGGTATCTCGGCTCGGGGAATCAGGCGTACTTCGAAGCGTGCAAGAAAGACCTCGTCGACTTCGAGTATGTCGACTCGCCGGACGCCGTGAGCAAGAACCGGTTTTTGGAATCGCTCGACGTCTTCTCCGTCCCCGCGGTTTTTCACGAACCCAAGGGACTCTACGTGCTGGAAGCGTGGGCCCACAAGCTGCCGGTGGTGCAACCGCGGAGCGGCTCGTTCCCGGAATTGATCGAACGGACCGGGGGCGGTTTGCTGGTGGAGCCGGAGAATCCGGCGGCGCTCGCGCAGGCGTGGAAGCGGCTGCTCGAGGATCCCGTCGAGCGTCGCGAGCTGGGCGAAAAAGGCTACGCGGGGCTGCACGCGCAATTTCACGCGGCTGCGATGGCGCAGCAGACGCTCGACGTCTATCGCCGCTATCTGCGTTAATTTCCTGCCTCGGAACTTCTCCGCAAGTTGCAGAGTGGTTATTGCCGGAAATTCGTAGGGCAAGCGGCCTCGCCTGCTTTGGCGAGGTGAGCAAGCGAGGCCGCTTGCCCTACGGCTGCGACTCAGCGGCGTTAGGTCAACTTCAGTCCTTCATGTCGTCCAGCAGATGCCCGAGCTTTTCCTTCTTGGTTCGCAGATAACCGAGGTTGCGGTGGTTGGGCTCCGTCATGATCGGCACGCGTTCGACGATCTTGAGGCCGTAGCCGTCCAGGCCGACGATCTTGCGCGGGTTGTTCGTCAGCAGCTTGATCGAGCGGATGCCGAGATCGTGCAGGATCTGGGCGCCGATGCCGTATTGACGCAGGTCCGGCGCGAAGCCCAGGAGTTGATTCGCCTCGACGGTGTCGACGCCGGTCTCCTGCTGCAGCTTGTAAGCCTGAAGCTTGGGGAGTAGGCCGATGCCTCGGCCCTCCTGCCGCATGTAGAGGACGCAGCCCTTGCCGGCGGCCGCCACCTGCGACATCGCGGAGTGAAGCTGCGAACCGCAGTCGCACAGCATGCTTTCGAAGATGTCGCCGGTGAGGCACTGACTGTGGATGCGGACGAGTACGGGTTCGTCCTGCACCGGGATTTGGCCATCGATCTCGGTGCCGACGCCCCCCATGCACAGGGCCAAGTGCGGCTCGGGATCGACCATCGACGAATAGGGGAAAAGCGTAAACTCACCGAACTTGGTCGGCAGCGTGAGCGTCAGCTCCCGACGAATGAGGCGTTCCCGGCGCCGGCGATACTTGATGAGATCTTCGATGGTGCACATCTTGAGGCCGTGCGTCGCGCAGAACGTCCGCAAGTCGGGCAGGCGGGCCATATGGCCGTCCGTGCGGACGATCTCGCAAATGACCGCGGCTTCTTTATAGCCGGCGAGACGGGCGAGATCGACGCTCCCCTCGGTGTGCCCGGCGCGGACGAGAACGCCGCCGGGTTGCGCCTGGAGCCCGGGGACGTGGCCCTTGCCGCGAATGAGATCGCCGGGGCCGGAGCGGTCGTCGATGGCGACGGCGACGGTGCGGGCGCGGTCGAAGGCGCTTGTCCCTGTGGTGATGCCGGCACGGGCGTCGATCGACGGCGTGAAGGGCGTGAGCTGCGAATCGAGGGTATTGGCGGCGACCGGTTCCAGGTTGAGCCGTTCGCAGATCGCCTTGGACATCGCCAGACAGACGATGCCGCAGCCGTTGCGCATCATGAAGTTGATCGACTCGGGCGTCGCGATGTCGGCGGGGATGATGATATCCCCTTCGTTCTCGCGGTTGGCGTCGTCGACGAGCACAATCATTTTGCCCGCCTTGAGATCGGCAAGGGCGTCTTCGATACTGACAAAATCGGGTTCGTCGGCCATGAATCACTCCGGGGGTTGATGCCGATATTCTATGCGGAGGGCTCAGGGACTTCCCGCTCGTCCCCGGTCGCCGCACTTATTTCATTCATATTTCGCTTGAATCGCCCGGTCCGGTCGGTTAGAATTTCGGAATCGTCCAGGGAGGCCGCATGCAACGCTGCAGCGTATTTACCGAGGGATTGAAAGAGGCCGACCGCTTCAAGTGGATCGAAAGCCAGCGGGCTGGTTACGATCTCGGCGAAGACGCGATCCGCTGCTGGGTGAAGCAACACTGGTACGGTTACCTCCGGGCGAAGTGGGTCGAGCATCTCCTGGGTATTACGTTCTGGATCGAAGTCGACCGCGGCGATTTCGGCCTTTTGCATCGCGAGTTTCTCGAACATCCGCTGCTCATCGACCGCATTCTCGACCGCCTGCGCTGCGGCTATGAAAATCTCGATCTCGTCCTCTGGGCTCAAGAGTTCCACGTCAATCTCAGCCACCTTTTCCACATTCTCACCATTCTCGACATTAACAGCCGACGCATCCACTTCGAGTTGTAATTCATGACGCATTCCACCGTGATGGCCGCTTCCGAGACCGCTTTGCTGGTGATCGACGTTCAAGAAAAGCTCCTCCCCAAGATCCAACACGCCGATCGGGTCGTGGCCAACACCGCCTTTTTACTCGACGCCGCACGCATTTTGGACGTCGCGATTCTCGCCACCGAACAATATCCCAAGGGACTGGGGCCGACCGTCGCGCCGCTGCGAGAAAAGCTGCCGCAACCGATCCCCGAGAAGACCGCGTTTAGCAGCTGCGGCGTTCCGAATCTCATCGAGAATCTGCATCGGGACGGCAAGTTTCGCGTGGTGCTTGCCGGAATCGAGACGCACGTCTGTGTATTGCACACGGCCCTGGATCTGCTGGCGCACGACTTCTGGGTCTACCTGCCGGTCGACGCGCTCGGCAGCCGATATGCGATCGATCACGAGATGGCCTTGCGTCGCCTGGAGTCGGCGGGCGCGGTGCTGACGACGTGCGAGACGACGATCTTCGAATGGATGCGCGACGCCAAGCATCCGCGTTTCAAGGAAGTCAGCAAGCTCATTCAGGAACGCATGAAGAACGAACCATGAACCGCCGCGAACTTCTCTCGTGGGTACCCAACGGCCTGGCCGGCGCCGCCGTCGCACATCTGCTGAATCGGGAGACGCGGGCGTCGGTCCCCGGCGAGGCGAGCGACCCGCCGCCGCACCATGTCGCCCGGGCGAAACGCGTCATCCATCTGACCATGGTCGGCGCCGTCAGCCAGGTCGATTCCTTCGATTACAAACCCGCTCTCCGGCGCTACCACGGCCAATCGCTGCAAGGCGGCGAACGCCCCGACGTCTTTTTCGGCCAGGTCGGCTTGCTGCGGCAGAGCGATTGGGCGTTCCGCCGACGCGGGCAGAGCGGGTTGTGGATGTCGGACCTGTTCCCGCATCTGGCCCAGGTCGCCGACGAACTCACCGTCATCAACTCGATGACGGCCGACACCGCCAATCACACGCCGGGCAAGTTTCAAGAGAACACCGGATTCCGCCTCAACGGCTTCCCGACGATGGGGAGTTGGCTTTCGTACGGCATGGGCGCCGAGGCCGACAATCTCCCCGCCTTTGTCGTGCTCCCCGATGCGCGCGGCCAACCCCCCGGCGGCCCGGTCAACTGGTCCAACGGCTTCCTCCCCGCACGGCATCAAGGCGTGGCCCTGCGCAGCCAGGGTGCGCCGCTCGACGACCTGATGCCGGCGCGTCCGCTCCCCGCCGGCGCCGACGATGCGACTCGTTCGCTGTTGGCTGAACTCAATCGCCAGCATCAAGAACGCCGAGCCGGCGAGGACGCGCTGCAAGCGCGCATCCGCAGTTACGAACTCGCGGCCCGCATGCAACTCTCCGTCCCCGAAGTCGCCGACCTGGGCCGCGAGACGCTCGCCACGCAGCGGTCGTACGGCCTCGAACGCCCCGAGACCGCGGATTTCGGCCGGGCTTGTTTACTGGGCCGGCGCCTGCTCGAGCGCGGCGTCCGTTTCGTGCAGATCTATTCCGGCGGTTCCTTCGGCGGCCCGCGCATCAACTGGGACGCCCACGAAAACGTCAAGCAGCTTCATGGTCAAGAGGCCCTGCGCGTCGATCAGCCGACCGCGGCGCTGTTGCGCGACTTGAAGCAGCGCGGCATGTTGGACGATACGTTGGTGCTCTTCACGACAGAGTTCGGCCGCACGCCGTTCACGCAGTCGGCGGGCAACGTCCTCGGCACCGGCCGCGACCACAACCAGCACGGCTTCTCCGTCTGGATGGCCGGCGCGGGTTTGAAGCACGGCATCGCCTTTGGATCCACGGACGAGATCGGCTACCGGGCGGAGGAGAACCCCGTCACCTGGCCCGATTTCCACGCGACGATCTTGTACCTGCTCGGCATCGACCACGAACGGCTCACGTTCTATCACAACGGCATCCGCCGACGGCTGACGAACGTGCATGGGCATGTGGTACGGGAGTTGCTGTTGTAGATTTTTCGAGGAGCCTATTCAAAAATTCTCGCGATGGGCGTTCGGAAGCCCGGCAAGTGAGGCTCGCCGGAAAGTTCCTGATCCACGTTCGCCAGCGTGGGCCGGGCGACAGGCTGATGAATGCGCACCGTTTGATGATGCGGATCGACGATCCACACGAGCGCGACGCCGGCGTTCAGATAGAGGTCGATCTTTTCGCTGACGTCTTGGTGGGTATCGCTCGGGGAGAGGATTTCCACGGCCAGGATGGGGACGCCTTCCGCCAAAGTTGTGTCGCCTGGCTGATTCTGAAGCGTCTCGGCCGAGAAATAGACGAGATCGATCCCCACGGTCGTTTCCGGATCTCGGCTCAGGCGAACTCCCGCCTCGCCCGTGAGAATCTCCCCGCGCGGCTGCGGCTGCTGATCCCACCAATAGCCCAGCAGCTTGGCCAGGTTGGTCGTGATTCGAGAATGATTCCGATTGCGAATAGTCATGGGCGATTCTCGCAACTGGCCATCGATGATCCACCGGTGCGTGCCGTCCTCGCGAAGGAGGATTGCCTCTGTGGCCTCAATGGCTTCGACGGGGGATTCGATGGCGATCGACATGACGTCTCTCCACAACTTTCGTTCAGCAACGTCCTTCAGAATATCGTTTTCTCGTCTTCAAAGCAAAGGGTTGGCGTTCCCTTTCTCCCTATCGCGATTCCAACGCATATTCCGGATCGCCGCGCTCGTCGAGTCCGGCGACGAAGCGAAACGCCTTGCCGAAGACTGCGGAGTGCGTCTCTTTCGTTGCGGAACGTCGGCATCTTAGCAGAATGAACCACCGGACTCAATGAGTGAAACAATCGGAGATGGCAGAGCCCCCGGAAGGCGATATAACGTTCTCGAACACACGCCGATTCCCCCAAGGTGCGCTATCTACGGAGGGTTCTTTTGATGACGACTGTCAAGCCGGCCCATTTGCTTACCTTCCGCGACCTCCTTTCCCAACTCGATTTCGAACGCGCCTGCAAAATCCTCGGCCTCCACGGGCGCCGGCTCATCCAGGACGGCTCCAAGTTCGACCTCGATCCGCGCGACGACATCGATTTCCGAGCCGATCATTTGCGCGCCTCGCTCTCGGACGGATCCCAGAAAATCGTTGCCGAGGTCGCGCACCGGACCGACGCGCGCTACAAGTTGGCGGTGCGCTGTTCCGCCTGCGAAATAGCGTGCGTCCACGTCGGCGCCCTCCTTTCGTTCGTCCTTGAAAACAAGACGATCTTGAATCTCGCCGCCCCGCCCGTCGAGCGCGTCCCCGTCGAGAGTCTTCCCGACGAGGAACTGACGACCCGGGCGATTGCCGACCGCAAGGAACGCGCTCGGCACGAACGCATGAAGATTCGCTCGTCCGACCCGTCTCGGCCCTGGGTCGATTCGCTGGTGGTCAGCCTCGTGAGCGGGAAGACGTATCGCGTTTCGCTGCGCGGCTTCGAAGTCGGCGAATCGTACTGCTCTTGCCCCGACTTTCGCACCAACACGCTCGGCGTCTGCAAGCACATCTTCAAGGTGATCGCGTGGACGAAGAAGCGATTCACGCCGCAGCAGCTTCGCGCGCCCTATCGGCGCCGCCGGACCGCCGTCCTGCTCCACTATGGCCGCGACATCGAACTTCGCCTCGAGGCGCCCGATAAGCTGCAATCTACCGAAGTCGAAAAGTTGCTGCACCCCGTGGTGAATCGTCCCATCGCCGACATCCCCGACTTGTTGCGAAGGTTGAAAAAGCTCGAGACGCTCGAACATCCCTTTCACATCTACCCCGATGCCGAGGAGTACATCCAGCAGCATTTGCATCGCGAGCGGATTCGAGACAAGGTCGCGGAGATTCGCCAGGCGCCGGGCGAACATCCCTGGCGCACGGGTCTGTTGCAGATTCCGCTGTTGCCGTATCAGCTCGACGGCGCCGCGTTCGCCGTCGGCGCGGGGCGCGCCGTCCTCGCCGACGACATGGGCCTGGGCAAAACCATTCAGGGCGTCGCCGTCGCCGAGATGCTTGCCCAACTCGCCGACATCCGCAAGGTTCTGATCGTCTGCCCTGCCTCGCTGAAGTCGCAATGGCGCAGCGAAATTCAGCGTTTTTGCGACCGCGAGGTGCAACTCGTCGGCGGGCTCCAGGCCGAGCGGACGCCGCAATATGTCAACTCCGCCTTCTTCACGGTCTGCAATTACGAGCAGGTCATCAAAGACATTCTTTCCATCGAGCAAGTCTCCTGGGATCTGATTATTCTGGACGAGGCCCAGCGCATCAAGAACTGGGAATCGAAGACGGCGCGCATCATCAAGGGCCTCAAATCACGCTTCGCCCTGGTTCTCACCGGCACGCCGCTGGAGAATCGACTCGAGGAACTCTATTCCGTCGTGCAATTCATCGACGACCGTCGGCTCGGCCCCGGTTTCCGATTCCTCAACGCCCATCGCATGGTCGACGAAAAAGGCCGAATTCTCGGCTACAAAAATCTCGATCAACTGCGCGAACGCCTCGCGCCCATCCTGCTTCGGCGGACGCGCGAATCGGTCAAGCTCCAGCTCCCCGAGCGGACCATCGAAATCGTACGTGTGACGCCGACCGACGAGCAAAAAGTCTTGCACGACTCGCACATGCAAACCGTGGCGGCGATCGTGGCCAAGAAGCACCTCACCGAAATGGACCTGCTGCGCCTGCGGGCCGCCCTTCTCATGTGCCGCATGTCGGCCAACGGTACCTTCCTGATCACCAAGGAACCGCCGAACCTCTCGACAAAGTTCGAACGCTTCGGGGAAATTCTCGACGGCATCGCCGAAGAGCCGACCCGGAAGGTCGTATTCTTCTCCGAATGGACGACGACGCTCGACCTCGTGGAGCCGATGCTGCGCGACCGCAAGCTCGACTTCGTCCGGCTCGACGGAAGCGTGCCGCAGAAGAAGCGTCAAGAACTGGTGCATCGTTTCCAGACCGATTCGGCCCAGCGCTTTTTCCTGACCACCAACGCGGGGAGCACGGGCCTCAATCTGCAGTCGGCCAACACCGTCGTCAACTTCGACCTCCCCTGGAACCCGGCCATCCTCGAGCAGCGAATCGCCCGCGCCCACCGCATGGGTCAGAAGCGTCCGGTACACGTCTACGTCATGGTCACCGAGAAGACGATCGAAGAAAGCCTGTTGGCGACCTTGTCTGCCAAGAAGGATCTGGCCCTGGCGGCGCTCGACGTACACTCCGAAGTCACCGCGGTGCAGATGCAATCGGGCGCCGAGCAACTCAAAGCCCGCCTGGAGATTCTGTTGGGCGCCAAGCCCGAGATGGATTTCGACAAGACGAAGGAACGCGAGGAAGAAACGCAGCTCGCCCGGAGCCGCGAAAAGACGGCGGCAGCGGCGGGCGAGATGTTCGGCGCGATGGCGCAATTCCTCGGCACGGTCGCGGCAAACCAGACGGGCCTCAGCGCCGACCCCGCGGCCGTCGCCGTCGTCCGCGCCGGCCTCGGGCAATGCCTTACCCCGAGGGACGACGGCAAAGTCCAGCTCACGCTCACGCTCCCCAGCGCCGAAGTGATCGACCAACTCGCTCAGGCCCTCGCCCTATTCTTCCAGGGAAAAAAATAGCGTTCTACTCAAAAATTCTGGCGATCGGCGTTCGGCAGCCCGGCAGGTGCGGTTCGCCGGAAAGCTCTTGACCGACGTGCGCCAGCGTCGGCAGGGCGCCAGGCTGATGAATGCGAACCGATTCGAGAATGATTGCGATTGCGAACCGTCATGGGCAATGCTGAAGGAGAGAATTGCCTCGGCGCCTCCGGATTCGGAGGTCCGAGCGAAAGCCCAGGGATGGCTATCCCTGGGGAACGCCGCGGCGCCCCGCATCCCATTTGCACACGATTGCGGGCGCTCCCTCAGGGATAGCCCTCCCTGGGCTTTCCCGGCGGACTCGGAAAATAACATGTACCTCGGCATCGAGATCGGCGGCACCAAACTCCAGATCGCGCAAGGGATCGGCGACGGCGTACTCGCTCGCACCTGGCGCGGCCGAGTTGATCCCGCCCTCGGCGCCCAGGGCATCTTGCGCCAAATCACGACCGCCGTACGCGACGTCACGCAGGGTCAAGCCCCGCACGGTATCGGCGTTGGCTTTGGCGGGCCCGTCGATGACGCTACGCGGCGCGTCGTCACTTCGCATCAGATCGCCGGGTGGGACGATTTTCCGCTCGCGCAGTGGCTCGAAGCGGAAGTCGGAGCGCCGGTCGCGGTCGGCAACGATGCCGACGTCGCGGCGCTCGGCGAAGCCACTTTCGGCGCCGGCCGAGGGTTCTCGCCCCTCGTTTACGTCACGATCGGTTCGGGCATCGGCGGCGGGCTCATCGTCGCGGGGCAAATTTACCGGGGCTTCGGCAAGGGCGCCGTCGAGATCGGGCATCTGCGCATGAACGCGGCGGGGAAGACGCTGGAGAGCCTCGCGTCGGGTTGGGGCATTCAGGAACGTTATCGACAACTCACAGATCAAGATGCTG
The DNA here is from genome assembly GCA_038217425.1 of Gemmatales bacterium. GTDB lineage: Bacteria > Planctomycetota > Planctomycetia > Gemmatales > Gemmataceae > JAIEPT01. The sequence continues at coordinate 18,805 of JBBQPM010000111.1, forward strand.
ACGTGCAGACCATCGCGTCCTCCCTGGCTCCCGCTGCCGTGCGGGTCATGGCCAACGCCATCGAGGCGCTCGCGAGGGCGCTCTGCCACGTCGTCGCGCTCCTGGCGCCGCGGCGGATCATTCTCGGCGGCGGCGTCTCGTTACTCGGGGACGCGCTCTTCGTGCCGCTGCGGGCGAAGGTCCGCGAACGCGTCTTCCGGCCGTTTGCCGAGGGCTTTGACATCGTCCCCGCGGAACTTGGGGAGGCGGTCGTTCTGCACGGCGCGATCGCGCTGGCCCGATCGGTTCGCTAACGCACCAGCCACCAGAGACCGCCTGCCACCGTGCCGAGCCCGGCGACGAACCAGTAGCGATAATCCCATAGGAACATCCCGCCCGCCTGGAGCCAGCGGAAGATCGGGCTCGTCGCCTTGAGCGTTGCCAGGCGTTCGTCGAGAAATTGGCGATGCGTCATGAGGAGTTGCCGGGACACGCGCCAATCCTTGGCCAGCAGGGCGCGTTGCTTGCGGTCGAGCGCCTGGAACATCTGCGCGGTCATCTGCAACCGCGCCAGCGCTACTACCCGGTAACCCGGCTGACCGGGTTGGCCGACGAAGCGTGGATACTCTTCCATCACGTCGAACAGGGCTTCCATGTGGGCGGTGAGATCGCGTTCCTCGGCCGGCGCCAGCGGGCGCTTGGGATCCTTGAAGTAATGGCCGACCTTATCGAGGATACGGGCCAGGCCGCGGGTCTGGGCGATGCGTTCTTCGACGGCCTGCAGCGTGGTCAGCCCGGCCTTCGCTTCGGGGGATTCGCGGGCCAGCGACGTGATGGTTTCGCGCGTCGAGTCGGAACGCCTGGGCGCGACGCTCGGCGCCGGCTCCTCGCGCCGTACCGGCGGAGGGGCCGAGTTCCAGTCGAGCTGCGTACTGTTGCCGACGACCGTGTCGTTCATGGACTGCGCCGGCTTGACGGCGGATTCGCTGAGCGTCACGAAGGCCTGGGCGACGCGGTTCATCCCTTCGGTCGCTTCCTCGGGATGCGTGATCTGGTAACAGCGCAGCGACGCCATCCGCTTTTGCACGCACGTCTCGATGCGGACCAAATCGGTTTCACCCGGCGGCACGCCCAGCAGCGTGTGGGCGTCGACCGGCCAATGTTTCCCCGCCAGCCCGAGCCAGCGGCACAGCAAATCCCCGTTCATGGAGCATACTCGCCAACCATATAGTGTTTGATTACAACCGGCTCGCTTTCGCCGTTACGAAATTGAAAGTCGAACTCGAAAATCGCCACCTGTTCGGCCTTCAAACTTTTCAACCGCAGGTAGCGAGCTTCGGCGTTTGCAAATTGTTGCTCTCGTTCGGCAGGGAGAAGCAATAGGGTGTTTTGAAAAGTAAGATAACTCGGTAAGCCAAGCTCGTGAACGACGCCAGCGACCTTAGCCGGGTTTGGCGGATAGACCCACAGCACCGATTTATGGTACTGAGCCGCGTCGGCCAGCGTCGGTCGTACCGGCTTTTGCCTCAGATCGGGCACGACGAAGATCTTCGGCGTTTCCGTGAACTTGTCGATCGATCCGCCCGGCTTGAAGAAAGCAAGAACAAGGCCGGCCTTGATGAGCTTCTCGCGATGAAGCTTCGGATTTTCGAGCGAGAATTTGAAGCGCCAGCGATTCGCCAGATATGCCTGTTTCGACCCGGCGCCTCCCTGGCCGCCCGGGCCCTTCGCGCCCGGCGTGTTGCCGACGCCCCCGCTGCCGCTCCCCTTGATTCCTGTCGCGCTCCCCTGGCCCTTCGGATTCGTCGATCCCGCTTTGAGCATTAACGTGGCGCTGGGCAAGGGCGCCGGCGTCTTCGGCTGCTCCTGCGCTGCTTTTGCCTGGGCCAGCAAGGACTTCAAATCCTCGCTGACCAGCCCGGCGCCGTCGTCGTCTGGTTCCGACTTGTCCGCGACCGGTTGCAACGGCGCCGGCGTGAGCATCGTCGGCGCCATCGGCATCGGCCCGGTCGGCATCGGCGGCGCGGTCTCGGGCGAACCCTTCAACTTGTCGTCCTCGCCCCCTTCGCCTACCGGGCCGGAACCTGGCGCGCCGGCCTCTAGCTCCACCACCTGGATGTTGACCGGTTGCGACGCGGCCGTCCACCACGGTTGGCTGAGAACCACCATGCCTAAAACGACCGCGCCGTGCAGCACGATCGACGCCAGGGTCGACAGCGGAAATTCGAAGTGCGGCGAATACTTCCGCCAAACCGTTTCGTCCGGCGGAAAGCGGAGCTTTTCAGAGCGCTCGGTCGTGGCCGGGGGCATAAGAACCTCGCAAGGGGCGACCTTGCCATTCTACTTCACCGGCGACCCGTGGAACAAGGAAATCCGCACGGACTATAATGTTTCTTATCTTCGGAGGAATGTTCTGTGTCGGACTCCATGCCTCGTAAATCGCTGAGCTGGCTCTGGTTTTTTGCGGGCCTCGTCCTGCTCACGCTGCTGGCGCTGGGCGTCAGCGCCTACTTCAACGTCAAGCAGCAACTCAAACGCGAACAACTCGACCGCGCCATCCAGCGCTGGGCCGAGGTCGGGCCCAAGAGCTACCGCATGAAATACGTGCAAAAGCTGCGCGACGAACTCGAGGAGCGTTTTGAAGTCGTCGTGCTGGGAGGCAAGGTGAGCAAGGTGCTCCGTAACGACGTGCCCCTGGCGCGCGACCAGTTCGAGTATTACACGATGGACAACAAGCTGGCCGAGCTGGACCGGTTCATGTTTATCGACGAGAAAGAGAAGCAGCGCGTCTACCTACGCGGCTACTTCGATCCGGAAACGGGCCGACTGATTTCGTACACGCGCCACGTGCTGGGCAAGAACGAACGAGTACACATCGAGGTGAAGGAGTTCGCGGAAGAGAAGCCGCCGGGCTGATTTATTCGTCGATCGTGCTGAGTACCTGGATCGCCTGGGTGACGACGTCGAGATTCTCGAACGCCAGGTAGGCGACGAAGCGATCCTGGACGGCGGAGATGGAGATGCCCTTGAGGTTGAGCCCGGCGATGGCGAGGTTGGTCATCACGTCGTAACTGATGCCGGGGCGGTTTCTGCCTTCGACGCACAGCATGAAGACGTCGAGCGCGGGGCCAAGCTCCGCTCGGCGTGCGGCGGCCATTTGTTCGTTGCCGGCGATGGGGGCGAGGAAGAGGATGCTGACGCCGGGCCGATGGGGATGGGGGCGGGTGAAGACGAACTCGAGGTCGGCGCCGGCGTGGGCGAGGTGCGCGAGCTTGCCCGCCGCCGCCCCGGGGCGATCGGGGATTTCGCCGCACCAGACCTGGATTCGCCGAATCGTCAGTGCCATGCGCTTCGCGTCCATTGCAATCTCAGAACAAGCCCCGGGGTGGTGGTCTCCCCACCCCGGGGGAAAAACGTGGGCTTTGGGGAAACCCCGGGGGCGGGGTTACCGCCCCCCGGGCGTTTTGAAAATAAACCGCCTGCGGGTACGGGGGTAAAGAGGCCCACA
>JBBQPM010000112.1:0-21930 GCA_038217425.1 Gemmatales bacterium
CGCATCCGGCTCTCCGACGGGATTCGGTCATCGAGCCCACGGAGTCGAAAACTCCTTCACTCGACGCCTTGACCATTCCACGACGCTTGGCATTCTGTTCAGAGGTTTTAGACAACATGGTCACTCTCCGAGCCCTTGTCGCTTCCCGATCTCTCCCGAAGCAAGGCCCCTTCCCTCCGTCAGAGTTACCTGACTCCCTTGAGACGCGTCACCGTCGTGGCCGAGAGCCCCTTCGATTGCGGCCCGAGGATCGCTTGCAACGCCTCGTGGAAGTCGCCCGTGCTAATCCCTTTAAGGTAGAGCCAAGGGATTAGATCCTCCATGCTCTTGGTCTTGCGCAGGTACGGCGGCAAGATCTGCGACGTAAACTTCTCCGCTTCTTCCTGGGGCCGACGGTCATGCACGCGCGGTTGCTTCACGTCCATGGGGCCGATGACGGTGAGGATGGTCCGCGGCGGCAGGTAGCCGTTGCGAACCACCTGCTGTCGGCCCTGGTCGTTGATGCTCCTTGTGGCGTGCGATCCAGTCGGCCACTTCCGCCTCGATGGCCTGGCTGAGGATCTGCTTGGCGCCGTGACGAATGACCTCGGTGAAGACGTCGCCGGCGGCGGGCGACGGGACGATTCGCATCTCGTTCGTAGAAAACTCCATGGTGGCGTACTCCTTTGGCCTCGTGGGCCAGCTGGGAAAAAATAGTGATACTTTCTCCCAAAGTACGCCGCCTTTCTCTTTCGACTATCCACGACTTTCGGCAATAGCTCCATGAAGCGTGCAGAAGGTGGTTGGGATGTTTGGCCGCGGCCATGGACGGGATCTTGCAAGCCGGGCAGAAACGCGTGTCATGTACGATCACCGGGCACTCCCGAAGGCTCAGCCGCAAGACGGGTCAGATTAGACAGTTGTGGAACTTACCCTAAAGGATGGACCCCGGCGTGCTGGGGTCTCCAAGCACGCCGAGAACCGTCAAAACGATGATGTACTGAAACACTTTGTGCTGGCGATGCGTGAGCTTGAAAGAGTTGGGGTGCCGCTTCAATCGACGAGGCGCAGTTCAGCGGGCGCCGGGTCGATGGCTACCAACAACGGTCGAGCCATGTGCGGTAGCGATACGATCGCCTGGCCCGGCGCCAATCCCGAGAGCCGATTCCACAGACTTTCATCGATGCCGCTGACGGTTTTGCGCAGCGTGCTCACGATGTGCGGATCCATGATCTTGTGCAAGATGTACGAGTTCACCAAGCCGAAAACCTGACGCGGCAAATGTTGCGGCAACTGCGTGACGAAGACGAGCCCGAGCCAACGCTTGCGGCCGCGCTTGGCGATCTTGGCGACTTGCTCGAAAAGGATCTTCATCTTGTCGATGCGTTCCTCGCTCAGGAACTCATGCGCCTCTTCGATAATGACGAGGGTGCGCGTCGGCGTTGCCGCCGCTTGGCCCGATTTCTTCGCCTGTTCGTAATTGACGTACGCCTTGTCCTGGGCTTCCTGTACGCCGGTGAGCAGATCGGCGATCGTGAGGTTATTCAGCTCCGACATGCCCGAGTCGGAAAGGTCGAGAATGTTCACGGTACCGGGCTGCAATAGTTTCGCGTAGTTCATCGCCTTCGCTTCCGCGTCGAAGACTTTGAGTCGCTGAAGCCGGCCGAGTTTGCCAAGCAGTGCGCGCCAGGATTGGCCGCTATCAAGCTTACCCGAAGCGTGAATCTTACGATTGAGAATCTCGCGCCCGGGTTTCTCGTTCAACTGCAGTGTCTTGAATCGACGTTGCACACGCTCTTCGCCCTTACCGGACTTATCTTCTTTGTCCTTGGCGATCGAATCGTGACAGGCCATTACGACGTCGTGAAGCAGATCGAGGGTCATCCGAGGGTAGCCTCGTTCGAACTCGTCAATCTCTATTGCCATACGTTCTTGCGCCTCGAAATCCTTGGAGCCTGGGATAGGAAACATTCCTAGCTCGCGTGTCATCTCCTTGGCGATGTCGTACGCGACGAAGTAACGATGCACCTGCGGCTCGGTGAGGCCGAGTATTTCCGAAGCGGCATAGGGCGAAAGCCTCGCGAATTGCAAGGAGAACGGCACACGATGCGGATGCTCGGGATTCGCCGACTCTCGGCCCACGAGATGGTAGATCGTCATCCGATCCGCGGGGACGCCCTGCGCTTCGAGGCCGCGATCCGCGAGCGCTGCGAGCATCTTCTTATTCGTTGTCGGCTCGTGCAGATGCGTGTACTCGCCTTCGACGTCGAGCAAGATGACGGCGAGACCCGCAGCCTGGGCTTGCTCCACGAGTCGGGCGACGGTCGTCGATTTGCCGCCGCCGGTGGTGCCGAGCACGGCGGTGTGACGCGGCAACACGTCCTTCGCCTGCGACGGCACGCCAACAATTACTTTCTCGTAACCGACTACGAGTCCAAGCCGGATGTCGCCGGTCGCCTTGAGCACTTTCGCCGAGTCTTCATCGCTGAGCGGCGTCACCTGGCTGTGCGGCAGCGGACGAAGACGCGGCGGGCAAAGCGTGCCGTCGGCCAACTCCTCGCCCAGGAGCGACACGCGCACCCAACCGTGGTGGGGCGGCAGGTAATTTCCGCCTCGTGCCAGCAGCGTCTTGAGCATCGCCGAATCGGCCTTCAAACTGTCGGGCTCCGCGAACGGCCCCGCCGTCACCATGCCGAGGTAGTTGCGACCATCGGGCCGACTGCGAATCCGCACCAAAGCCTGCGACGGCATCTTCTGCAAATGATCCGACGACAAGAGGACGGTGACGGTCTGATCCTCGCTGCCGGGGAGATCGAACATGGTGACGCCGAGCGTGCCCGCAGAAACGACAAGTTCGCCCCCAGCGGCAGTGATGTCGGCCTCAAGACGCTCTTGAAGATCGCTGGACATTTAGAATTCCTCAATCGCCGCGTTTGCGGAAGGGGACGCCCGCAGCGGCGTACGCCGATCCCGTCAGTTCTTCCAGGCTTTCGCCGAAGACAGCGCTGCCCACTCGGCTCGATAGATCGAGCAAAAGCGGAAAGCCGGACTGTTCCTGAAACATGCCGTCGGCGATCGCCAACCGCGCCGCCACGTCCGCGTGATCTTCGTGGGCGTAGAAGACGAGCGCCGGCGCCAGCGGGGTCGAACGGAACACGCCCACGACAACCTTCGACGCAACTTCGCGGATGAAGCGAGGAATCCATTCCCACGCGGGGAGCGGCACGTCGTCCCAGGTCAACGGTTTCGTCTCGGCCGTAAAGCGCTTCTGATGTAGCCAGGTTTCGAGGCGATCGCTGAGCCGCGAAACGATGGCGAACTCCCAGGGACGCAGCGCCTCGCCGATGGTTCGCAGCAACAAATCGCGGGGCGGATTGGCGACGAAGACGAACTTTCGCTGCCGCTCGATGAGTTCGCGCAGCATGTTGACGCACGCCTGCATGAGTTCGGCAATGCCGCCGCCGGTGAGGAGTTCGTACGTCACCGGGTTGCCGCGACCCATGCGCCAGATTGCTTCGGAACGGCGCAACAGAATGCCGCGCTCGGCGTATCCGAGGATCGTTTTCTGCACGAGTTCACCCATGTCGGGCGAGTCTTCGCGGGCGCGCTTCTCCAGGACTTCTAGCACCTGTTGGACCGGATCCTCGCGCCGCTCGCGCAGATCGTGGCGAAAGAGCCGTTGGAACCACGTGCCGCGGTCGCCTTGATACGACGTGAGCGTGACGCCGATCTGGAAGATCGTGAGCGGCAGCGTGTCGTGGACGTGCAGGGCGCCGGTGCATGCCTCGACGGCGCCGCGAAAGAGCAGGCCGCGCTGAATCTTGAGCAGCTCATCCTTCGTGGCCGCGTGCTTGCCGGCGTTCTTCGGGGCGTCGGCAGCGGCAGCGATCATCGGAAAGACGCGCTCGCGAATGGCGGCGTGCAACCCTTCTTCGTCCAGCACCGACTGACTCACTTCGCGCGCGATGCGATCGACCTCCTGCGTCAGATCGGCGCCGACGCTCCAGGTCGTCAGGTCAAGCGTCCGCCGAACGTCTTCCCCGAAGGCGTTCAGAAAGTCGGCTGCCGAGATCGTCGCGTCATCGGACATAAGCCGGCTCCTCCCAGTCTTCGGTAAGCGTTCGTTTCAAGAGGCCCCAAAGAGGATCCATCCGCGGCGGCGCGTCGAGCAACAGCGCCGCATATCTCTCCGCTTGTGCCGCTGGAAATCCATGTTCGAGCCGTAGACATAGCGCCAGTTGCGCCGCCGTTCGCGGTATACTCTTCGCGAGATGCTCGACCGGCGCCAACAGTTCGTACGCCAATTCGTCCGCGCAGGCCTCCGCGTCGACGATGGCGCGAGACGCAGGTTGTCCGTCGGGATCACGAGCCAGGAAATGAACGTGAGGCTGAACGGAGATCTCGCCCAGCAGCGCCTGAAGTCGTTCCGTTGGCGTGAGTGCTCGGCATCCGTCAAGAACTTCGACAACTTCAGCCCCCAGTCGCCCAACCGCGCGTTGTCGCGGCCGCCAGTAGTCGCGCAAGTAATGGGCCAGTTCGTGTGCGATCGAAAAGCGTTGTTCTTCTGCGGAATCATGAGCGTTCACGAAGATGGTGCCGGCCCCGTGAAAAGTGGTCAGACATCCGTGCAGCGGGCGATCGGCGACATCGATCGCGATCGCAATTCCTCCCCGTCGTAAGCAATCGCGCACCGCATGGATCGTGAGCCCCGGCAATTCATAAACGCCGAGCTGCACAGCGCGCGGTACGGCCCGTCGAAGATCGCGAGGGAAAGATGCGTTTCCTCCCGCTTCCTTCCAAAACGCATCGGCGAGTTCCGCAGCCCAAACGGCGACTCTCATGAATCGCCTCCCGTTTCGTCGGCATCGCGCGCCGCCCATAATGTCCCCGCGCCGCCGGTCGCTGGCCGCATCTTCAGGATCGATTGACCGCAGCGTACCGCTTCCGCAAGACGATCCTCGTCCACACGAATACGAACGGCGATGTGCTCGAGATCCTTCCGAAACGAAGCCGCGTCCTCCCGCGGCGTGCGACACAAACGTAAGCGCACGAGATCCTCCGGCGTGCAGGCGAGAAAGCTGCCCAAACCCGCGGCGTCCAATTCCCGAGTCTGCGCGTAAACGTGCAGCGGACAGGCGAGAAACGCCGAGTCGTCCACCAGGCGATCGGCCAAGCTCTCAAGTCGATTCGTCATGTTCCCTCCGTGCCCGTTCGACGCGCTTCTTAATTTTGTCCTTCGACCTTTTGACCGCGTCCTTCTGCTCCTTGCTGGAAAGATGTTTCAGATCCAGTGCGTCGGCAAACGCCTTCGTCGTGCGCTCGCCCTGCAACCACAGATCCAGCGCCCTCAGTTCGCCCGCGCTGAGCCCCTCGCGAACCAGCTTGAGGATGGCAGACGCCGAGTCGCGCTGGAATGGCAAGATCGCCGGCTCCTTCTCATCATTCCCGCCCAACAGAGAATCTTCGACAGAATCGAGCGACTCGTGCCGATGCGAAACTTCTTTCTTGAGGAGATTCCGAAGATCTCCTTGGGCGGACATGCGCAGAAAGCTTGAAAGCGGCAACTTGTCCGGATCGTACGAGCGAGGATTTTTGACGAGACTTTTCCAGGCATCCGTGGCGGCGGAGACGCACGCCTCCTCATGGATGTCCGGATTCTTATTTTTGAGACACGCGATGAGCCAAACGTAATACGTCTCGGCCAAGTCAACGGAGGCGGTCGGATCGTCCTCGACGAGGCGTCGATGGAGATCACGTTCTTGTTCCCGCGACAGCATGGGCGAAGCGTGCATGGGGAAGTCCAACGCGCCAGGATGAATCCACCTTACAGGCAACGATGTACTTGGGGAAGGTGGATTTCTCGTCGAACTTTCGAAATCGCGACGGAACATTCTGCGTGAACCTCAAACCCGGAGACCGCATCATGCCCGCGAACATCCTCTGTCCGCACTGCCAGCGCGAAATCCCGATGAGCGACGCCTTCGACCAAGCCGTCCGCCAGGCGCAATCCGCGGAACTTCAAGAGACCCGTGAACGCCTGCAACTGGCCCACGAGCAGGAACGCCAACTGCGCATCGAACGCCGAGATTTGGAAGATCGCCAGCGCGAGCTGGCCCTGACGCTCCAGCGGACCCTCGACGAAGAGCGCGCCAAGATCCGGGAAGAAGCCCACCGCCAGGCCGACGAGAACCATCGCCTGAAGGAGGCCGACCGCGAACGGCTCACCGCCAACTTGCGTCTACAAATCGACGAACTCAAACGCAAGGCGGAGCTCGGTATTCCCAGCATCCAGGGCGAAACCGCCGAGATCGATCTCGAAGAGTTCCTCCGCGGCCAATTCCCGCGCGACGACATTGAACCCGTCCCCGTCGGCGTTCACGGCGGCGACGTCCTCCAACGCGTTCGGGATTCCTCGGGCCAAGTCTGCGGCACCATCCTCTACGAATCGAAACGCACGAAGTCCTGGCAAAACGCCTGGCTGCCGAAACTCCGGGACGATCAAATGGCCGCCCGCGCCGACCTCGCCGTCCTCGTCTCTGCCGAGATGCCCAAGCACCTCGCCCTCTTCGGCCAAATCGATGGTCTCTGGATTGCACGCCGAAGTTGCCTCGAAGGTCTTGCCGTCGCGCTCCGTTTTGGACTCATCGAAGTCGCTCGCACGCGCCGCGCCTCCGAGGGCCCGCAGACCCGCGCCGACCGCGTCGTCGCTTACCTGCACGGCCCCTCGTTTCGCCTCAAGATCGAGGGCGTCGTCGCTGCCTATCAGACAATGAAGGACGCGCTCATCGACGAGAAGCGCTGGCACCAACGCGACTGGGCCAAACGCGAGAAGCAACTCGACCGCGCCATTCTCACGCTTTCCGCGCTGGTCGGCGATTTCGACGGCCTGCTCGGCGCCGCCCTGCCGTCGTTCGATCCGCTCACGACCGCGCTCATTGCCGTCGAAGAAAACCCAAGCCTCGAAACTGCGTGTGCAGAGGCCTCTCCCTTCTAACTCCCAGGTGCATCATGCTCTTCCAAGATGTCGATCTGATTCCGCTCCGCGCGCTCAACCAGGTGACGTACTGCCCGCGGCTCTACTATCTCGAATACGTCGAGGCCGTGATGCCGATCAACGAACACGTCGAGGACGGCCTGTTCCAGCATCGCCGCGTCGACGATCCCGACCTCCAACACCGCACCCGCAAGGACGGCGACCTGCTCCACACGCGCAGCGTCCAGCTCAGCAGCGAACGCCTTGGCCTCACCGGCAAGCTCGATCTTCTCGAAGAGAAAGCCGGCACCATGCAGCCGGTCGAATACAAGCGAGGCGCCGGGCCGGGCGAACATTACGAAACGCTCTACTGGGACAACGACGCCGTCCAGATCTGCGCCCAAGCTCTACTGCTCGAAGAGGAGTTCAGCGTCCGCATCGACTTCGGGACGATCTACTACATCGGCAGCAAGACCCGCGTCCGCGTGCCGCTCGACGAGACCCTGCGCGACAAGACGCTGCAAGCGATCCGCCTGATCCGCGAACTTTCCGAACGCGATGCCCCGCCCGAACCGCTCCCCGCCGACTTGCGCCATCGCTGCTTCGGCTGTTCGCTCGCGCCGATCTGCCAACCCGAAGAGACGCTCTACTGCCTCAGCCACGACCGTCTCGCCGCCGAAGCGCCAGCCAACGTCACTCGCGTCTTTCCGCAAGTCGAGGAGGGCGCCGTCCTCTACCTGCAGGAGCCCGGCAGCCACGTCGGCAAACGGAGCGAACATCTCGTCGTCCGCAAGGACGGCCAGGAGATCCAGCGCATCCCCATCGCGCCGCTGCGCCAGGTCGTCGTTTTCGGCAACGTGCAGGTTTCGACACAGGCACTCGAATGTTTGGCCACGCTCGAAGTGCCGGTCGTCTACCTGACGGGCCACGGTAAATTCGTGGCCGCGCTCCAACCGGCGCCGACCAAGAACGTCTCGCTCCGCGTCCATCAGTTCCGCATCTTCGCCGACCCGCAGCGTGCCCTGACGCTCGCCAAGGCCGTCGTCCAGGCCAAGATCGCCAACCAGCGCACGCTGCTGATGCGTTCATTGCGCGGTGACGACCGCGGCAGCGACGAACCCGCCGCCCGCGACATGGCCGATCTGCTGCCGCGCATCGATCGTATCACCGACCCCGCGGTCCTCCTGGGCACCGAGGGCCAGGCCGCGGCCCTTTACTTCAGCCAGTTCCACCGCATGATCAAGGCGCCCACGCCCGGCAAAACCTTCGACTTCAAGACCCGCAACCGCCGTCCGCCGCGCGACCCCGTCAACGCCCTCCTCTCCTTCGGCTACGCCCTCTTGCTGAAGGATTGTTTCTCGTCGCTCTGCGCCGTCGGCTTCGATCCGTACCAAGGCTTCTTCCACGTCGGCCGGCACGGCAAACCCTCGCTCGCTTTGGATTTAATGGAAGAGTTCCGCAGCGTGATCGCCGACTCCGTGGTGCTGACGCTCATCAACAACGGTTGGCTGACGCCGAGCCACTTCATGACCTGGCGCGACGCCTGCCACTTGACGGAAGAGGGCCGCAAACGATTCTTCCAGGCCTACGAACAGCGCAAGGCGACGATCGTGACGCATCCCGTCTTCGGCTACAAGATGGCTTATGGACGAATGATGGAGGTGCAGGCGCGGATGCTCTCCGCCCACATCCGCGGCGACATCCCCGCCTACGCCGGGTTCACGGTGCGCTGATGGAAACCTGGCTCGTGACGTACGACATCCGCGACGCCAAGCGGCTTCGTAAGGTTGCGAAGGCCTGCGAGGATTTCGGCGAGCGTCGGCAGTATTCCGTATTTAGTTGTCGTATATCCGCAAGAGATCTGATACGACTGAAGGCCCGGCTCCACGAGATTCTGGATTTGAAGGCGGATCAGGTCTTATTCATCCCGCTCTGCGATCGCTGCGCCGCGGGCATCGAAGCGATGGGCCAACCGACGGAGAAGTACGACAGCCGGGATATGGTGATTATTGCTTAGGCTGATTGTGTTATGAATGATATTTTAATCGAGCCAGGAGATGTTGTTCGGATTGACGTCGATGACGTAAATGCCGAGCCCTTCGAGGTAGTGCAGGATCGCCTGGGCCGCGGGCCAACGTTTGCCGAACTGCTCGGCTTTCTCCGAGTGCCAATCGGCCATGATTTCGTCGGAGAACGAGGGGGGCCGATCGAGATACGCTCCGCCGAAATCGAGCACGAAGGGGCGAGTCACCACGGTCAGCTTCAGCAATTGCAGATCGTCGTCGTAATCGAGCAGCTCGGGGACGTTGCTGCCATAGATGGCGTTGACGCCAAGTTCTCGAAGCCGAAGATATGCGTTTCGTTCACGGAGATACGCCGCTTCTTGACGATGAACTTTAATCGCGGTTCGGCCCTGCTCGTCTTGGCTTTTCGCAGTCCAAACGATACCTTGAACACCACCCCCGAGTTCGCTGCCCAGCGTCAGACCGTGCTGCTGAGCGTAGACGAGGGCTCGATCGAGAAGGTCGAAATTTTCCATGGCTACCGCCGACCGCAAACCTCGGGTTCACTCTGCCATCGTTCACATGGAACTGCGCGTCAACGGCCACATCCTACCAATCGCCCAGCTGGGGCACAACTTCTTGGTGCTAGAAACGCCGATCGATCATTCGCCCGCCGACGCCGAGATCCGCATGCGGATCGACGGCGAGGAAGAGCGCTGGCCCATCCGTCTCGCGGAGGGGATTCAAGCCGGGCAGCGAAAAACGAGCATTTCTCGCAGTTTCAATGGGTCCGCGGCCGGTGGCCGCGGTTAAATTCTGGGCGACAAGTCCAACCTTCTCAAAGCACAAACTTCAATGAATCCGAAAAAATTCGGATAATTTCAACTTTACTTCTTGACGAGCAATTTGTCAAGCCTTATTGTGATTTGAAAAGGTAAGGAATGGACATTCAATGAGCGACACCCGCTTCAAAACCGCCTTTCAGGCGCTGACCAATACCGCCCCCTTCCCTTGGCAGACGGCTCTCTATCAGCGATTTGTTGAAGATCGCCCTGGCAACATTCCTAGGTCGTGCAATATCCCCACGGGCCTCGGCAAAACTTCAGTGATCGCCATCTGGCTGATCGCGCTGGCGACCCATCCCGAAAAGATGCCGCGCCGCCTCGTTTACGTCGTTAATCGCCGAACCGTTGTGGATCAGACGACAACGGAAGTGGAGAAGATCGCAAAGCAGGCTGACGCAGCAGCAGTTCCGAAGATCGCTATCAGCACGTTGCGCGGCCAGTTTGCAGATAACCGATCGTGGTCGGCCGATCCCTCCAAGCCGGCGGTCATCTGCGGTACCGTGGACATGATCGGCAGTCGACTGCTCTTCAGCGGCTACGGCGTCGGCTTCAAGGGTAAGCCGCTGCATGCGGGATTCCTGGGGCAAGACGTGCTGCTCGTGCATGACGAAGCCCACCTAGAGCCGGCGTTCCAATCACTACTTCAAAGCATCGAAGACGAACAGACTCGCTGCAAAGAGTTCGGGCGTTTTCAAGTCATGGAGCTTTCCGCTACATCACGCGGACAGGGCAAGCCGTTCGGCCTATCGGATGCCGATCGCGAGCATCCGATCGTCGCGCAGCGGATCACGGCCCCGAAGCACCTCCGCTTTTTTGAGCTGAAAGACCAACGCAAGCTGGCTGACCAAGTTGCCGACTTGGCACTGGCGCACCAGGATTCAGGGCGAGCGATTCTTGTCTTTGTGCAACGCGTCGATGACGTTGAGAAAATCGCAGGATGCCTGAGAAGGGCCGACCAGAACGTCCAGCAACTCACCGGCACGCTGCGCGGACTCGAACGAGACGCCCTCGCCGAATCCGATCAGATCTTCGCCAGGTTTCTACCGAAACCGAAAGTTGAACACAAGCCGGGGACGGTCTATTTGATTTGCACCAGTGCGGGCGAGGTCGGCGTTAACATCTCTGCCGACCATCTCGTCTGCGATCTTTCGACTTTCGACAGCATGGCCCAGCGCTTCGGCAGAGTCAATCGCTTCGGCGAACGCCGCGATACGCAGATCGATATCGTCCATCCAACCGAATTTGAAGACGACGACCGTTGCGTACGCCTCGAGCGGACTCTAGCGCTTTTGCAAGAACTCAGAGGCGACGGCAGCCCACAGGCGCTAGCGGGTCTCGACCCCGACGCCCGCATTGCAGCGTTTGCCCCGACACCGACGATCTTACCAACGACCGATATTCTCTTTGATGCCTGGGCTTTGACCACGATTCGCGAGAAGCTCCCCGGCCGACCTCCGGTAGCACCGTACCTTCAAGGAATCAGACCTTGGGAGCCCCCCATCACGCAAATTGCTTGGCGAGATGAGGTCAACAGAATCACAGGCGACTTGCTCGTGGTTTACAAGCCAAAAGATCTGCTGGAAGACTTCCCACTCAAGCCGCACGAACTCTTGCGAGATTCGAGTAACCGCGTATTCAAGCACCTCGCGCAATTGGCAGAACTGCATCCTGGAGATTTTGCATGGCTGATCGATCAAGAAGGAAAGATTGAGGTCGTGACGCTTGAATTGCTGGCGGACAAGAATCGCAAAGATCGGATCGACGACATGACAGTTGTGCTGGCGCCAAGTAGCGGCGGACTGGACAAGGGGCTATTGAACGGCCACTCAACCTTTGCGGAAGACGTTTCGGACAAGTGGTACGTCGATGTTGCCAAAAGCGAAAAACGTCGGCTCCGCCTATGGGATGGCGCCGAAGAGCCTGCGAATCTGTCGGAGAAATACCGCCTCGTTCGCGAAATCGAACTTCCCAATCAAGACGACGAAGAAGCGGAGCCGCGAATCTGGCGATGGTACGTTCGACCGAAGTCTGCCGACGACGACGCATCCAAAACTGCGAGTTTGGCGATAGCCTGGCACCATCATACCAACGACGTTGTCAGCCGTGCCACGCAGTTTGCCGACGCACTACTTAAAGGCTCGCCGGATTTGCATCAAGCGCTGGTAATCGCTGCCCGCTTCCATGACCTCGGCAAAATGCGATTGGCCTGGCAGCACGGCATTGGCAACCCTCAGCCGTCGGTCTGGTATGCCAAGTCCGGGAAAGATCCGAAGTCTGGCAGGATTTGGAAGTCACGCGAGCTGACGACTTATCGCCATGAGTTAGGCTCGCTGATCGATATCGAGAAGCAACTAGAGTTTAAGACGCTGACCGAAGATCAAAAAGATCTCGTTTGCCATCTGATCGCGGTGCATCACGGCTACGGCAGGCCCCACTTTCCAGTCGAGAGGGTCTTCGACCCGGAACGATCGCAATCGGCAGCGGATGATGTCGCTTCAAAAACGTCGCAACGATACGCCCGCTTGCAACGCAAGTACGGACGATGGGGCCTGGCATACTTGGAATCGCTGTTGCGTGCCGCCGACTGGGCCGCGAGCGCCGAACCGTCGAAGGAGGAAATTCGATGAACGCGAATGTTCGGGTGAATGTCGAACCAGCGAATCCAGGCCAATTCTTCGCTTGCTGCGGCCTTCTGGAATGGGCGGACCGCCTTTTTCCTGGAGCGGAAGGGTGGTTTGAGCAGCATGAGTTTTGCCTTCGAACGGATGCCTCAAGTCAAAAGCAAGCGGACTTGATTCTGAAGTCGCTGGTCGAGTGCGAGCTGACGAACACCATGACAGTGAAGGAGACTGCGCGTTTCGACGAACTCGGCAAGTTTAAGGGAAGTGCGCGGACGCCAGCACTTGCTGCGGAACGAGAGGCGCTCGAAAAACTTCGTCGAGAAAATCCAATCGTCCTGACAGGTAATTTCCGCTTCCAAATCGATTGGTTTCTAGATGACTTCGCTGGAGGCAGTCGGTTCAAAACTTGGGCTGGTCGGCAATCCGTGCTCGACATTGCTACCGCCATGAAGCAAGCCCTGAACAAGCCGTCGTGGGCCTCGCTTCCTACCGAAAGATGGTTTAGCGAATCCGATTCCGGAGGCGGTCTCCCATTTAATTTCGATTCCGATCTGGGCGGACAAGGCTCGGCGATCGATCTGGGCTTCAGTTTCGATCCGTTGGCCTCCAGCTCGGCTACACGGATCGAATCTACGGCTCGACCGCTTCTGGAGCTTCTCGCGTTCATCGGACTGCAACGATTCCGCCCGCGGCAGCTCGGAAGCGACAATCGGTTCCTGTATTGCCTATGGAATCAGCCGTATCCCATCCAAGCCGCGGCACCCGCAGCTTCCGGATTTCTCGCGACAAAGGACGATTTACTATTCGAGTTTCGCCTCTTGTACCGCACCAAATATCTCAAAAGCTTTCTTCCCGCCGTCCCTTTTTCAGGAGATCTCCATGAATGATGCAACTCTCTTCGACAAGTGGCTAGAGAACGACGATGTGGCCGCACTCGTGATACGCGAACACCTGATGCCCGTCGAAGGCGCGGACGGCGTCATCTTCCCCGCGACCTACGCACCGGCCGAAGACAAAAGAGCTTTCGCGGGAGGCTACAACATTGATCCGCCCGAGGGCGAAAAGAATGTTTGCCTGATTGACAGTGTCGGCTCCCAAGCCAACCGCATCGAGCCCCTTTTCGGGAAGGACAAGTATGCCGCGCTCATCCCACAAATAAAGGTGAAGGCCGGCGAAAAGGAAGTTAGCTTGCTAGAGGCTGGGCACCGCGCCGGAGACGCGCTGATTCGCTGCACGGAGCTGCAACCGAAACTCGAGGCGGCGTTCAAAGCAGCTCAGAAGGGCAATTCGATGCCGCTTGTCCAAATTGCTCCGACCTCGGTGGTGTTCGGTGTGTGGGATTCTCGCAACACTCAAGTGAAGCTGCCCCGCTTGGTGTCTTCCACGATTCGTGCTTTCGACGTCAAGAAACTCCGTCGCTCCGCTCAATTTAATCCGGCCACCGACTATGTGAACGAAAAACTGCTCGATGACCCGGCCGACAACGCAACGAAAGCTGCCTACTCAGAACGAGGCTTCGTCCACGTCCCAGCTACCGGATCGCACGGCGGCGTGATCGTTACCGGCGGGATTCGCCGAGACGCGACACTTTCGCTCGCCGCGTTGCGGTTGCTCAGCGCTTCGGACACGAAAATGACGATGACTCTACGCCGCTACATCTTGGGATTGTCCCTCGTCGCTTTCACCGCGAATGCTTCGACATACTTGAGGCAAGGATGCAACCTCGTGCCCGATCCTGACAAGCCGCGAGAGTTTAGCATCGTTCATGCGAACGGTAAACGCGAAACCGCGAATCTCACGCACGATGAGGCGATAGCGTTTGCGACCCTTGCTGCGAAGGCTTTCAAAGTCGAAGATGGGCATACGGTCGAGTTCAAAAAAGACTTGGCAAAGAACGATGTTTCAGGAGACGCGGATTCCAAAGGGAAAGGCAAGAAGGGCAAAAAGAGCGATGCTGGCACGGCGGCACAGGGGGATCGCTGATGAACTACCTCGCATTGTCAATTCGGTTCCTCGACCCCGTGCCATCATTTCACGGCCGTGGCGATGCCGATCAACCGGAATGGCCCCCTTCGCCGCTGCGTGTTTTTCAAGCACTCGTAAACGCATCTGCCAATCAGCAACGCGGTTCGACGCTGCTTGAAGGTGTGTCACGCGCATTGCAGTGGCTGGAAGGGCAATTACCTCGAATCGTAGCACCGGCGGTGAACGCCAGACCTACGCCCTACCGTATGTACGTCCCCAACAATGCAGGCGATCTGGTGGGCGCCGCATGGAGGCGCGGCGCAATCGACGCCTCCATTGCGGAACACCGTGTCGAGAAAGACATCTGCCCCCACCGACTCATCGGTAGCGATGTGGTCCACTATCTTTGGCCGATCATCGACGAGCACTTCGAACACTTGAAGACTTTGGTTTCAGCCGCTCGTTCAATCACGCACTTAGGCTGGGGCATCGACATGGTTGCGGGGAACGCCTCGATTCTTAGTGAGGATGACGTCGATCAGCTTCCGGGCGAGCACTGGCGATCAACGCCGACGGGAGGGAAACCTTTGCGAGCTCCAGTTGCCGGTACACTTGGTGCACTTGTTGAGAAACATCAAGCATTCTTGGGTCGCCTCCAGCCGAATGGATTTCGCCCCGTCCCGCCTTTGAGTGCGTTTCGCACCGTTGGCTATGTCCGCGACGGAGATCCGGTATCGCGTCCGGGTTCGGCTTTCCGGTTCTTGAACCCGGAAACCGGCAAATCGCAGACGTATGCAGCGACCGATGCAGTTCGGGTCGCGGGAATGATTCGCGGCGCGGCCGGAAAGGTTGCGAGCAACTCGGGCCACTCGCAGGCTTGGATTGACGAATACGTTTACGGGCATCACGAAGGGCCCGATTCTTTTCCTCGGTTCTCGTATCTGCCATTGCCATCGCTGCAACCTGCCGTCGGTGTCGGCCGAATTGGGCGGGTACTGATTGCAGAACCGGTTGGATCTACGGGAAAAGAGATCGCCTGGCTCAAACGGTTCCTCGCAGGCCATCAGGCGGAAAGCGAACAGGGGCGTCATGCCCTGCTTGTGCCGCTCACGGGCGATTACGTGCTGAACCAATATGTCAAGTCGTCGGATCTATGGACGACGGTGACGCCGGTCGCCCTTCCAGGTTCCGACGAAGGTGTGGCCTCGAAGACCGACAAACTCCTGGCAAAAATGTTTCGTCACGCGGGTTACTCGCTCGACATGTTGGCCAGCCTCGATTTTCATCGCATGCCGTTTCTGCGAGGCGCCGAAGATGCGAAACGTTATCGCCCTCGATCACCGCATCATCTCGCGAATTGCACGATGTATCACATGCGTATCCGTTGGAAGTATCCCATGTCCGGCCCCATTGCGCTCGGTTCCGGAAGATTCTGTGGACTTGGCCTGTTCGCGGCGGACACGAACTAATGAGGTCGGCGCTGATGGGCAACTACCAACGTCAGCAGCATCCGCAGAAGTTCGGCCCAACCGACACGCAAAGGGAACGGTCTTCTCGCAAACGTTCGCGGGCAAGGACGCGGAGGGTCGGCCGATGTGCGGGCCTGGGCAAGCCTTCTTCCTCCCCACCGACGAAGACGGCGATGGCCGAATCGATCATCTCACCGTGTCGGCGACGCGCGGGTTCGACGACCTCGAAGTGCGGGCCCTCGATCGCTTTCGCGAACTACGCTGGGGCGACGGCGATCCGCTGCGGTTCTTGCTCGTCGGCTTGGGGCGGCAGGACGATTTTCGTTCGCGGCTCTTCCAGGCGGCTCGCGTTTGGCGGTCGGCCAGGCCTGAATGACTTCCTTCTTTCCAGTTGAATTCGTGCAGAAGCATCGGCTGCCTCGTTTCAAAACTACCCTCGCTGCATCACCTTCATTCTACCACCATTGCTGACCATAGGCGGGCCGCTTGCACGATCGCCGATGAACGGTTTTCTACCCCGGACGAATCGAAACAAGCGTCCGGCAAGAAATACTGATTGACATGTCGGAATATTCCGATATAATTGAGTAGTGTGAGGATCACCATGACCGCCAAGACGAAGACCCCGAAATTGCCCAGGTTCACGAGCCTGGACGCACTGGAGCAGGCGGCGGAATGCCTGAAGACGCTGGCGCACCCGCACCGGCTACGAATGGTGCAGATGCTCCTCCAGGGCCGCTACACGGTCGGTGAGCTTGCCGAGGCGTGCGGCATCCCCAGCCACATGGCTTCCGAACACCTGCGGCTCATGCAGCGGTGCGGCTTCCTTGTCAGCAAGAAGGAAGGCCGAAAGGCATACTACGAGATCGTTGAAGCGCATCTGGCGAAGATCATGGCCTGCATCGAGGAACGGTTCGGCAAGGTGTAACTTTTTTCGGCATAAATGTCGTTAGGTCGGGACTAATCAATCAATGAATACCACAACACGAGTTCAAGGAGCCAAGATCATGGAAATCCTCATCCCTTTGGGAATCCTCGTCGTCTGGATCATCCTGCAAGTCTGGGTGCTGCCACGCTTCGGGGTAAAGACCTGAATGAGTGGAGCCTGCGGGCCGAGTTCGGCCCCGTCAATCCTCTATGATCAGAAGCATCGAACCAACTTCCGGACAACCGACGAGAGTTCAAACGACGAAGGGAAACTGCCATGACCGTAACCGCAGTATCGCCCCGCAAACTTGCAGAACTGTGCAAGGAAGGCAAGAAGATCGACTTGATCGACGTGCGCACGCCGGTCGAGTTCCGTGAGGTCCACGTCGAGATCGCCCGAAACGTCCCGCTGGATCGACTCGACCCGGCAACGCTGATGCAGGCCCGCAACGGCTCTGCCGATGAGCCACTGTACATCCTCTGTCGATCTGGCAGTCGAGGCCAGCAGGCGTGCGAGAAGTTCGCCAAGGCAGGCTTTTCCAACGTGGTGAACATCGAAGGCGGCACTCTGGCCTGCATCGAAGCCGGTCTGCCGGTCCTGCGTGGAAAGAAAGCCATCTCTCTGGAGCGGCAAGTACGCATCGCAGCGGGATCGCTCGTGCTGCTGGGGGCGGGACTCTCTTTCGTCCATCTTGCATTCATCGGCCTATCGGCATTCGTCGGAGCCGGACTGGTGTTCGCCGGAATCACCGACACCTGCGGGATGGGCATGATCCTAGCTCGTATGCCGTGGAACCAGTGCAAGGAGGATACGAAGTCCTGCTGCACCCGCTGAATCTTTCAAACGAACCCAATGGAGTCGGATCATGAAATTGCTCATTGTCGGTGGGGTAGCCGGTGGAGCGTCCGCAGCCGCTCGTTCTCGTCGGTTGTCGGAAGACGCCGAGATCATCATGTTCGAGCGGGGGCCAGACGTATCGTTCGCCAACTGCGGCCTGCCGTATTACGTCGGCGGCGAGATCGCCGAGCGGGAGAAGTTGCTGGTCACGACCTCGAAGCAATTGCGCACCCGTTTCAAGCTCGATGTGCGGACCAGAACATCCGTGGAGTCCATCGACCGTTCAGCGAAGAAGGTGCGTGTTTGTGATCTTGCTTCGGGACGAGAGTACGAGGAATTCTACGACAAGCTGCTCCTCGCACCGGGGGCAGCGCCGTTACGCCCCCCGATTCCCGGCATCGACTTACCGGGCATTTTCACCCTGAGAAATCTTCAAGACGTGGACCGCATCAAGGAGCAAGTAGATCGTGGCGTGAAGCAGGCCGTCGTGGTGGGGGCGGGATTCATCGGCCTGGAACTGGTCGAGAACTTCGTGAAGCGGGGGATCGCAACTACGGTGGGCGAGTTGCAGGACCAAGTGCTGCCGCCGTTCGACAAGGAGATGACGACGCCCATCCTGGAAGCCTTGGCGGGAAAAAGCGTGACGGTCTTGCTTGGACAATCTGCGGACGGTTTCGAGCAGGCCGCTGATGGCCTCGTGGTCCGTCTGAAATCGGGCCAGCGATTGCCCGCCCAACTCGTCATCCTGGGTGTAGGCGTACGCCCAGAGAACAAGCTGGCAGTCGATGCAGGTCTTGAGGTCGGGCCTCGTGGGGGCATCCGGGTCAACGAGTATCTTCAAACAAGCGACCCGGACATCTACGCGGTCGGGGACGCCATCGAGGTCAAAGACTTCGTTTCCGGCGACCAGACGCAAGTACCGTTGGCGGGACCAGCCAATCGGCAAGGCCGGATTGCTGCCGATAATATCTTTGGCCGTGCCGTGAAATACCGGGGAACTCAGGGGACTGCCATCCTGGGTTTTTTCGACAACACGGCGGCAATGACCGGCGCGTCGGAAAAGAGCCTGCGCCGAGCCAATCGCCCGCTTCGCAAGGTCTACGTTCATCCAACGCATCACGCCGGATACTACCCCGGTGCGGAGCAAATGACTCTGAAGGTAATCTTCGACCCGGAGACGGGAAAGCTGCTTGGGGCGCAAGGCGTCGGCGGGGCCGGTGTGGACAAGCGGATCGACGTTCTGGCCGTGGCGATCCAGGCTGGCATGACGGTCTTTGACCTCGAAGAGATGGAATTGGCCTACGCACCGCAGTACGGGTCGGCCAAAGACCCAATCAACATGGCGGGGTTCGTGGCAGGCGGGCTTCTGCGAGGCGACCATCCCCAGGTCGATGTCGAAGCAGTCCTGGCCGCTCCAGAAAATCAGCGAGCGTTCGTGCTGGATGTTCGCACGTCCCAGGAGTTCTCGGCTGGTCATCTTCCTGGAGCCGTGAACATCCCGGTCGATGAGTTGCGTTCTCGGCTGGAAGAAATTCCTCGTGATCGAGAGATTGCCGCATATTGTCAGGTAGGACAACGAGGCTATTTGGCGACCCGCATCTTGCGGCAGTCCGGCTTCTCGGCGTCGAACATCGGCGGTGGGTACAAGACGTACAAGCTGTTTCATCCGGATGCGACTTGATCGGGCGGTCATGCTATGAACTTAAAGGAGAAAAGATGTCCACGCTTCAAATTTTTGACAAGCCGTTGTGCTGTTCCAGTGGAGTTTGTGGCGCTGACGTTGATCCCGCACTCGTGACGTTTTCAGCCGACCTTCAGTGGTTGGAGCGGCAAGGTGTCCAAGTGCAGAGAATCAACCCGGCACACCGGCCCGAACTCTTCGCAGCGAGCGGCCTTATCCGAGAAGAATTGAAGAAACATGGAAACGGGTGCTTGCCGGTGGTCGTGGTAAATAATGCAGTTGTCAGCCGTAGCGTAATGCCCAATCGCAACCAATTGGCGGCTTGGACTGGAATCACGCCTAATTCTCTGCCAGACCTTCCCATGATGACGACTGGCTGCTGTGGCGATACTGAAGGCAAAAATAGTTCATCGTCCTCGTGTTGCGAACAATCCTAAATTCAGAGGTTAAAATGCGTCTCCTGAAACAGCCGACACGACTACTGTTCTTCACGGGCAAGGGTGGGGTTGGCAAGACCTCCTTGGCTTGTGCCACGGCGGTAACGATTGCGGACGGTGGACGAAAGGTCTTGCTGGTCAGCACCGACCCGGCATCCAATCTTGGCCAAGTCTTTGGGGTAGCGATTGGAGAGCATGACCACACTGCGATTCCAGGCGTTCCTGGCTTATATGCACTGAATATTAATCCCGAAGCGGCAGCGCAGGCGTATCGAGATCGGATTGTCGGACCCGTGCGTGACGTTTTGCCTGTGGAGACGGTCAAGGGAATGGAGGAGCAGTTGTCCGGAGCTTGTACCACAGAGATCGCTGCCTTTGACGAGTTCACGGGGCTGCTGACCGATGATGTGGCGACCGAAAAGTACGATCACATCATCTTTGATACGGCTCCCACCGGCCACACGCTTCGGCTTCTCCAACTGCCAACGGCATGGACGAACTTTCTTGATTCCAATGAATCCGGCGCATCCTGTTTAGGTCCGCTTTCAGGCTTGGAGAAGCAGCGGCAAAAATACGCTCATGCAGTCGCACAGTTGGCAAACGGCGACACCACGACCGTTGTGCTTGTCTCACGCCCCCAGAAAGCATCTCTCGCGGAAGCAGATCGCACCAGTCATGAACTGGCGACATTGGGCAAGGCTCTTGCCCTGGGCGTTGGCGAATTCCTTGAGGGTCGCCTCCAGGGTGGTGTTGAGGGTGTTGGTGATGCTGCTGAGCATGGACTCCATGCTCTTGGCGATGACGGGCGCCAGCGGATCGTTTTCGATTTGCTTGGCCTGGCCGGTGGCGATCAGGGCCTTGGCGATGGCTTCGTCGGTGTCGAAGCGATAGCCGGCCTTCTGACCCATGCTTTCTTTGACGAGTTCGACAAACATGGCATTGTTCCTTGAGGGTGTCGGGAGTGGTTGGACTGTCTCCAGGCCCTTCCGAGCTGACGGTTTCGCTCCGCCTCCCCTCGGCTTCGCCCTGACAGGTTTAAGATGTGAGCGTAGAACAGCCGCCCGGCCTCGTCACAGGCCAGTTTTGGAACGCGAGGGAAGGGAGCGGCGTGTGATGCGATGTGGAATGAGTAGGTGGGGATTCGGTCTGCGTCGAAGGGACGGCTATCAACCTGGACCGTAAGGCGGTTCGGCCAGAATTCAATGCCAGTCGTGACCACACCAGAAACATTGCCGCGCCGTGGGAGTGCGGACAACTCGACTGCATCGCGGACATCGATTGACGACAATTCCCAACTCAGACAAACCTAAATTTAGAAGCCGCCGAGATACTTGACATCGAAAAGCTTCGGCACCGTCGGCTAATGCAGCCTCAATTTCCGCATCCCCTTCTCCGCCCCAGCGTTCATTCAACATTCGAGCCATCGGTGGCGAGGATGACGCGGCCTTTTGACGGCCGATAATCGCGAGGCCAACGCGGCGTTCAAATTCTGTCATCAAGGACTGGTAGTTGTCCCAGACGTATCGCGTCAGCACAACTTCGTCATCATATTCCATCGCAGTGTTGCTTGAGGCCGAACGATCAGGATAAGCTGCCGGGGCCGCCTGCAAGAACTTCATGCCTCGCGAAACCAAGATGGCGGCCCCGGTCAGCTTCATCCGTTGGTTCGCCGGCGCCGTGCCGAGGACTACATGGGTTCAAGCGGTTTGCCGCCCTCGTAAGGACTCTCGCCAACAAACAGCCAACACGACAAATCGCTGAGGCGATCGTATGCAGCCTCGTAGTATTCTTCACCGTGCGTCCGGGGAAAGCTGGGGTGCGTGGACCAGTCTTTCGCGAAGTCCTCAATATACCAGAAGCCCTCTGCAATCCATCGCTCAATCAGGTTACGACCCTGATGGGCGACGGCGCACTTCTCCATCGCCAGGATTAACCGCGAAAATGCTGCCTTGTCCCAAGTCAACTTGCACCGAAGTTGGATGAGGAACGAGCCGTCTTCTGCGTTGAACTCGCGCCGGAGGATCGGTTCGTAGTCATCCATTCGATTGACCAAGCCGGCGAACGATAAGGAATCTATGCTGAGCCGCCGCTGACGGCGGCGGCCCCCGCTGGCGCCTTGAGGGCGGCTCAGCATAGATTCCCGTTGGACTGAACCGCGCATCCCCTCGCTATGGGCTTTCCATCCGGGCGGG
>JBBQPM010000113.1:0-21730 GCA_038217425.1 Gemmatales bacterium
AACCTTCCAGTAATCGTCGATGCGGTACCAGCCCTCCTCCATGGCCACGATTTTCTTGCCCAGGGCGGCGCGGAAGTAAACGTTGCTCACATTCCCGGGCGCGGTCAGCTTGAAGGTGCGGACGAGCGTCTGTTCCTTGCCGGTGCCGGGGTTGGGGAAGTCTTCGATGGCGATGTCGCCGAAGGAATAGAGGAAGGTCGGCCGATCCTCGGCGTCGAGCTTGTAGCCCTTGAAGCGGTAGCCGAGTTCCTTGGCGTTCGCCTTGGGCCAGGCGTCGGTGGCGCTGGCGAGGGAGGCGAAGGAGACGCCTTCGGGCATGGAGAGAATGTTGTCGCCCAGCGGGGGTTCGTAACCGTTGCCGCGACCGGTCCAGTGCCGGCCGGCGTCGATGAAAGCGCCTTGCCAGATGAGGCCGAGCCGCATTTGATTGGCGTCGAAGGCGAGGCTGATTTTCTCGGGATAGCCGACGCCGATGCCGCGGGCGCCGGGGTCTTTGTTCGTGCCGGCGCCCTGGATGAAATTTCGGTAGATGATGGCCGTGAAGAAGGGCGTGAGCGGTTTCGATTCGGGTTTGACGCCGAGCGGGATATTGGCGTTCTTGCCGTCGGTGAGGAATTGCCAGATCGCGTCGATCTGGGCGTCGGCCTTGCCGGCGAAGACGGTGGGGAGCGTCGACTTGCCTCCCGGCCAACCGGTGGGCATGCGGGTGCCGGCGCGGATCTTTTGCGGATCGAGCAGATAGTGGTAGAACCACGAGTGATTGAGCCGCTGGGCCATGATTGCCATGTCGATGCCCTGCACGCCCTCCGCCTGGGCCCCGCCGAAGGTATGGCATTTGATGCAGCCGAAACCCTGGGCGCCGACCATCATTCGACCCGAGGCTTTCGCCTGATTGGGCGTGACGGAGTGCTTCACCTCGATCTTGTCGAATCCATGATCGAGTTCGGCGAAGGCGGGGAGCAGATGGCCGACATTGGCGAGTCCGAACTTGGGCATACGGGTCTGCATGTAGGGTCGATCGTGGACGCCGTCGTTCAGGATGCGTTTGAGATAATCGGGGTTCATTTTGCCGCCGACGCCGTCGAGGGGGGGCGGGACGCGGGCTTCGTCGCCCATTTCCTTTTGCTTGGTGAGGAAGAGCGGATCGAGGTCGCCTTCGAGCCCGCCGACCTTATCGCGGACGTGGCAGGCATAGCAGTTGAACTGCACGAAGGTGCGCGCGACGATGTCCTTCTTGGCTGACGGCGCGGCGACCGGCGACTTCACAGCCGAAGCCAGCGCCAGGCGAGCGGGCGTGCTGAAAGCGTAGCGAGGCGTTCCCTTCACGCCGGCGAGACAGCCCCCCTCGGCCTTCATTTTCACCAGCGGCGTCACCTTCAAACTCGAAGCGAGCACCTTGTTGTCGGCCTTCAGCGAATGGCAGTTGGCGCAGCCGACCGAGGAGAAGAGCACCTTCCCCTCCGCGATCCGAGCCGGGTCGAGAACGAATTCGTCCGGATTCATGACGTCGGGCTTCTTCTTGTTGAAGTAGTCCTCAGAGGCGACGATGAGGTTGGCGAGCGGTTGTCGCGCGATGCCGGGGCCTTCGACGACGACGGCGAGCTCCGCGCCGCCGGTGCCCTGGAAGAAGCGCACCGAGATCGGATGCACGCCCTTCACGAGCTTGATTTCTCCCGTGACTTCTTTGGCCGGATGGATGCCGTCGTTATCGACGACGCGTTTGTCGCCGACGTACAGATCGCTGCCGTCGTCGCTGCTCAGGCTGAACTTGAATTTGCCGTCGTTCTCGACCTTGAGAAGGCCGTCGAAGCGAACCGCGTAATCGTTGGTACGCTTGGCGACGCCCAGATCGAACGCCCGCCCCTCGCCCGACGCTTTGGTTTTGGCCTTGTCGAACTCCGGGATTTTGTTGAACTTCCCCTCGACGTACTGATACTTCGTCGAACCGAGCGACGGCGGCAGGATCACCTTGATCCCTTGCAACAGGTAGTTCGCCAACTCCTTGGCTTCCTTCTTCGCGTCCTTATTCACGACCAGCAAGCCCGGCATCCGCCCCGAGGGACGAGCCTGGTGCGGGTTTTCCAGGAACAACGCCAGGCTGGTGATCGAGTATTTCTCCTTGAGATTCACGAGCGGCACGGACGAGGGCGTCGTCCTGGTTGGCATGTTCTTGGCGTCGCGCCCGCCGTGGCAGGCGACGCAGCCGATCTGGTGATAGAGCGTCTCGCCAGCCTTGATCGACTTCGTTTCCGGCAGTTCCTGCGGCAACGTCCCGGTCGAGGCGAGGAACTGACTGAGGGCCTCGACTTTCTGTTCGCGCTGCGGATCGTCGGCGAGCAGGTTCGGCATCGCGGTCCCGGGTTTGACGGCATGCGGGTCGGCGAGGAACTTTTTGAGATACGCGGGGGCGATGCGGGCGCCGACGGCGTCGAGCACCGGCGCCTGCTTGCGATTCGTCGCAGCCGGATCGTTGGACGCGTGGCAGGCGGCGCAGCTCAACTCGGTCCACAGAAGCTGTCCGCCGACGCTCGGATCTGCGTCCTTGACGTGGAAGCGTTCGAAGCCCGGCACGACGAGGTGCGGCGCCTGGGAAAACGCGGTCGGAGCGAGCACGCAGAGACAGGCCAGGGAAAGCAAACGCGAGATCGTCATGGGAGAAGCTCGGCGGCGGGAGAAAAATAGACTACCTGTATTTTACGAGATTCGCCCGCGAAAGCCCAGGGACGGCTGTCCCTGGGGAGTCCTCAGCACGTAAAATGAAAGGGTTCCATTTCGTAGGGCAAGCGGCCTCGCTTGCCTTTCTTACGAGCGGGCAAGCGAGGCCGCTTGCCCTACGACCGAGGCTCTCCATGACCCCTCCCGAAACGACGAGTTTTGCCGAGAACGCCCTGCGCATGGGGGGCAAGTCCGACGACGAAGCCAAACGCCTGGGCGCCGTCGACAAGGCCGACGAGCAAGTCGAGACGCTATTCCTGCCGCAGTATCAGACGGTGAACAGCCCGGTCCACAAGGCGGTGTGGGACGGGCAGGCGCCGCTCGATTTGTTTCTGCCGCCGGCGCTGCCGGCCACGCATCCCGCGGACGCTGCCATGGAACAGTCGCTCGCCGTCGTGCGCCGGCGCAAGCTCGACGGAACGTTGCTCAACGACGAGGGCAAGATCTCCGAGGCGTCGATCGCCGAGCTGGGCCAGGCGGGTTACTGGGGCCTGCTCATCGAGCCGAAGTTCGGCGGCTCGGGCGTGCCGTTCGCGCGCTTCGGCAAATTCCTGACGCGCATGGCCTGCATCGATCCGCTCGTCTCCGCATTGGCCTCGGTGCACGGTTGCATCGGGGCCGTCGATCCCGTGCGCAGTTTCGGCAACGCGGAGCAGAAAGCCCGGCTATTGCCGACGCTCGCGTCGGGCGCCAGGATCTCCGCGTTCGCCCTCACCGAACCGGGCGCCGGGTCCGATCTGACGGCCCTCAAGACCCGCGCGGAACTCGTCGGCGATCACTACGAAGTGACCGGCGAGAAACTCTTCATCACCAACGCCGTCTTCGGTCGCCTCATCGGGCTGGTCGTACTGCTGGAGAAAAAACCGGCGGTGCTGATCGCCGAGTTGCCGAGCGAAGAATCGGAGCAATTCCACTTCGTGCGTTACGGACTGTACGCCCTCAAGAACGCGTACAACCAGGGCCTGAAGTTCAACCGCTTCCGGGTGCCGCGCGAAAATCTCCTCACGCCCAAGACCGGCGACGGCCTCACCATCGCCTACCACGGCCTCAACCTGGGCCGACTGGCGCTGTGCGCCGGCGCGGCGGCGAATCTGCGGACCTTCCTCGCGCATATGCTCCCCTGGGGCGCGTTTCGCAAAACCTATGGCCAACCGATCCTCGCGCGCGAACTCGTGCAGCGCCGCATCGCGCGCACCGCGGCTCTCATGGCCGGCGCCGACGCTCTCGTCGCCTGGGGGGGCTGGCTCATCGACCAGGGCTATCGCGGCGAACTGGAATGCATCCTCGCCAAGATCTTCGGCTCCGAAGCCCAGAAGGAAGCTTCCATCGATTGCTTCATGAAAACCCACGGCGGGCGCTCCTTTCTCAAGGGCCATCTCTTCGGCGACAACGTCCACGAATACCTCGCCCCCTGCATCTACGAAGGCGAAGGCGAGATGCTCGGCCTGGCGTTTTTCAAGTCGCTCGTGAAGACGCACGGGCAGTCGTACTTCGAGCCGATCGGCAAGGCTCTGCAAAAGCACGGCATCAAGGACTTCCAGCCAGCCAACCCTCTCCATCTGTGGAAACTGCGCAGCGAGCTGGGCGCCTACGCGAAGTGGTCGCTGGGGCGGAAGTTCACGGGCCGAGACCGCGGCACGATCCCCGGGCTGCACGCGGACCTGGCTCCCTATCTGGCGTTCGCCCAGGATCAGTGCCAGAAGAGCGCGATGGAACTGTCGAACGCGATGAGCACGTATCAGCTGAAACTCGCGGATCGGCAGTGCCGGATGGCGGAATTGTCCCAGCGCGTGCAGGACGCGATCGTGATGTTGGTGACGATCGGCTGGGCGCACCGGCAGAACAAGGAGATCGCCCGCACGGCTGCGGGCGTGTTGTGTGCGGATCTCCAGCGCCGGTTGACCGGCGCCAGGCCCAGCGACGCCGACTTCGCCGCCATGGTTCGGCTCTCCGAAATGGTGGTCGCCGGCGGCTTCGAAGACCTGGCGGAGGCGCCGGTGCAAGAGATTCTGATGCCCTATTGATAAGCCCAACGGGTGAGGTACTCCGAACCCTTGGGATCCCGCGCAACGATCCCCGGGGTTCGGAGTACCTCACCCGCGGGGCTTCCGATTCGGATCGCGCGAAGAAAGTCATTGACTGCTCTTCTTTTCCTGCACCCGTCGCGCCAATTCTTGATTCGCCATGGCGCGGATCGCCGCACTGGGATGGGTGGTGGCGTTCATGATCTTGGCCGAGGGCTGGGCCTTGAGATAATCGGCCATGCGCTGATAGGCGACCTGCTGCGCGGTGGGTTGCGTCGGATCCGTGGAGACAGACGTTTGTGCGGTCGGATACTGAGGGCCGGCAGGTTGGCGGTAACCGGTCTGCTGCATTTGGGGCTGTTGCCGAAGCATGGTCTGCTGCATGAGCATCTGTTGCTGTTGGGCACGCTGCATCAGCATCTGCTGCTGCATACCGCCGCCCATCGCCATGCCGCCTTTCATCCCGCCGCCCATGGACATGCCGCCTTTCATACCGCCGCCGCCCTGCATGGACATGCCGCCGCCTTTCATTCCGCCGCCGCCTGGGCCGCCTTTTTGACATTGTTGTCCCGACGCGAATGCGGGGACGAGACCGAGAAAAACCAACATTGCCGACTTCGAGGGTAGAGACATGAATGTTCCCCGAGAGATGGATGTGACGGGCGAATTGACTTATAATCATTTCTCGTGCCGGACGAGGCAGTGATTTTCGAAGATTTAACCCGAATTGGGCAAATGGGTTGCGGAAGGCGTTGCGAAAGAATAGGTGAAAGTGCAAATGTGCGATTTTGCAGCGCCCGCCGCAGAAAGAGACAGCGCGTCAATCCGTTTGCGAGTCCGCGAGACGTCACATCCCCGCTTCAAACGCGGCGAGCAACTTCTGCAGGTCGAGGTCCGGCGGAATCTCCCCCTTCTGCTGGGCGGCGCGAAAGTCGCGCTCGAACGTTTTCACCGACGAACGAGCCGCCAGCTTGGCGAGCGGGCCCATCATGTCGATGAACAAAATGCCGTTCAGATGGTCGAGTTCGTGCTGCCAGGCGCGCGCTTCGAGATCGTTGACGACGCGCTCGATCAACTCCCCCTTCAGGTTGTACGCCTGAATCTTCACCGTCTTCGCCCGGCGGACATTCTGGTAGAGTCCCGGGAAACTCAGACACCCCTCCTCGTCGTCCTGAATCCCCTTCTTCTCGACGAGCCGAGGGTTGAGAAACACTTCCTCCGCTTCGGGTTTGTTGGCGTCGCCGGTGACGTTCATGACCAGAAGTTGAAACGGCAGCGCGACTTGCGTGGCGGCGAGCCCCAGACCCTTGGCCTTGTACATCAGCTCTTTCATTTCGCCGATCTGCAAGTTCAGGGTCTTGTCGATGGAGCGGACCGGCTTCGCCGGATAGCGGAGGGCCGGGTGAGGATAGCGGACGATGTGCATACACGTCTCCCTGCTGGAAATTCGCGAATGGTACATTATACATTTCGTGCTACGCGTCGGGCTAGCTTCGCGGTACAATGCTCCCATTCCGATTTTTTAGGTTCCGCCGGAGAAGGATCAACATGAAGGGTCGCTATTGGCTTCTGGTCGTGCCGGTGCTCGGCGTCATGATGTGGTTGGGCTCGGACGCTCGGCCGCAAGCGAAGAAAGAGTCGCCGAAAGTTTACGGCCTGGAAAAGCGGGAACTCTGGACGACGTCCAAGGTCGTCGGCTCGCCCGAACCGCCGCCGCCGTACAAGACCGAAAACGCCTTCCCGGCCCTCAAGTTCTACGAACCGCTCGAAATGGCCCTCGCCGGCAAACGCTTCTTCGTCGCCGAACGCAAGGGGAAGGTCTTCTCGTTCGACATCGACCCGAAGGTCGCCAAGGCCGACCTCGTGCTCGACCTCCCCAAGAAGACCGTCTACGGCCTCACGCTGCATCCGAAGTTTGCCGAAAATCGCTACCTGTTCGTGACGTACGTGGTCGACGACAATCCGAAGTTCGCCGATCCCAAGGGGACGCGCGTGTCACGCTTCACGCTGACCAAGACCGATCCCCCCGAAGCCGTCGCCGGCTCGGAAAAGGTGATCTTCGAATGGCCCAACGGCGGACATAACGGCGGCGGCATCAGGTTCGGACCCGACGGCTTCCTCTACCTCGTCACCGGCGACGGCTCCGGCATCGGCGATAGCCTGAATATCGGCCAGGACCTCAGCTCCGTCTTCGCCAAGCTCCTCCGCATCGACGTCGACAACCCCGATAAAGGAAAAGCCTACGGCATTCCCAAGGACAATCCGTTCGTCAAAACCCCGGGCGCACGACCCGAGGTTTACGCCTACGGCCTCCGCCAACTCTGGCGCTTCTCCTTCGACAAGAAGACCGGCGACCTCTGGGGCGGCGAAGTCGGTCAAGATCTCTGGGAAATGGTCTATAAAATCGAAAAAGGGGGCAACTACGGCTGGAGCGTGCAGGAAGGCAACTACCCTTTCCGCCCCGACCGCAAGAAAGGCCCGACGCCGATCCTCAAGCCGGTCGCCGAACACTCGCACACGGACTTCCGCTCCATTACCGGCGGCTTCGTCTATCGCGGCAAACGCCTCCCCGAACTCGCCGGCAGTTATCTCTACGCCGACTTCGACACCGGCCGAGTCTGGCAGTATCGCGAAGGCAAACCTGCTGTCTCCAACGAACTCGCCCGTCCCACCCTCCGCATCGTCAGCTGGGGCGAAGACCACAACAACGAAGTGTATCTCCTCGACTTCGTCGGCGGCGGCATCCATCAACTCGTCAAGGCCAATACCGTCGCCGCCAATACCAACTTCCCCAAAAAGCTGAGCGAGACCGGCCTTTTCGCTTCGACCAAGGACCACAAAATTGCGACCGGCGTCATTCCCTACTCCGTCATCTCGCAACTCTGGGGCGATCACGCGATCAAGGAACGCTTCATCGCCATCCCCGGCGAAGGCAAGATCGGCTTCGATGAAATCACCTACCCGCAACCCTCCCCCGGCGCCCCTCCGGGCTGGAAGTTCCCCGACGGCACCGTCCTCGTCAAGACCTTCTCCATGGAAATGGAACGCGGCAACCCCAAATCCGCCAAGCGCCTCGAAACCCGCATCCTGCACTTCCAGCAATTCGAAGGTTCGCAAGAGATCGGCGATCAGTACTGGCGCGGCTACACCTACGTCTGGAACGACGCCCAGACCGACGCGGAACTCCTCGACGCCGGCGGCAAGGATCTCAAGCTCAAGATCAAGGACAACGGCAAAACCGTCGAGCAGAACTACCGAATCCCCAGCCGATCGGAATGCACGCTCTGCCACACGAACGCCGCCAAGTTCGCGCTCGGCGTCAGCACCATGCAGATGAACCGCGACCACAACTACGGCGGCATCGTTGCCAACCAACTCGAAACCCTTGAGCACATCGGCCTGTTCTCGAACAAGCTCCCCAAACCCGCAAAAGATCTGCCGAAGCTCGTCGATCATCTCGACGTCAAGCAGCCGATCGAGAAGCGGGCGCTGTCGTATTTGCAGTCGAACTGCTCACATTGCCACATCAAATGGGGCGGCGGCAATGCCGAGTTCAAGCTCCTCGCCACGCTGCCGCTCAAGGACCTCGGCATCGTCGACATCCCCGCCAATCACGGCGTCTTCGGCATCGCGGACGCCAAGATCCTCGTCCCCGGCGACGCCGAGAAGTCGATCCTGCTCAAGCGAATGAATATGCTCGGCCTCGGGCGCATGCCGCACATCGGCTCGCGCGTCATCGACGAACCCGCAGTCGCGGTCATTCGCCAGTGGATCCAATCGCTCCCGAAGGAAAAGGAATGATCACGAAAATCACGGGAATCCTCAACCGCGTGCTCGATGACGAGGTGCGATTGCAGGTAGGGCCGATCGAGTACCAGGTTCTCGTCCCCGAATTTGTGCGTCGGCAGGTGCAGCTCCAGATCGGCGGCGAGTGCACCTTCCACATCAGCGAGTATCTCGAAGGCAATCCCGTGCAGGGCCGCATGGTGCCGAGGTTGCTCGGCTTCATCAGCGAGAGCGAGCTCGAATTCTTCGATCTCTTCTGCACGGTGGACAAGGTCGGCACGCGCAAGGCGATCAAGGCGCTAATGCGGCCCGTGAAAGAGATCGCCGACGCGATTCAGCGGCAGGACAATCGCTGGCTGAGCACGCTCCCCGGCATCGGCCCGGCGACGGCAGAGAAGATCGTCGCCACGCTGCGCAAGAAGGTGACGAAGTTCGCCTTGATGCCGATGGCGCGCGAAGGCCTCGCACCCGGCACGGCGCCGGCGGTCGACGGCCAGGTGATCGAGGACGCGTATCAGGCGCTGATGAGCGTGGGCCACGGCCCCGGCGAGGCGCGCGACCTGCTCGACCGCGTGATGTCCGGCGACGCGAAGTTCAAGTCGGTGGAGGAAGTCCTGGTCGCAATCTACGCGACGAAGAAGTGACGTGTGAGGTCGAAAATACAAAGCTAAGAGCGACCTTGGCTCTGGCCCTCGTCCCTGCCGCCGGTCATTCAGCCTCTGCTGCATGGGTAACGCGGGCTGCCCAACGGATCGGCTTTGGGCTAATTTATCGCTTCTTTACCGCGCGAGCATACTGGATCGGCAGAAGATCCGGGGCTTTTTCCATGCCGAGTTGCAATGCGGCGCGGTAAGGCCAATACGGATCTCGTAGCATTTCCCTGGCCAGCATCACGAGGTCGGTGTGGTGATCGCGCACGGCATCTTCTGCCTGTTGCGGTTCAGTAATCTGCCATCCTACCGCAGTCGGGATACTCGATTCTCGACGGATCCGACTGGCGGCCGGAATCATGAACCCTGGCCCCCAGGGCACGTTCGAGATGTCCGGCGTGATGGACCCATGGCTTACGTCGAGAAGGTCCAGGCCCGCGGATTTTAACCGTCGCACCAGTTCGACCGACTCCTCAATGGTCACGCCGCCTTCGATCCAGTCCGTCACCGAGAGGCGAACGGTCAACGGAAATCGCTCCGGCCAAACCTTGCGGACAGCGGAAAACGTCTCCAGAAGAAACCGAGTTCGGTTCTCGAAACTGCCGCCATAGATGTCCGTCCTTCGATTGGCGAGCGGCGAATAAAATTCATGGGCGAGATAGCCGTGCGCGTAGTGTAGTTCCAGCCACTCGAAGCCCGCCGCCAACGCTCGCTGAGCCGCAGCGGCAAACGCCTGCTGAATTCGGACAATGTCTTCGACCGTCATTTCTTTCGGCGTTTTCGGAAGATTTCCACCGAAGGCAATTGCCGAGGGACCAATGATGTCCCATCCGCCCTGGTCGCTCTCCAGGTGACGGTTGCCTTCCCACGGCTTGGTGACGCTGGCCTTGCGACCGGCATGGGCCAGTTGGATGCCGGGAACCGCCCCGTGCTGCGTGAGGAAGCGGTTGATGCGAGCGAACGGCTCCACATGATCGTCCAGATAGATGCCGCTGTCGGCGGGGCTGATTCGACCTTCCGGCGATACGGCGGTGGCCTCCACCATCACCAACCCGGCGCCGCCGACCGCACGGGATCCCAGATGCACGAAATGCCAATCATTCGGGAAGCCGTCGCCCGACGAATACTGGCACATCGGCGAAACGGCAATGCGGTTTCGCAAAACGATATCCTTCAACTTGAATTCCTGGAATAGACTCGCCATCGTGCATTTCTCCTGGGGATCGTCAGCGCATCTGCGTGAAGAAATGATAGGGCGCTACGAATGAAAGTAGCCGACGGCTTTTTTGCTTGCCATGAACCGCCCTTGCGCAGACAATCACCCTGATAGGATGGCGGTCGGCCCCAGCTACCGGGTGGCAAACCATGTCCGAGAACATTCCCTTTGACGCTTTGATGGAACGGCTACGCCTCGGCGACCCCGAAGTGGCGGAGCACGTCTTCAAAGAATTCGGGCAGCGACTGATCAATCTCGCACGCTGTCGCCTGGGGGGCAACTTCCGCTCGAAAGTCGATCCGGAAGATATCATGCAGTCGGTCTTTAAGAGCTTTTTTCGTCGGCAGGCCGACAATCCTTTCGTGCTCGAGAGTTGGGAAAACCTCGGGTCGCTCCTCACCGTGCTCACGCTGCGAAAGTGTGGGTTTCGCAACAGCTACTTTCGCGCCCAGTGTCGGGACGTCAAGCGCGAGTTGGCGCCTCGCGCGACGACGGACGACGTGCGTGCGAACTGGGAAGCGATTGCCCGCGAACCGACGCCCCTGGAAGTTGCGGTGTTCAACGAAACGGTGTCGGACCTTTTGCGCGATCTCTCGCCTCGCGATCGCGCCATCGTCGAGCGCAGCTTGCAGGGGCTTAGCGTTCAGGAGGTTAGCGCCGAAGTCAACTTCACCGAACGGACCGTACAGCGGGTTCTGGCGCGGACCAAGGCGCGGCTCGAACGGCTTGCCGACGACGAACCCGATTCGGCCTGACCCGAGTCTCCTGCCCATGGCCACGCGAACTCACCATTTGAGCCAGACGCTTTCGAGCATCCAGTCGGACCTCATGGAAGCCGTGCTGACGGATTTCGAGTCGGACCTCAAGCGCGGCCTGTCCTGCAACTTCGACGACTACCTCGCGCGGGCGCCGGAATCCCGCGCGTCGCTGCTGATGGAACTGTTGCACATCGATCTCGAGTTCCGACTGAAACAGGGTGAGTCGATCCGCGTCGATCAATACTTGACGCGCTATCCGGAACTGTGGGCCGAACCGGACCGCGTCGCGGACTTGATTTTCGCGGAGTACCGGGTGCGCCGGGTCAAAGAACCGGGGCTGAACCTCGAAGCGTACGTCGCTCGATTCCCTGAATTGGCGGACAAGTTGCACGCCCGGTTCGTGCCCGAGGCCTGCGAAGTCGTCGACTCGGCGCCGAGCGCGGCGATGCAGATCGGCCGGTACCGCGTCGAGAGGATGCTGGGCGAAGGGGGCTTCGGGCAGGTCTTCCTGGCGGTCGACGAGACGCTGGGTCGCCGAGTGGCGATCAAGATTCCGCGACGCGAATTCATGTCGCATCCGCGCGATGCGGCGGCGTTTCTCGCCGAGGCGCGTACCCTCGCCAGTCTCAGCCATCCCCATATCGTGGCCGTGCACGACGTCGGCGTAACGCCCGACGGCGTCTGCTTCGTCGTCTCCCAACTTATCGACGGGCGCGATCTGGCGCATGTGCTGCGCGAGAGCCGATTCACACCCGCCAGCGCCGCGGAGCTAACGGCCACCGTCGCCGAGGCGCTGCATCACGCCCATTGCAAGGGGCTGGTGCATCGCGACATCAAGCCCGCGAATATCCTCATCGATTCCGCGGGGAAGCCTTACGTCGCGGACTTCGGGCTGGCGCTGGCGATCGCCGACTTCGACAAGGAGCCGATCCTCGCGGGGACGCCTGCCTACATGAGTCCGGAGCAGGCGCGCGGCGAAGGGCATCGCGTCGACGGCCGATCGGATATCTTCAGCCTGGGAGCGGTGCTCTACGAAATGCTGGCGAACCGTCAGCCGTTTCACGCGGAAACTCGGGCAAAATTGCTCGTCCAGATCGCCACGCTGGAGGTTCGTCCCCCCCGGCAATGGAATGACGCCCTGCCTCACGAACTCGAGCGCATCTGTCTCAAGGCGCTCGCCCGCCGCGTTTCCGATCGCTACACCACCGCCAAGGATTTCGCCGCCGATTTACGACAATTTTTGCAGTCGAGTTCCGAGCCGCGGAATCGCTCGTTCCCCGCCGCATTTTCTTCGAATCCGCGCGAGCCGGCGTTTGGCGATTCGCGCTCGATCCTCCAGATCATCCCCAAGGGATTGCGTTCTTTCGACGCTCAGGATGCGGACTTCTTCCTCAAACTGCTGCCGGGCCCCTGTGACCGCGAAGGCCTGCCCGAGAGCATTCGCTTCTGGAAGACGCGCCTCGAGGAGACCGATCCCGACCGCACCTTTTGCGTCGGACTCATTTACGGCCCGTCCGGCTGCGGGAAGTCGTCGCTGGTGAAGGCCGGGCTGTTGCCGCGCTTGAGCGATCACCTCATCGTCGTTTATCTCGAAGCGACCGCGGAGGAAACGGAGTCGCGGCTGCGCAAGGGACTGTGCAAACAATGTCCGGAACTCGAAACGCAGACCTCGCTCAAGAATATGCTGAGCGCGTTGCGGAAAGGTCAAGGCTCGCCCCGAGGCAAGAAGGTCGTCATCCTTCTCGATCAGTTCGAACAGTGGCTACACGCCAAGCGAGGCCAACAAGATTCGGAACTGGTGCAGGCGCTGCGTCAGTGCGATGGCGGCCGAGTGCAGTGCGTGGTCATGGTGCGCGACGATTTTTGGCTTTCCGCGACTCGCTTCCTGCGCGAACTGGAGATCAAGCTCGTCGAAGGACACAACAGCGCGCTCGCCGATCTTTTCGATATCGACCACGCCAAGAAGGTTCTCGCCGCGTTCGGCCGGGCATATGAGAAACTTCCCGACCTGGAGGACGACGGGAAGAAGCAGCACGAGGAATTTCTGACGCAGGCAATCCAGGGATTGGCGGAGGACGGAAAGGTCATTTGCGTGCGTTTGGCGCTGTTCGCGGAAATGATGAAGGGCAAGCCGTGGACGACCAGGGCGCTGAAGGAGATCGGGGGAGCCGCGGGCGTCGGGGTTTCGTTCCTGGACGGCACGTTCAGCGCGTCGACCGCGCCGCCGGAACATCGTTATCATCAGGAAGCCGCTCGCGCCGTGCTGAAAGCCTTGCTCCCCAGCCCCGGGACCGACATCAAGGGGCACATGCGTTCCAGCGCGGAGTTGATGGCGGCGTCGGGGTACGCCAAACGTCCGCACGATTTCGACGATCTCATCCGGATCCTCGACAGCGAGATTCGCCTGGTGACGCCGACCGATCCGCAGGGCCTGGTCGACGAGAGCGGACTCCGGACCACGACCTCCGTCAAGACGACCTCACCCGCGGAATGCAGCGACGAGCCGACGGTTTCGTACTATCAGCTTACCCACGATTACCTGGTGCCCTCGCTGCGCGACTGGTTGACGCGGAAGCAGAAGGAGACGGTCCGGGGCCGAGCCGAGCTGTTGCTTGCGGACCGCTCGCAGGCTTGGAACGCTCGGCCGGAGATCCGCGAGCTGCCGTCGCTCTTGCAATGGGCCAAGATCCGCCTGCTTACTTCCAGGCGAAACTGGACGCCCGCGCAGGGCAAGATGATGCGCCGCGCCGGGAAGCGTTACGCGTTCCGGGGGCTGCTCTATTTCGCGTGTCTCGTGTTGATCGGCGCGATCGCCTGGGACATGTATGGCCATTTTAACGCGAAAGTTCTGTGCGACCGCATCCAGGAAGCCAAGACGGAACAGGTCCAGGGGATCGTGCGCGAGATGGCGCCCTACCGCTCCTGGGTCAATCCGATGCTGAAGCGGGCGGCCAAGCAAATGCCCGAGGGCGAGCAATCTCTCAAGCGGCTGCACCTCAGCCTGGCGCTCGCGCCGGTGGACCCGGCCCACGTCGAGATTCTTTACGATCATTTGCTGAACAGGGCGGCCGAGGCGAACGAGGCGGTGGCGATTCGCCGGGCGCTCCGGGACCAAAAGGGGCACGATCCCGAACGCCTGTGGGGGGTCCTGGAGAATGCAAAGAACGATCCCGATCGACGTTTTCGCGCCGCCTGCGCCCTGGCCGAACTCGATCCCGTGAATCCCCGCTGGCAGAAAAACGCCGAGCACGTTGCGGAAATGCTCGTGATCCAGGAGCCGTTCGTGGTTGCGCAGTGGACCGAAGCGTTTCGGCCCGTCGGCAAACTGCTCATCCCGTCGCTGGCGAATTTCATCGAAGAAGACAAGCGCAGCGGCGCCGAGGCGGGACTGATCGCCACCGTCTTCGGCAAGTTCGCAGCCGATCTTCCCGAAGCGTACCTCCGACTGGAGCAGCGTTTGACGACGGCGGCGCAACCGACCATCACCCCCAAGCAACTTGCGAACATCGCGGCTTCCTTGATGCTCATCGGCCGAACCGAAATGATTTGGCCCCTGCTCAAGCACAGTCCCGATCCAACGCTACGCAGCTTCCTGATCGAACGCTTCGGGCCCATGGGCGTCGCTCCCAAATTATTGATCGCCCAACTGGAGCAGGAGAAAGACGCCTCGATCCGCACCG
This sequence comes from Gemmatales bacterium, assembly GCA_038217425.1. Classification (GTDB taxonomy): domain Bacteria; phylum Planctomycetota; class Planctomycetia; order Gemmatales; family Gemmataceae; genus JAIEPT01. The sequence goes on from JBBQPM010000113.1 coordinate 14,830, forward strand.
CGATCTTGCTCAGTCTCGGCGAGTTCGGCCTCAACCGCCTCTCCGGCAGCGATCGCAGGGCGCTGTTGCCGCGTTTGCAGCGGACCTACCTCGAGGATCCCGATCCCGGCGTGCATGGCGCCGTCGAGCGTTTACTCAGGCTGTGGCGTGCGGACGACGTCCTCGCTGAAATGGACCGAACGCTCGCCAGCGAAGGCCTGACCAAGAATCGCCGTTGGTACGTGAGCCCGCAAGGTCAAACGATGACGCGGGTGCAGCCGGGCGAAATCTGGATCGGCGAAGACGACGAGCGCCGACTTCTGCGAGTGGAAGGGGCGTTCGCCATCGCTTCCAAGGAGGTCGCCATCGCTCAATTTGTCGCTGTCATGAAGCGGCCTCCTCAAGGAAACAACGATGCACCGAACTGCCCGATCACGAGCATTACCTGGCACGACGCCGCCGAATATTGCAATCTGCTGAGCAAGCTCGAGAAGATCCCGGAAGAGCAGTGGTGCTATCTACCGGTGTACAACGGCGCCGTCAAGATCGGCATGAAGACGGCGCCCGGCTTTCTCGAACGCACCGGGTATCGTCTGCCGACCGAGGCGGAATGGGAACTCGCGTGCCGAGCGGGTTCGACGACGGAGTTCAGCTTCGGCGCTGCCGAGGAATTGGCGGACAAGTACGCGTGGCACTTCGGCAATTCGCCGACGCGCTGCCGAGCGGTGGGATCGCTCAAGCCGAACGACCTGGGACTTTTCGATACCCACGGCAACGCCCTGGAGCTTTGCCATCACACCCCCGCGCTGGACGCAAAACCGGAGGCAAAGGAACCGAGCGAAGAAACGCCCAAGCCGATGGGAGATGTTCTGGTGTTGCGCGGCGGATCGTTTTACGACCGGGTCGGGGACGTCCGTTCGACCGAGCGCATCGGCACCGTGCCGGTGATCCGCGACTTCGACGTCGGCTTCCGCATCGCGCGGACGATTAGACCTTAGCCGAATTCGGCTACACCCATCCTACTTCCACTCGCCCTGCAACTTCTGCCAACCCGGCCGCAGCATTGGGATGTTCCCGCGGTTGCTTCATTTGACCGGCTGTAGATAGAATGTGAATGGAAGGTGCGTCTGACACTGAATCGGCGTGCCGTTGACGGTCGCTGGCTCAAATCGCCACTTTCGCACCGCGTCGAGCGCTGCGTCGTCAAACGCTTTGTGCCCGCTTGATTTCTCGACGCGGACGATGAGAACCTTTCCCTCGTCCGAGATAAGAAGTCGCAACAAAACTTTCCCTTCCACCCCTCGGCGCAACAGCTCAGGCGGATAGGATGGAATCACATTACTCGCTTTGGACTTGGGCGGAATCCGTACTTCGTCGGGCTCCATTCCGCTGAGCAGAGCCAACGCAAGAAAACTTGCCGCAAGCATCACAGGTACTCGAGATGAGAAATCGGCTCGCCTAATTTTCGAGCGCTGACGTGTTCTATTTCAACTCTTGCTGCAACTTCTGCCAACGCCCCCGCAAAGTCTCCAGCGTTTCCCGATGAGCCGGGTCGCTCGCCAAATTCGTCTCTTGCAAGGGATCGCTCGCCAGGTCGTACAACTCTTCCACCGGCGTCGGAAGCATCCAGCGAATGTAGGTCCAGCGCTGGCTGCGGATCCCCTCGCTGGGCGGAATGATCTTCACCCCGGTGTGATGTTCATAGAAGAAATCGCTACGCCAATCCTTCGCCTCGCCCTCCAGCCAGGGACGCAGACTTTGACCTTGCATCGACTTCGGAATCGCTTGGCCCGTGAGATCCAGCAGCGTCGGCGCATGATCGATGTTCAGCGCGAGCGCGTCGACGGTCTTGCCGCGTTTGGATTCCGGCAAGCGCGGATCGACCACGATCAGCGGCACACGTACGGACTCCTCGTACAGATACCACTTATCCGCCAGGCCGCGCTCGCCCAGGAAGAAGCCGTTGTCCGACGTGAAGACGATGATCGTATTTTCGAGCATGCCGAGCTTGCGCAGTTCCTCGACGATTCGGCCCACTTCGCGGTCGATGCCGGTGATGAGCCGACAGTAATCGCGAACGGTCGCTTGATACTTCTCGTCCGTATCGAAGCGAAGCAGGAAGCGGGCTCGACTTTCGGATTTTTGCACCGCTTCGGGCAGGAGCTTGAAAAACTTCTCGTCGGTCGTCTTGGCTTTGACGAAGTTGACGTCCTTGTAGAGATTTTCGTCGCGCGGATCGGGCGGGAACTCGCGCGGCGCCCGGTCTTGAGCGTGCGGCGATTTAAAGCTGATCGACAAACACCACGGGGACGACTTCTTCTGCCCGGCGAGGAACTCCAGCGCCTGGTCTCCCATGCGTTGATTCATATGGCCCATGGCGCCTTTATCGAAGTAGTTGCCCTGGCCAGGGAAGCCTTTCCAGTAGTCGAACTCCGCCGCCGGGAGACTTTTGCCGACGCCGAACTTGCCGATGAAACCGACGCGATAGCCGGCCCGTTTGAAGAGCATCGGATACGTGAGGGCGAAGGCGTCGGCGGTGAAGGCGGTCGCGAAGTCGTTGATGCCGTGCCGCCGGGCGTACTGACCCGAGAGAATGCTCGCTCGGCTCACTGCGCAGATCGACGTCGTCACGAAGCTTCGCCGAAATAGAACGCCCCGCGCCGCCAGCGCGTCGATGTTCGGCGTCCGCACAATCTTGTCGCCGGTGCAGCCGAGCTTGTCGTAGCGCAGATCGTCGGTGAGCAAATACAGCACGTTGAGCTTTTGCGGTTGATCGGCATTGAGACGAAAGGTGACGGGGATGACGGCCTGCGATTCGACCGCCTTGCCCCCCTTGATGGCCGGCTTGAATTGCCACTTCGGCGCCGCGTCGAGCGCCGCCTGGTCGAACTCTTTGTGACCGCTCGATTTCTGGATCTCTGCCTTGGCGACCGTGCCCTCGGTCGAGATCGTCACTTTCACGAGGACGGTTGCCTCGGCAAGCTGCGCCCGCGCAGTTCCACAGAGTAGGGCCAGTGTTAGCAGGATCGCGATGCGCATGGAAAGCCCCCGGAGTTCCGTCATCACCGTTTAGCGGTCGCGTCGTCACGTGAAGGCTAAACCAAAATTGCCAAGCTATCTCTCGTTCCCGGGCTCTGCCCGGGAACGCACTGCCCAGAGGCTCTGCCTCGTGTTGATTACGTGCCAAAAATGGTGTTGTTCGCAAGGGATACTGGCGCCGAGGCAGAGCCTCGCATTCAGTGCGTTCCCGGGCAGAGCCCGGGAACGAGAATCTTGTCTCTGGGTTCCGTCGTACCCGTTCAGCTCTCACGCAGCATCGCGCGAGCGCTAAACGAAAATGACTACTGAATATCCTGGTACGAAAACGCGCGGTCCACCTTCTCGTACACTTGACCGTCGACTTCCACGTAGGGGTAGATGAAGAAGTTGAGCGCCTTGCCCGCCTGCTTCGGAACCAAATCGATATCGCGGCCCGTCGTGAAATGAATGCGGTCTTCCGTCAAGTTGCCGAAATAGTATTCCTTCATGCTCGGCGTCCGCTTGGCGTCGGAGATGTCGACCGGCACCCAGCTCTTTTCGGGCATGAACCAGGCCCAGCAATGGTAACCGCCGATCTTGTCGGCCCCGCGTTTGACGGGGATCGAGAACCCCATCTCGAACTTCGCGGGGATCTTCTTGGCTCGGGCCAGCGAGATGAAGATGCTGTGGAAGTCGGTGCAATTGCCGTAGCCGCTGTCGCAGGCCCAGTTCGTGTCCCCCTGGCCCCAGCCGATTCCTTCCTTTTTGTACTCCATGTGATCGAACACCACATCGTAAAGATTCTTGGCGGCCGCGAACGATTCGGGCGCGACCTTCTTGTTCTTGATCAACTCGAGCGGCTTGCCGGCGATCGGAACCTTGGCGTCCGGAGCCAAAAAGCGATCGAGAAGTTTCGGCGATTCGCTCGCCTTTTGATTGGTTTGCGCTTCCAACCGCTTCACCACATAGCTGACCTGAAACGGAATCTCCCCCTTGGCGTCGGCCTTGCCTTCGAAGTACAAGATCGAGTTGCCGTACTGTTCGTCCTTGCCAAGTTGTGCCGAGGCAGGAATCTTCTTGGCGATGCCGACGTCCTGCAGCGGCGTTGTGGACGCGACCGGGATCCAGACTTTCGCGGTCTTGCCGGGAGGTAAATCCTTGACCTTGCCTTCGTAAGTGAACTCAAACGCCCGACTCTTGACCGCCGACGCCTTCTTGGACTCAACTTTGGGAAGTTCGGGTTTGGTTTCGACTTTGGGCTTTTCAACCTTGGGAAGTTCGGGTTTGGTTTCGACTTTGGGCTTTTCAACCTTGGGGAGTTCCGGTTTGGTCTCCCCCTTGGCGGGCACAGGATCGCTGACCTTGGCGTCGGCCGCGGTCACAGTGAGGGCTGAGAGTCTGCCCGGGGTGACGGCGATTTTGCGGGAGACGTGATACTGCTTGCCGGCATCGCTCCAGGCGACTTCGATGCTGTAGTCGTAGGTGCCCGGTTCAAGGTCGGGGGTGAAGTACATACGCGAAGGCCCGGCCTGATTCATCTGGGCGCCGCCGAACTTGACGATGGCGTTGGCGGGGACGTTGAGCATGACGAGGGCGCGTTTGGGCGGGATCGAGATCGATTCCTGCGCTTCGGACGGGTTGAAATGCGAGACGGCATAGCCAATGCCCAGCACGAGAAGCACGCCGGCGTAGACGCGGAAAGGATGACGCATGAGAGGCCTCCGGAGGGATTAATTTGTATTGTAGGTGCCGGCGAATTTCAGGGGGATGCCCTTTTTCTTGAGCGAATTTTCGACCAGGTTTTTGTATGCGGGATGATCGATGGCGACGCTGTTGTCGTCCCCTTCGATGGTAATCATGATCGATTTGGAGTCGAGTTCGTTGATCCTTTTTTCGACGCCGGCGAGGTCCAGAGCGGGCGACTGCTTGTTGATCTTGTAATATTTGTTATCCGTTGCGCGTGCATCGAGCATGAAGATGGTGAGTTGATTGGGAGGAGAAACGATAGGGCCGCTGGTGTTGGTCGCGGGCCCGCCGGTTCCCTTGTTGCCGTTATTTGCGGGTCCGCTGGAGTTGCCTTTGCCCCCTCCGCCCGAACTGCCGAACCCGAACCCTGGGCCGCCCCGGCCCGTAAGCGGCGGGAAGTAGAAAAAGATGAGGGCGGCACAACCCACAGCGGTCAGAAACTTGCACCAAAACAGCAAGAATCTCGGCATCGCCTCGCCCCCTAACGCCTTGTACAGGAGTGGAAAAAGCAACCCGGAAACGAAGAACGCCCCGAAAAAGACCAAGAGCGCCGCAACGCTACGGACGACCTCGAACAACCCTTCGCCGAGACTACTGAATAAGGCGTCCACTTCGTTTCTCCCCTGCGGTCACGGCAGATTGTTATTCACGATCTGCTGGCCTGCGTCGTCTTTGGTCTTAAACCACTGCCGATATTTATTCCGAAAGCCCTGACCGATATTTTGCGGCTCCTCGAAAACGTAGTAATTCTCCAGTGTCGGGAAGCTCTCGCGATTCGTCTGGATCCACTTGCGAATCGCCGACTCCTCCGAGTGGAACTTCTTGTCGCTCTCCGGGTAGACCTGCCGCAGACCTTTGCCCGCCTGATACTCGACGATGAAGAGCTGCTTGTTCCCCAGCGGCGATTTCTCGAACTGCTCGAGATTCTTCTTCAAATCCTCGATCTCTTGCTGGAGCGACTGGTTCTTCTTGAAGAGCCCCTCGGAATCTTTCTGCAATTCTAGCTGGGCCCGCAGCGCGTTGAGCTGACGCGTCAAGATCTCGATCTCGTTCTTGGCGTTCTTGACTTCCCCCTCACGGCGTTCCTCCTGCGCGATCGGCATGAGCAGGAACACGCCGAACAGAAGCAGCAGAACGTCGATCAGCGGGATGAAGAAACGCGTGACGCTGCGCTGGGGCATCTGGATCATGGCGCGTCCTCGGGCTTTTTCTCGGGCCGAGGCTGGCCGCCGAGCGTGAGCATGAGATCTCGGCCAATGATGACGATCCAGGGGGGCAAGATATTGATGAAGGCCATGAAGAGCCCGGCGCCGGTCGCGGTGATGGCGGGGGCGTAGTTGCGAATGATGTCGGCCGGGCGCGGATTGGCCTGGTTGCCCACGAAATCGAAAGTCTGCAAAATGCCGGCGACCGTCCCCAGAAGTCCCAACATCGGGAACCATTCCGCCGACTGCGCCAGGTGATTGATCCAGCGGTCCGCGACGTCGTCGAATCCGGTCCCGCGCCAGCGCAGCGCCCGCCAGGCCAGCAGCATCTGCACAACGAAGAGCGTGCCGCCGGCGCCCAGGATCAGCCATTCCATGTAGTGAATATTTTCCAGGAAGAATTGCATCGCCTGGACGGGGATGGCGAGAATTACCATCCCCGCAGCCAGGAAGGGGATGAGAATCAGGAAGGTGGGGACGACCCACTGAATCATTAGCCGGCGCACTCAGGCACCTCCGGGGAGACGTAAATGATCGGGCAGGATCTGGATTTTCCCGTCCCGATCGATGCAGCCGAGCGTCGTTTCGCCTTCCGCGAGGAGGGCGCCGTCGCGCAGCAGTTCGTAGCGATGTTCGATTTTGACGTGGGTGGTTCGCGTCACGTGGGTTCGCAGCGTTAGGACGTCGTCGTAGCGAGCCGGGCTTTTGTAGCGAACTTGCACCTTCGTCAGGACCAGCAGGTATCCCTGGTCTTCCAGATCTTTGTATGCCAAACCCTGGGCGCGGAGCAGTTCGATGCGACCTTGCTCGAAATAAACGAGATAGTTGGCGTGGTGCAAGAGCCCCATGCGGTCAACCTCGGCGTAGCGAACGCGGATTTCGATCTCGCCGCTGGGCATGGCACTCCTCGAATGGACCGATCGCGTGGGGAGCCCGCAGCGCAAGCAAGGCAT
>JBBQPM010000114.1:0-21670 GCA_038217425.1 Gemmatales bacterium
CCCTCTCCCTCCGGGAGAGGGGCGGGGGTGAGGGGGAAATGGCTCAACTCAATAGCACGGCTATTCCCCCTCACCCCCAACCCCTCTCCCGGAGGGAGAGGGGAGTAAATGCTTCCTGTATTTGAAGTTACTGCAACGCACTGCAAACTTCCAGCGCTGTAGTATTAGCCGCTCCGTGCGCTTCGACTCGAAAAAAATGAAACTGCTTGTTTCGCTGGAACAGCGACCGGCACGAACTTTGCTTCAAAATAACAGAGTGCACGGTGGTGGACACCTCGCCAACGCTGTCCTCTCCCGAAAACCTCGTGTTGGCCAACGTAAAGGAAAATACCATGAATAGGAACTCGACAGTCGTGGGCGTTTTCAGCAGTACCGGCGCCGCTCGGCAGGCATTTGACGAGCTTCGCAAATCAGGATTCACCGACGAGCATCTGGGCGTAATGGGTCGCGATAGCGAGGTCCAACGAGACGTCACAGGGAGCGCGGAAGGGAATGCGATGTCTGGCGCCGCCACCGGGGCCGCGGCAGGTGCCGGCGTCGGCCTGCTATGGGGCCTGGGCGTCGCAGCAAACCTAGTCCCCGGCATCGGCCAAGTCATCGCGGGCGGTACGTTTGCCGCTCTGGCAGCCAGTGCGGCCGCCGGCGCTGCCACCGCCGGTATCGCCGGAGCCCTGATCGGTTGGGGAATTTCCGATGAGGACGCCGCCCATTACGAAAGTGAAGTGAAAGCGGGGCGCATCCTGGTAACTGTCAATGCGGGCGCCCGAGCGAACCTGGCCGAATCAATTATTCAAAGATGCGGCGGGCAAATTCGAAGCTCCGTCGCGGTCTAAAGCTGTGAATGAGAGGTTGAAGCGCCTGGGAAGGGAACTTCCCTTCCCAGGCGCTTCTGGAAACCCGAAAACGAAAAATTTCCACAGGAAAACAGCAACCACATCTCATGTGCATCTATGCGCCGCCGATTTTGATTTTGACAAACGAGTTGGTGACCCATGGCAAACTCAAACCTGGCGGCCTATCTGAATAATCATCTCGCCGGCGCCGTTGCGGCCGTCGAAATGATCATACACCTGGAAAAGGCCCACGCAAATTCCGACGTTGCAAAATGTCTCGCAGACCTTCATGCGAATATTCACGACGACCGCATCGAGCTGGAACGTCTCATGCAACGATTGGGGATTTCGCAAAGTCCCGTTCGAAAGTCGATGGCTTGGCTGGGTGCTAAAGCAGCAGAAGTTAAGCTGACGCTTGATGATCGAGCCGCCGGACCGCTTCACCTCCTGGAAGCTGTTGAGGCAATTGCGATAGGCATTCATGGAAAGGCCTGTCTATGGAGTGCGCTGGCCGCATTCGGTGCGCCTGAGATCTCGGCCGCTGACCTTGAACGTCTTGAAAAACGAGCCAACGAGCAGCGATCCAGGATTGAAGAACTTCGGTTAAACGCTGCGAAATCGGCACTTCGAGAAGACATTTGATCGGCAAGCCCAGGTCTCGCAGCATCACGTCACACAATCTCAAGATCTAATCCTTCATCACGTTCCGGTCCTACATACTCATAATTATGCCGCAACCGTCTCGTTAATAGCGAGCCATCCTGCCAATAGGTTGGTAGAGTTGCTTGCAAACTATCTCAAGAAGTCCTGCGGCACACCTTTTGCTCGAACTAAAATGTCGACCTTGATCGCCTCAATCCTCATCTCACGGCGAATGGGCACGGACTAAATTTAATTGGCGGGACTTCAAATGTCGACACTCGAAGCAATTGGCTATACCACTTTGGCTCTCACGCTATCGCTGCCGATGTATTGGGCAGGGAAGATACTTTTCTTCTTGATTCGCCCTGGCCACCGTCAGGATGAATCGCTAGAAGCGACGCCTTCTGTCGCAGTAATTCTGGCAGTACGAGGGGCTGATCCGTCCCTTTCCCGCTGTCTCTCCGGGTTACTCGAACAAAATTATCCAAACTATTGCGTCCGAATCGTGATCGATAGTGCGGAAGATGCGGGCTGGACACTGATTGAAAAGACTCTCGCCGCGTATCCGGAACGCACTGTCGATGTGCGCGTGGAGAAGTTAACGACGCGACGCAACACGTGCAGCTTGAAGGTTAGCGCCGAGTTACAAGCAATTGCTTCACTCGATCCAGACGTGGAGATTGTCGCACTGATCGACGCCGATTCGATTCCCGCTCCGGACTGGTTGGGAGCAATGGTTCAGCCCTTTTCCGATCCTCAGGTAGGGGCATCGACTGGAATACGTTGGTTCGCCCCTCAGGACGATCAATGGGGAACGATCGTTCGCTACGTTTTCAATGCAGCGTCGCTTCCTCAGATGTACGAATTCAATATTGCCTGGGGAGGCTCGCTGGCGATTCGCCGAAGTGTATTTGAAACCACAGACCTGTTGGAGATCTGGTCTCGAAGCTTCTGTGAAGACACTGGCATCCATTCGGCGATCCACAGGAACGGCCTACGCGTGGCCTTCGCTCCGCGCGCGACGCAAATCAATGCCGAATCGATCGACCTACGAAGTTGTTACAACTTCTTACTCAGGCAACTATTGTGCGTGCGATTGCACCTGGTCGACTGGCCCTATCTCTTTGCGGCCAATCTCGCCAACACCCTCGCCCTGATTGCCTTGGCCGCCCTTTTGGTGTGGAATGTGTACGCACAAAAATGGGAAGGAGTCTTCCTATCCTGCGGGCTTCTGGGCCTTTACTTCAGCGGCTCGATTGCGGCATTGAACCTACTGGAGACACGTATTCGGAAGATCGCTCCAGTTCAAGCCCTGGGCTCACCCCGTCCAGCCTTCTCTTGGAAAACGATCCTCGCCCTGCTCCTGACGCAAGTTTTGGCCTCATTTATCATGATCGTGGCGATCTTTGCTCGTCGGGTCGTTTGGCGCGGGATAACCTACCACATCAACGGACCGGAGAACATTCGGTTGGTAGCGTACCGTCGCTTCCAGCCAACGACTGATTCTTTGAGTTCCATCGTCTAGCTTTACGCTGCGAAACACTTTTCTGAGCCACTAGCCTTTCTTGTCAGAGAAGCAATCGTCGGTTTAATAGCGCCGGCGGCCTGGCCGCTCAACTACTTCGCACCTTGCCGCCAAGCAGCGTGAGAATCTCTCCGGAAATGTAACTGCTGTCCGCTTCCGAAGCGAAGAATACAAAGGCGGGCGCAACTTCTTCAGGTTGGCCCGGCCGACCGAGCGGCGTATCTGCGCCGTGTTTGGCGACTGCTTCAGCAGGCTTCGAAACAGGTTGGAGGGGGGTCCAGATCGGCCCCGGTGCGACGCAGTTTACTCGAATGCCTCGCTCAATCAGATTTTGCGCCAAGGATTTGGTAAATGCGTGAATGGCGCCCTTCGTGCTGGCATAGTCAATGAGAGTCTTATTGCCCTCGAGACCGGTAATCGAGCCGCAGTTGATAATTGCGCCCCCTTCGGGCAGGTACTTCACGGCTGCTCGAGCCATGTAGAAGTAGCCGAAAATATTGGTTCGGAACGTAATCTCGAGGTCGGAGTCCGTAATGTCCTCCAATCGCTCACGCGTTTCCTGATAAGCAGCATTGTTGACGAGAATATCCAGTCGGCCAAAGGCTGCAACGGTTTTCTCTACTGCCGATTGACAAAATGCCGAATCTTGCACATCGCCAGGAATAAGTTCGCATCTGCGACCTTCCGACTCCACCGCCGCTTTGCACTCTTCAGCATCGGACTGCTCGGCCGGCAAATAGATTATTGCCACGTCAGCGCCTTCGCGGGCGTAAAGCACCGCAACCGCTCTTCCAATCCCTGAGTCGCCGCCCGTGATGAGCGCAGCTTTACCCACCAGCTTGGAACTTCCTTTGTATAGAGGAGCTTTAAAGCGAGGTTTAGGATCCATCGCCGAATCCAGTCCTGGCTTGCTCTGCTTCTGACTGGGGAGGGGCGACTTCGGTTCTTTTTGGCTCGACATTTAGGTTCCTTTTCTTTGCAAGTATAAAGGTATTAGCATCCCGATGGTGCCTTACTTCCTTTTGATATAAAGCACGTTGCAAGGAGATTACAGGAATCGCCCTCACGAACCTTCTAACTGCAGGGGACGTTGGTACGCCGAGAACGATTCATCGTAGCCCGGCCGGGCTGCGCTGTTGCTTGATGTGGACATTGACCGATCTCGATTATTTCGAAACTTTGATTCCACTTTGCCGTCACGGAACGAAGACAGATACTGCTGCCGGCACGACGCGAAAGTTGGCCGGCGTTTGCGTCACCAGTTCCCCATCCGCATTCACGGGCAGCGAACGATGCGTACGAATCTCGAACTCGTCTGCTGACATCGTGCGGACATCACTCCCCTGGCCTGGATTTCCAATCCAGATGGCGGGCGCCAACCACAGTAGGCGCCACCATCGGCGACATTCAAGCGAATACAAATTGAGCCGGCGGTCATCAATTGCGGCGTCGGGTGCGATCACCATGCCGCCGCCATAGAAGCGGCCGTTTCCCACTGCAATCTGCAGCGTCTTAACCTGGACATTTCCCGAGGCCGAGCGAATCTCCGCCCAGAACGGCTTTGCCCTGAAAATAACCGAGAAGGCCGCCTTCGCGTAAGCCAGGCTCCCCCAAAAGCGCTTCGTCTCCTTATTGAGCGACTTTGCAATCTCAACGGAGATTCCGACGCTTGCGACATTGAAGTAGAAATTGTCGTTGGCTTTTCCCACGTCGATTCGTCGAGTTTTCCCCGCCGCAATGATCGCCGACGCCTCGTCAATATCGGTCGGTAAGTTCAGGGTCCGGGCAAGGTCGTTCGCCGTACCCATTGGCAGAATCCCCATCGGCAAGCCCGTTGCAATGATGCCGGCGGCGGCCGAATTTAGGGTTCCATCGCCGCCCCCTACAACAACAAGATCGACCTGTTTCCTGTGGCGCTCGATGGCCTCGGACATCATAGTCGGGGTGGTAGGGAAGTCCTCCACCACCTCAAATCCGGCCTTCCTCATGACGTCGGCTGCCGAAACCGCCTGGCCAAGGCGTGCCTTTTGATTCACCAATAACAAAGCTCGCCGACCCACACGTTCCCCTTTCTGCCGATTGGCACGAGCATTCAGCCCGTCGTCCAATACGTGTTGAAGAGTCGCGTGCAAATCATATGCCGATAGCCTTAAATTTATCGAGGAAGAACGGACGTGGGCGGCGCCAGAAAATGGCACGAGAGTTGCGAAATGCTGGAAAGTCGCCCTTTCGACTAATGCGGAGTCGCCTGGTGGAGTTCTGTCAAGTACGCATTGGCTGCGCCGGTTGGTCAATTCCACGTGCGCAGATTCCGATATTTGGAACTATCGGCAGTCATCTCAAACGATACGGCCAAGTTTTGAATGCCGTTGAGATTAACTCGTCATTTTATCGATCTCACAAAGAGTCAACATACGCGCGTTGGGCCGATACCGTTCCGCCGGGCTTTCAATTCTCATTAAAGTTGCCTAAAGCAATTAGTCATGAGCATCGCTTGATCGGAACCGAAACCTTGCTTGACAGGTTTCTGAGCGAATGTCGGATGCTTGGCCCCAAGTTGGGACCTTTGCTTCTTCAGCTCCCCCCGAGTTTGAATTTTGATTCTGGAGTAGCAGCCTCATTCTTTAGGGCATTCCGAAGTCGGTTTGACGGTGAGATCGCCTGCGAACCTCGTCATGAGAGTTGGTTTACGGCCAAGCCCGATTGCATGCTTTCGAGGTTTCGGATTGTCAGAGTCGCAGCGGACCCCGCAGTTACCGTCGATGCAGGGAATCCCGGAGGGGCGGCAGACTTCGTCTATTTCAGACTTCATGGCTCGCCCGAGATCTACCATTCGTGCTACTCAGATTCCTTTCTCCACACATTGCGCCTGAGGGTCGAGCATTTCGCTACGGCCGGGGTCGTTTGGTGTATCTTCGACAACACTGCCCTCGGCGCTGCGACCCCCAATGCGTTAAATCTTGTCAGTCAGCTCCGGGGAATTCAAAGGCAAGATTAGTTCATCCATCACGGCCGATCGCAATTTCGACGTTCGGCGATGCTCCTCGACAAAGCCATTCAAGGCGAGATGAAACAGGGGTGGCGACGGCGATCGCTACTTCACGTTCGCGCAATCCCAAGATATCGCTTGTTAAGTGCTGGAGAACTGCTGCGCTGCCAGGCGCAGGTCTTGTACCATGCCGTCGCGCATCTGCCTGCGTGCCGTTTTATCTGGGGCACGTAAGAGGGCGGAGGGATGATAGGTCGCCATGATCCACTTGGCCCATTCGGTGTCGAGAAGTTTGCCACGCTGCTGCGTGATACGAAAGTCACCGAAGTAGAAATGCTTCACCGTGTTCGTAACGTAGATCAGGCTGCGGTCGATGCCGGCCTCTGCCAGCACTTCGTCGAGCAGTTTCCCGGCAGGCCCCACGAAGGGATGGCCCTGGCGATCTTCTTGATCGCCAGGTTGCTCGCCGACGAGAATCAATCGAGCGCTCGCCTTACCTTCGCCGAAAACCGTTTGGGTGGCGCGTTCGTGAAGTTCGCAGCCCTTGCAGACGTCGGCGGCCTTACGGAGGTTCGCGAGCGAGAGCCGATCGGGGACGAAATCGCGGGCCGACATCGCGGAGCCTTCCCATGCTGGATCATTGTCTCGACGCGCACGGAAAGCGTCGCGCAAGCATCGCGTCTATGTCGCGTGTTTCTGGCAGTATCTCCGAGAACTGCGTCGGCATCACTTTGCGCGTGGCCGAAACTCTCCTTCCTCAGCGGGGATGACGGTGCCTGTAACGCCTTCCCGGCCGATCCACTTTGCCGCTAAGACTCAGGGAGTCGGACGCCTCGATTTTTGCGGAGCGGAAATGAAGGGCGGCAGGATTGCATTCCTTTCCGCGAAGCGGTAAAGTAGGGGCATTCCTGCCCATTCTCAATCGAGATCCCGCCATGAGTTCGCACGCTCACCCGCATGCATTTGGCGACTTTCACTCGGAAAAGCCCGATGGCCTGATGCTGCACAGTCGACGCAATTTCATGAAGGTTGGCCTTCAAGGGATCGCCGGACTCAGCGTCCCCATGCTACTGCGTCAACGAAGCGAGGCGGTCGCGGCAGGAAGGCCGAGCGCTCGGAAGAAGAGCGTCATCCTCTTGTGGATGGCAGGCGGACCAAGCCACATCGATACCTGGGACCCGAAGCCTGATCGCCCGCTGCAAAATCGCGGGCCGTTCGGCGTCATCAACACCCGCGTGCCGGGCGTGATTCTCTGCGAACATCTCCCCAAGCAAGCGGCGATGTTCGATAAATTCACCGTCATTCGTTCCGTCGATGCCCAGTTCAGCAATCATGAACCGAACAAGGTCTTTCAGACCGGCAACCTGCGCGCCGAGACCCGCACCAATCCTGAAGCGGTTCACTACCCCGCGATCGGCTCGGTCGTTGCCAAGCATCATGGCCCGAACGATCCCGCGATGCCGGCCTACGTCGCTTTCACCAAGGGACGCTCGCATATTGCCTTTTCAGGCTATCTGGGCCGGCAATACGATCCGTTTCTCGGCGCCGACGCCAGTCGCTTGCCGGTGGTCGATCTCGTCGGCAACGACACCGGCGTCATGTCGCAGGCGAATCTTTTCAACCTACCGACCGGTTTGACTCACGCCACGATTCACGAGCGCAGGCGCCTCATGGAGCGCTTCGACTCGCTTCGGAGTCAGTTCGACCACTCGGGCAACATGGACGCCATGGATCGATACCATCAACAGGCGATCGATTTGCTCGTCGGCCAAAAGGCGCGTGATGCATTCGATTTGTCGAGGGAGCCGGCCGCGATTCGCAATCGCTACGGCAAGAATGTTTGGTGTCAACAAGCGCTGCTGGCGCGGCGCATCGTCGAAGCCGGCGCGAGCTTCGTCACCATCGATTTGAGCTATCACACCGCCTCGGGCACCTGGGACACGCACGGCGACAACATTCCCCCTTACGGCGGCATCAAGAATGGGTTGGGTCCGCTCTTACCTCTGTTCGATCATCTTCTCTCGACTCTCGTAAGCGATCTCGACCAGCGCGGCATGCTCGAGGATGTGCTCGTGATTGCCATGGGCGAGTTTGGCCGAACGCCGTTGATTGGAACGCAGGACAGCACCGATGGCCGAAACCATTGGCCCGTGGTGATGTCGATGACGCTCGCCGGGGGATCGTTTCAGCACGGCCAAGTGATCGGCGCCACCGAGCGCGACGGCGGCCACATCAAGGCGAGGGCGGTCACGCCTGGGGATCTCGCGGCGACGATCTACTATCACATGGGAGTTCCGGTCGACACGCACTATCTGGACCCGACGGGCCGACCGCGGCCGGTCGTCGAGAATGGCGCCCCGCTCCGCGAGTTGATGTAATTAAATTACGTAGGCTTACTCACCGGAGCCTGTTCCATGACTGCATCGCGTCTTCATCTCGCGTGCCTTGCACTTGCTCTCCTCACAGCGCCCGCCGGGGCCGATGTCGGCGATGCGCAGCTCAAGACCGATCATCCGTGGTATCCCGGCGAACTTTCGTGCTCGACCTTCGAGCGCCTCTTCGCCACGCAGGCCGAACTGTACCAACGCGTCGCCGGCACGCTCCCCAAGACCGACGAGCAAAAGGCTCTCGCGTCGTTGCTCTGGCGCAATTCGCACTACTGGCACGGCGAAGAGGGCCCCGAGGATCTCTGGGGCAAAGGCTTCAAGACCAACGCCGATTCGCGCACGCGCGAATACTGGACCGGACTCTTCGCCCACGGTTTCGGCCTGTGCGGAACCACACATTCCCAGTATGTCGCCGAAATGCACGCCCTCTTGGGACACAACCGAGGCCGAGGCGTCGGCGTCGAGGGGCACAATTCCTTTGAAGTAATGCTCACAGGGGGCCTCTACGGCGCCGGCAAATGGGTTCTGCTCGATCACGATCAATCGACCGTCGTCTTCAATCGCGAGGGAACCTCCCTCCTATCGATGCGTGAGATCGCCAAGGATTGGAAAAAGCTCACCAGCCGATCCTTCGAACCGCAGCGCCAAAACGGCTGGCTGGTGTGCGGTCTGCATCCGGGCGATGCGGGGACCTACGCTTCCTACAACGTGGCGGAATATATGGCGGGTTACGCGGGCCCGCCTCCGATCGTCCGCCTGCGCCGCGGCGAGACGCTGCGCCGCTACCTGCAACCGGGCCTCGAAGATGGCAAGACGTTCGTCTTCTGGGGACGCAACTACAATACGGCGGGCGTCCCCGGACCGGAGCGCTCGCACACCTGGGTCAACCAGCCTGACAAAATGCACGGTTCCAGGAACGGCGCCGGCTACAAGCCCGGCCAGGCGCGATTCGCGAATGCCGTTTACGTCTATCGTCCCAACTTCAAAACTGGCGGCTACAAGGAAGGCGTGATCGCCGAGAACCATGAGCAAGTGACGTTCGAGTTCTATACGCCGTTCATCATCGCCGCGACGCCGCCGAATACGAAGCCGTGGGGCGTTTTTGACGACGGATGCAAAAACGGTCTCGTGCTCCGCGGGCAGGCCAAGTGCGGCGTCGCCGTCTCAGTGGATCAAGGGCTCACCTGGACCGACGTGGGGACGTTCGTCGATGGCCTGGACGTCACGGATTTGGTCAAAGGCCGGCGTCAGTATTGGCTGCGGTTAAAGACCAATCCCAAAAGTCTCGCCGATGCCGGACTGACAATAACGACGGTGTGCCAGGCCAACGCGTCGATCATGCCGCACCTCAAGGACGGCGGCACGGAGGTAACCTTCGCCGCTTCGGGAAAAGCTGTCGTATCGGCAGGTCCCAATTTACCCCAGGCTCAAGCGCACGTCGTAGATGGCCAATTCGGTTCGCCGAAGGTGACGCTGGAGTTGGAGACGCCTCGCGGCGAGAAGGCTGTCATGCTCTACGCAGCGGGCCATGTGGCGTCGAGCAATCCGCCTCGCCCCGAGATTCAATATTTCATCGAAGCGTCGATCGACGGCGGCAAAACCTGGATGCCGATGGTCCAGGACTGGAAGATCTCGCGCCGCGGCGATGAACCCAAGGACTTTTGGTCGCAAAGCATGTGCTGGAGTTCGATGGACTTGGCTGGCAAGGATGCAGCCAAGATCCAGGTTCGCTTCCGCAATACCGGCGGCAAGATCTACCAGCGTGCGGAGGCGCATCTCGCCTATCGCACGCCGTCGCTCGATGCGACAAAGGTGACGTTCGCATGGACCGACCAGGGAGGAGCGCAGCGAGCGACGCATATGTTTACGCCCGGTGCGCCGACGTGGCAGGTGCCGACCGGGCGTCAGGTGAAGACCCAGTGGGTGGAAATGGAACCTGCCGCGAGATGAAGACGTTTCAAGTTACGAGACGCGCAGGAGATCGCCTCAGTCCAGAAACGAAAGGTCTCTGCGAGAGTATTGAACTGACAACTCCGGAAGAAGGTCTCGAGCCGCTGATAGAATTTGTCTCCCCGAAATACCGCCATCGCCCTATTCGCAGCACTCCCTGGTCGACGCCGTCGAGCAACATCGCAAGTGCCTTCTTCAAGCCGCTTGTAAACGATGACGTAGCCGTCGTCGTCCCAGACCAGCACCTTGACGCGATCGCTGTGGCGGTTGCGAAATACGAGGACGTGGCCACATAGGGGTTCGTCCTTGAGATGCTGCCACGCGCACCACGCATCCCCCCGCCAACACCGCTTCCAATCCCGCCGCGGGATCGGCTGCGCTTCGCTGCCCAGCGTCGTCAGCAATCACCGGCGCCGCTTGTGGCCAGAATCGCGAAAGAAATTCTGGGCTTGAATTGTGTCGAAAATCAATTATGCTATTTTAAAGAATCGTCGAATAGCGAAATAGAGGTGCCCCTTGAAGGAACCGAAGCCAGAATGCGGACCAGGCGATCATAAGCATTCCGCCAAGGCGATTCCTTCCGCTTCGCTGGAGCGAGCCGCCCAGCTGTTTCGAGCGATGGCGGATGCATCACGGCTGCGGATTCTGGATTTGCTGAAGAACGGCGAATTCTGCGTCACTGAAATCGCGGCGGTGGGTAAGGAGAAGTTTTCGACCGTCTCACAACGGCTCCGAATTTTACGCAGTGAAGGATTGATCGTGAGGCGACGCGACGGCAACCACATTTATTACGCTCTTGCGGATCGGCATGTTGCCGATCTGATTTCGAACGCGATGGCGCACGCAGCGGAACTCAATGCGGCGCCAGCGCCTGATCCCCAAGAAGGAGAAGATTGAACATGGGAAACCACCACGAAGGCCACACCCACAAACACGGTCCTGATTGCGGGCACACCGGGATCCTACACGAGGGCCACATCGATTATCTCCACGACGGCCATCTTCACAACCAGAACGGCGGCGCCGTGGAAGAACATTCGCTTCCGGTCAACGCGACGAATCCGGCTTCTTGTACTCCGAGCCATGCTTGCGAAGCCCACGATAAGAGTCACAAGCACGGCGCCGATTGCGGCCACGCGGCCGTTCCTCACGGCGACCACGTGGACTACATCGTGAACGGTCACCTTCACCATCCGCATGGCGACCATTGCGACAATCATGGACCGGTTCAAAAAGTCTAGATGGAACTCAGTCGAGCCAAACCGTTGGCTCGACTTTATTGTTTCGACGGATGCTGAGATCATGGCGGAGACGCGTCCCCAGCGACCTCGACCCCCAGGGATTAGCGGCACGGCGATCGTCTATTTCTCTAAAAAGCGATCCAGCGCCAGCGCCATCGTCGTCATGCCGCTCCCCTGCGTCTTGAGCGAGGTTCCGAACGCCTGCAGCGTGCGCTCGGCCTCGCGGCGATACTTTTCGTCGCCGGTGAGTTTCGCCAGACGGACGAGGTTGAGCGCCGCCACGCTGTTGCCGGAAGGTTGGGCGCCGTCGTACTGGTCTTTGGCGCGGGCGAAGAGCTTCTCGTGATCGTTGGCGGTGAAGTAGAATCCCCCCGCCTTGTCGTCGCCGTGGAAGCGGATCATCGTGTCGGTGAGCGACTTCGCCTCGTCGAGCCATCGCTGCTCCTTGCTGGCTTCGTGCAACGTGATCAAGCCATGCACAAGGAATGCATAGTCTTCCAGATACCCGGGGACCGCCGCCTTTGCGGGTTGACCCGGAGCGGCGCCGAAGGTTCGCAGCAGTCGGCCCTCCTTCGTCTTCTGCTGCCTGAGCACAAACTCGGCGGCCTTCTTGGCCAGTTCCACGTGTTTGGGTTCCTTGAGATCGATGCCTGCTTGGGCGAACCCGGCGATCATCTGCCCACTCCAGGCCGTCAGCGCGATCTTGTTGAGCAGCGGTTGATCGCGCTGGTTGCGTTTCGCCAGCAATTTGCCTTGCACCTGGGCGAAACGCGTAGCGAACTCGTCCTCGGACATCTTGAGTTCCGCCGCTAGCTCGGGCCTCGGTTTGCGCGGCTTGAGGATGACGTACTTCTCCTCGAAGTTCAGTTTGCCGTTTTCCGTCAACACGTCCCGCACGAACGCCAGATCCTCTTTCGCGGGGAGTGCGTCGGCCAACTCCTGCGCCGTCCAGACGTAGCTTCGGCCTTCCTCGTGATGGGTTTCCGCGTCCTGCGAAGAGTAGATCGCTCCCTCGGGCGACATCATGTCTCGGCGAACGTACTCGATCGTCTCCTCGACGATTCGGCGATAGAGCGGATTCTTCGTGTGCGCGAAGGCCTTGCTGTAGGTCTCGACGAGCTGGGCGTTGTCGTAGAGCATTTTCTCGAAGTGGGGGACGGTCCAAGTTCGCTCGGTGCTGTAGCGGTGGAAGCCGCCGGCGAGATGGTCGTAGATGCCGCCGCCTGCCATGCGGTCGAGGGTGAGGGTGACGAGTTTGAGGAGCTTCTCGTTGCCGGGCCTTTTTGACTGGGCGAGCAGGTAGTCGAGCTTGCAAGGCGTGGGGAACTTGGCGCCCTTGAACTGCCGAATCGGGCTGCCGAAGCCGCCGAACTCGGGATCGAAGGTTTCGCTGAGTTCTTCGTTAATGCCGTCGAGGATGTCGCGCTTGAGCCCGCCGATGAGTCGGCCGAACATTCCCTGGTCGAGAATGCCGAGAGTCGCCTTGGCGGCAGCTTCCGCCTGCTTTTCGAATTGCTTGGGATCCTCCTTGTACGCATCGCGGACGATCTTGAGGATGGTGAGGAATCCCGGCGACTTCTGCCCCTCGACCTCGCGATCCTCCCGGGGCCAGTAGGTGCCGCCGACGATCGGTCTGCCATCGGGGAGCAGGAACATCGACATCGGCCAGCCGGTGTTGCCGCGCATGGTTTGCAGCGCGGTCATGTAGATGTTGTCGATGTCGGGACGTTCTTCGCGGTCGACCTTGATGCACACAAACGAATCATTGAGCACCTTGGCGACTGCGGGATGGTTGAACGATTCGCGTTCCATCACGTGACACCAGTAGCAGGAGCTGTAGCCGACGGACAGAAAGACGACCTTGCCTTCCTTCTTGGCCTTGGCGAACGCTTCTGCGCCCCAGGGGAACCAGTCGGTCGGGTTATGGGCGTGCATGAGCAAATACGGGCTCGTCTCCTTGCCGAGGCGATTGACGTGCTTGGCCTTTTTATCTTTGGGTCCGTCCGCCTGGCTGAAGCCAAGGAGGGGTAGCAGCAGGATCGAGAACAAGATGAGCGTGCGCATGCAATACTCCGAATAAACGATGCGTTCGGGCGAAAGCCCAGGGATGGCTATCCCTGGGGAACCCTGCAACCGCCGCGGGTGTCCCAGGGATAGCCATCCCTGGGCTTTCAACTTCGCGAGGTTAGTTTAGTGGCGCCGCTACGCCTCGGGTATGAGAACCTCGACCCGCTCGATTTCGCTCAGCAGCGTGAGCCGGCGCGGGAAGTCGGCGCCGGGAAAATGCACGAGCGCGTGCCGACCGGCGCCGGCCGTGCGGCCCAGGGTAGCCAGAAGGCGCCGCAAGCCGTCGGGCATCGTTTGAATTACGACGAAATCGTCGCTGACTTTGAGGGCATCGCCCAGCGACGCGTGGGGCCTCGGATCGTGCGCCAGATCGCGGACCGCACACAGGCCGGTAACGACGGGCGCCGCGATTTCCGGGACGCTTGAGGCCAGTTCCTCCGCGAGATGACGCAGTTGCCGCAGGCGCTCGGCCTGCACGCGCGCGCTGTAGACGAGATGCGCGACCAGCGGCGACGTATCGCGCTCGGCAGGGGCCTTGCCGTAGCCGAGCGGGCGATCGATGAACAGCGCCGTGCCCAGCACGACTTGTTCGTCGACCTCCGTCAGATCGTCGAACGCCCGTGCCAGCAGCGTTCGCAATGTCGGCGACAGGATTTGTGACAGAGGGGCGTCAGCGAAGAGCCGACGCGTTCGTCGATCGGAAACGGCGGGCCCAGGAAGCACGCGCATCGCCTCCCCGGGCGACGTCGGCTGGCTCGGCACCAGATGCCCCTCGTAAACGTGCCGCAGCAAGCAAGTCAGTCGCAGCGCGCGACGCCCGGCACGCGTCTCCAGATGTTCGGCCTGCATCCGCAAGCGGTCCAGCACTGCATCGAGGAGCAACAGGTCCGGATAGTTGGCTCCCCGATGATGAAACTTCACCACGTCGTACGCATTGAGATGGCGAAACTGCAAGAGCACCAACCAGTCGAGAAAATCGATCTCGACCCTCGGGGACCATAAACCCGCGTCGACGAAATAGCGCGTGAGCCGCAGCACGCGCTCGACGAACTCGGTCCACGGCGACAGCGACACGTTCAGGAACAGACTGCGTAGTAAACGCGGCATCTGCTCGGCGTCGTCGATCAGCAATTCGGCCAGGCTTGGCACGTCCGCCGTCGCGCAGGCGCGCAGCAACGATTCGAGCAACTTGATCTTCGCCCAGCCGTGTGAACGTTCCCAGCCATGAGCGTAAAGTTCAGGCCAGTAACGCATGGGTTGCCCCGGCGTCTCGGCGTCCGGGCGAAACACGTACATCAACTCGCCCAGCGAAAACGCGGGCATCGGCGTCTCCACCGACGTCAGCGGCAGTCGACTCGTGCCGGCACACGCCTGGAGCAAGAGATGCGGAATCGCGTCCAGATGCGCAAGCGAAACCGTGCCCACGAGTTCACGCGCCCAACCTTCCGTCTCGCGTCCTTCGATGACCTCGGCGCCAACATTTGCTTGCCAGATGCGTTGCAAGATGCCGCGCGTGATGTGAACTTCGCCCGCGGTTTCGTCGTACAGCAGGGAAAGCATCGGTTCATCGGCGAGCGAAACGTTCCAGGCCAGGAATCGATGTCGTTCCCGAGTGCTGGCTTGCACGAGATTGCCGCGGAAGAGTTCCCAGGGGAGGATGACCTCGGTTTCGAACTGCCAGGCCAGGCGCAGGGCGGCGACGAAGAAGTTCGCCGGTTGCCAGTATTGCGTGAGTTGAGCGATCGGTTCCATGCGGGCATTGTAAGAGGGCTCGGCGAAAATTTTCGGGTTTTGTTTTGCAAGGCGGGGTCCGCGACTTCATAATGAGGGCCTGAATGCAGATCGCAAGGAAATGGGGTCGCGGTTGCTGGGGGGTAACAGTCCTCGCAACGCGTTGTTGCGGGGGCTGGGCCGCGACCCCTTCTTCTTTTGGGCCCACGGCTCCCCAACCGTGGGCCCTTTCTTTTTGAGCCGGTCATGAGCAATCCGTTTCGCCAACTCCCGGCAGTCAGCGACGTCCTGAACGAACCCTCCCTCCAAGAATCCTTACAGCGTCTGGGCCGAGACGCGGTCGTCGCCGAGATCCGGCTTCAACTGCAAGCGTTCCGCGCAGGGCTTCGCAGCCAGGACGCCGTCCCCATTCCCGATGCGCGGACGCTGGCCGAGGCGGTGAATCAGCGTTTGCAGACGACGCATCGCCCGAAACTCCGCGCGGTGATCAACGCGACGGGGATCGTGCTGCACACGAATCTGGGCCGGGCGCCGCTCGCGGAAGCGGCGGCGCAAGCCGCGTACGAAGCGGGACGCGGATATCTCAATCTCGAACTCGATCTCGTCACCGGCAAGCGTTCCTCGCGCCAGGACGCCGTGCGCGAATGGCTCTGCAAACTCACCGGCGCGGAATCGGCGACCGTCGTCAACAACAACGCCGCGGCCACGGTGCTTGCTTTACGAACCTTTTGCTACGGAAAAGAAGTCCTGATCTCGCGCGGACAGCTCATCGAGATCGGCGGCAGCTTTCGCATCCCGGAAATCCTGACCGCGTCCGGCGCCGTCCTGCGCGAGGTCGGCGCCACCAACATCACCCGCCTGTCCGATTATGAACGGGCGGTTTCGCCGAACACGGCGGCGATCTTGCTCGTTCATCCGAGCAACTACCGCATCGCCGGGTTTACGGAATCGGTCCCGCTGCCGGAGTTGGTACGCCTCGGCAAAGAGCGGAATCTCCTCGTGATGGACGATATCGGTTCCGGCGCCCTGGTCGACTTCGCCGAGTTTGGTTTTCGCGAGGAGCCGCTCGCACGCCGCAGCATCGCCCAGGGCGCCGATCTGGTGCTATTCTCGGGCGACAAACTCCTGGGGGGCCCGCAAGCCGGCATCCTCGCGGGCAGGAAAGATCTCGTCGCTCGGCTCGAAAAAGATCCGCTCATGCGCGCCTTTCGGCTCGACAAGATGACGCTCGCCGCCCTCGAAGCGACGCTTCGGCTCTACCTGAATGAGGCGACGGCGCGGTCGACGATTCCGGTGCTGGCGATGCTGTCGCTCTCGCAGGAGGAACTGCAGACGCGTGCCGAGACGCTCGCTCAGCGGCTTCAAGCGCAGGCCGGCATCGAAGTGCGGTGTCTGGAAGACGTGGCGTACGTGGGAGGCGGATCGCTTCCCGATCAAGAGATGCCGACCTGGGTCGTGGAGTTGACGCCGACGAGCATGTCGGACGCGGAACTCGCGGTTCGCCTGCGCGTCGGCAACCCCGCGGTCCTCGTCCGTGTGCAGGAGGGGCGCCTGCGGCTCGACCTGCGCACGATCATGCCGCGGCAAATCGACGATCTCGTCGCCGCGATCGCCCAGGCGGCGAAGTGATCGCTGTCGAATCCTACTCGCCCAGCAACCGAACTTCCTGCGCCGTCTCGATGTCGTCGGCGAAAAAGACGTGAACTTTCTGCCCGATCATCAGCGCCCGGATGCGGCCTTCGTGAGTCGACACATCGCCCGGGAAGTTGACGAAACGCGTCTTCTCGTTCATCAAGAACGATTCGCGCAGCTTGCTCTCGGCATTCTCGAACCAGATCCTACTGGCGCCCGTGTTGAGCGCCAGCACGACCCCCTTGGCCTGCGGCGCCTTGACCTCGTCGACCGGACGCGGCCGATTTCGGACGACCGTGAGGTAGTAGAACGCGCCGCCGCCGAGCGCGAGGCCGCCGATCAGGCCGAGCAGAATCCACACCATGATGTGGCCGAAACGCGGGGGAGCGGAGTGGATCATGGTTTCTCAGGGCAGGTGGAGTAGAAAGTCTTCGCTGGCCCCAATTGTATCAAGCGGACGCGGAAGGAAGAACCCATGATCGTGCGCGGAATGTCGGCCCTCTGGTGCGCGTTCGTCTGCGGGTTGCTCCACGCCCATGACCTGCGCGTGAGCGTCGACTTCAATGCGGAGCAGGTTTTCTTCAAGGTCTACTTCAACGAGTTCGGCGAGGAAGAGCCGGTCGAAGAAGCGAAGATCAAGGTCTACGGGTCGGAGCGGACGCTGCTCGCGGAGGGGACGACCGACGCCAAGGGGCTTTGGCAGATGCCGCGCCCGAAGCTGGGGACATACTGGGCCGACATCGACGGCGGCGAAGGGCATCTGATCAAGAACGAGCGGTTCGAGATCTACGACGGCTCCCGCCCTGCGCGCACCGAGCGCCATTCGGCGTATCCCTGGACCGGCGCCGTCTTGGGACTGGCGACACTCGCGGTCCTCTCTGGCGCGGCATGGCTCTACTTGCGACGCCGACCTTTCTGACCGTCGGATTTCGCTGGCGTCCGCGCGCGTTTCCTGCGATTCTGGGATTTCTCGCCAAACCACGGAGACCCGCAATGTCCCAGTTTCTCTTGTGCATCCTGCTCGCTCAAGCCTCGGCCGCCGTCGACGCCGACTACGTCCTGCGCGGCGCCACCATTTACGACGGTTCCGCCGACGCGGGCAAAGTCGGCGATCTCGCCATCAAGGGCGAACGCATCGTCGGCATCGGCACGTTCGAGGTGAAAGGGAATCCCAAGATCTTCGACTGCACCGGTATGGTCCTCACCGCCGGCTTCATCGATCTACACACCCACAGCGACTCGGCCATGACGAAGGCTGCGACGTCGCTCAACCTGAACTACCTGCAGCAAGGTTGCACCACCATCGTCACCGGCAACTGCGGCTTCGGCCCCGCCGACGTGGCTGAGTATTTTCAGCAGATGGAGAAGGTCGGCGTCGGCACCAACGTGATTCATCAATGTCCGCACAACGCGATCCGCGCGAAAGTCATGGGCAACGTCAACCGCGACCCGACGCCCAAGGAACTCAAGGCGATGGAAGCCCTCGTCGACAAAGGCATGCGCGACGGCGCGTTTGGGCTGGCCACGGGCCTCATCTACAATCCGGGGACGTACTCGAAGACCCCGGAACTGATCGCCCTCGCCAAGGTCGCCGCCAAGCATGGCGGGCTTTACGCGAGCCACATTCGCGATGAGAACGTCAACATCTTCAGCGCCCTCGAAGAGGTTCTCGCCATCGCGAAGAAGGCGGGCATCCGCGTGCACGTTTCACATATTAAGGTGAGCGGCATGAGCGTCTGGGGCAAATCGCCCGACGTCATCGGCCTCATCAAAGCCGCGCAGAAGGCAGGCGTCGCCATCACTGCGGACCAGTATCCCTACGTCGCCAGCAGCACCAACCTCGCGGCCATGACGATCCCGACCAAATATCGCGAAGGCGACGCCAAGGATCTCATCAAGAAGTTCGACGATCCGGACGAGGGGCCGAAGCTTCGTGAGGAGATCGCCAAGAAAATTGACGCTCGCAACGGCGGCGCCTCGATGAAGATCGCCAGCTTCCCGCCGCGCACCGACTGGCAAGGCAAATCGCTCGATGAGATCGCCGCCCTGGAGAAGACAGCCGTCGTCGATCTCGTGATTGACATCCAGAAGAAGGGGGGCGCCAGCATCGTCAGCTTCGGCATGCACGAGGAGGACGTGCGCCTGTTCATGAAGCAATCGTTCGTCGCCACCGCCAGCGACGGCAGTTCGATGCTCCCCAGCACCACGGTGCCGCACCCTCGCAGTTACGGCACCTTCCCGCGCAAGATCGGCAAGTACGCTCTCGAAGACAAGATCGTCTCGCTCGAACAGGCGCTGCGGTCCAGCAACGGTCTGCCTGCGGACATCCTCAAGCTCCCCGAACGCGGCTACCTGAAGACCGGGTACTTCGCAGACGTCGTCGTCTTCGATCCGAAGACGTTCCGCGATCAGGCGACCTACGAGAAGCCGCACCAGTACGCCGTCGGCATGAAGTACGTCTTCGTGAACGGCAAGCTCGTCCTCGACGAGGGCAAGGCGACCAACGTGCGCGCCGGGAAGGTGCTACGGCACGTGCCCGCGAACAAGAAACTCGCCAGCCGCTATCCGCTCGAGTATCCGCCCGCACTCAAGACCGTCGTCACCGAAACGACTCCCGATTTCCTCAAGCCCGGCCCGAATCTGCGCGAGGGCGTCGCCATCGCCAAGACGCCGCCGACGGTCGACTTCGCGTTTTATCCCGAGCAAAACTATCCCGGCAACCCGTGGTCGTGCCGGTCCGACGGCATCGTCGTCGGCGACGTCTACTATTCCTCCGACAACGACCACCTCGCCCCGCGCGGCACCGCCCATCTCTGGGAATATCACGCGACCCAGAAGAAGTTCCGCTTGCTGTGCGACACGGTCAAGTTCCTCGAATCGGTCAAGGCGTTTCCGCCGGACATGAACTATCGGCCCGGCGAAATGCAAAGCCGAATCGACCTCGGGAGCGACGGCTGGCTCTACTACGCCACCGACCGCGGCTCCCCGACGGTCACGCACGACGCCAACGGCTACAAGGGCGAATGGATCCTGCGCACAAATCCCAAGACGCTCGAAACGCAGATCGTCGCCACGCATCCGATCGCCAAGCACACGCTCCCCGCCAGCATCCTCGACCCCGAGCGCATGATCTACTACGGCGGCACCGCGCCGGGCAAAGACTCGCCGAACCAGAAGATTCAGTTCTTCGCGTTCGATGTGAAGAAGCGGAAGATGTTGATCGTGGCCGACGACGGGCCGTCGCGCACGCTGTTCCTGTCGCCGTCGACGGGGCGAGTATTCTGGGAAGGGAAGATGTACGACCCCGCGACGAACACGATCTCGCCCGCCAACGTGCCGCACGTGCGGTCTGCGACGCGCGAGACGCCGCAAGGAATCGTCTACGGCACCTCGCATACGAAGGCCGACTTATGGGCGTACCACGTCAAGACGAACGAGCTGAAGCAACTCGGCACGGCCGCGGTCGGCAACCAGGAGTACATCGCCTCGATCGACGCCGATCCGACGGGCAGGTATTTGTACTACATCCCCGGCGCCCACGGCGGCGCGGTCGGCGACGGCGCCCCGGTCGTGCAGTGGGACACGCAAACCGGTACGCGAAAAGTCCTCGCGTTCCTCCATCAGACGTTCTGGGACAAGCACGGCTACGCCCTCGACGGCTCCTTCGGCTCCGCGCTCGATGAGAAGGGCGAGCGTCTATTCATCTCGTGGGACGGCTGGCGCCGAGGCCAGCCGCGCGGCTGGGAATCCGCGGCGCTAACGGTGGTGCACATCCCGGCATCGGAACGCACGGTCGAAAAATGATGCCGCGGATGTTATGATGGAACGAAAGGAGCACTTCATGAATGTAGCCGTTGAAATCCCTCCGCTCCGCGCCGGCGATCGGATGACTCGCGACGAATTTATGCGCCGCTGGGAGAACGAACCCGGGATCAAGCGAGCCGAGTTGATTGGAGGGATTGTTTACATGCCTTCGCCGTTGTCGGTTAAACATGGAGACACCGAGTCAGACGTCGGAACTTGGATCGGAAACTACCGAGTTGCTACCCCCGGAACGGCATCTGGGCATAATTCGACTACCTTTCTACTGGACGATTCCCCGCAACCGGACGTCAATCTACGGATCTTGCCTGAATATCACGGCAGTTCTTGGGTAGATGGGAAGTACCTTGGCGGCGCTCCCGAGTTGCTGGTCGAATTTTGCTTTATTAGCGTTGCCTACGATCTCCACGAGAAACGCGAACTGTACGAACAGGCGAAGGTCCAGGAATATCTCGCCGTGCTGCCGCATGTACGCGAGATCCGTTGGCATCGCCTGCTCAATGACAGCTACCAGTTGATGCCTGCGGATGCCGATGGCATTTGGCGTTCGAAGGTCTTTCCCGGACTCTGGCTCGATGCCGAGGCGTTGTTCGCCCAGCGGTTGGACTTGGTTCTTGCCAAACTCGCCGAAGGCCTCGCATCGCCGGAACATCGCGACTTCAAACAGATGCTAGTGTCCTGAGTTAGAAATTCGTTGAATAAGTCTGTCTCCAGCTGCGTCTCTATGTGAAACGCGACATTCGGCTGGAGAATAGCGATGAAAACGGGTCGACCTCTGAAGGAATTGGTCTTGTCGAACGACGAACGTATCAAGCTTGAGCAGTGGTCTCGTAGGCCCAAAACTTCGCAGC
>JBBQPM010000115.1:0-21250 GCA_038217425.1 Gemmatales bacterium
GCAAGCGATTGAAACAGACGGGCGCCCGTTGGAAGGTGGAGAACGCCAACAAAATGGGCGAACTCTGCTGTCTCAACTACAGCAGCCAATGGGCCGCATACTGGAATGCCGCATGAGTGCCGGAAAGGATTGGCGCGCCCAACTCGCAGAGGGCAACGCGTTCGCGGAAGGGGGAGTTCAGGACGAGCGTGCGGATGTGGGCATGGTGCGTGAAGAGAATGACCTGCGTCTTGGCCGACAGTTCGACCAGGCACGCGAGCGCCGCCAGGGCGCGGACGTCGTCGAAGGCGAGCAGGACGTCGTCGAGGAGGATCGGGAAGGGTCCGTGGTCGCGGATGTGTTTGTCCAGGTGGGCCAGGCGTAGGGCGAGGTAGAGTTGATCGCGGGTTCCTTCGCTCATGCCGTCGACCAGGACGCGTCCGGAAGGCCGGACGCCGACGAGGATAGCCTGGCCCTTTTCATTTTCGTCGAGCACGAGATCGTCGAACGACTTGCAGGTGAGTTGGCGGAAGTACGCGGCCGCGGAGCCGAAGAGTTCGCTCTGGTTGCGTTCCTGGTAGCGCTGTACCGCGGCTTCGAGCACCTTTTCGGCCAGGACGGCGACGACGTAATCGGGGACCAGATTTCGCATCCGCGCCAGCGCCGATTCCAGGTCCGCCCGCGCTGCTCGGCCGCCTTGTTTGGCGTGCAACTGCTTGAGCTGAGCTTCCGCCTCGGCGCCGCGGCGGACGGCTTCGTCGCGCTCTTTCTCGAGCGACTCGATTTTCGCCTGCGCCTCCGCGATCGGCCCGTTCAGGTCCGTTCCATGGTGCGCCTCCACGCGGGTTGCCAACTCCGCCAGCGCGATGCCGGCTGCGAGTCGGCGTAAGGGGGCGTCGCAGTCGGTTTCGACGCGTTCCGTCAGCGTACGCTTCTCTTCCGCCTGCCGCAAGATGTCGGCGACGCCGTCGAGCGCCGCGGCGCCGGCCTCTTTCTGCAGCGTCTGGGCGCGGGCGCTGAGCCGCGCCAGTTCCGCTTCGGCCTTGCTGAACTTCTCCCGCTGCGCTTGCAGTTGCTGGCTGAGATTCTGCCGCTGCTGATCGGCTTTCCGCGCCGCTTCGAGTCGAGTCTTCCACCCCGCGACGCGTTCGGCGGGATGATCGTCGGCATGGGGTTCGCCCAGGTGGCGGGCGACATGATCGAACTGAGCGTTCCAGGCGGCGAGCGTTTTCTGGAGTTTATTGACCTTGAGCTTCTCACGGTGGCGAAAATCGAGGTGTTCGCGGAACCTCAGAATTCCCGCGATCCACTCGAGCGTGGTAGGCGGATCGAGGTCGCGCGGCGCCGACTTGGGAAGCCGGGACAGGGCGAGCCGCCAACGTTGTTCCCAGCTATCGCGGGCTTGCGACGCTTCTTGTTCTCGTTTTTGCTTGGCCGAGAGTGCCGTTTGCCGGTTCGCAAGGTTTTTCTCATATCCAATCCGTTGGCCGTGAAGTTTGTCGGCTTCCACTTGACGCTTGCGAATCAGGATCGCAACATCGACCGGTGCGACGTCGCCCAATTCCGCCTGCGCTGCCCTCAAGAACTCGTCACGCTCCCGAATCGCATGCACGCGTTGGGCGAATCGCTTGCTCTGGAGCTGAGCGGTTTCGACGAACTTGCTCCACTCCCCCAGCCATTCGAGCATCGCCGTGGGCGACTGAGGTTCGATCTTCCAGGTCGCCCAGAGTGCTTGCCATTGCGTTCGCTCGCTTTCCACGCGGGCCGCATGTTCCGCACGGGCGGCGAGGCGATCCTGGATCGCTGCGGTTGCCTGTTCGCAATGAAGCTGCGCCTGCGTCTTGAGCGCGACCTTCTCCGCATCGCGCCGCAGCCTGTCGGCGACCTCGTCTGCCCCGTGGACTTCCCGCGCGAATCGCGCCGCCAACTGTGCCGGGGGTTCTGATGCAACTTCCCCTTCGAGCCAAACGGCGCCGATCGCCGACCACGTGGCATCGCGCCGCGCCTTGGCCAGGTCCCAATCGGCGAGGACATGCACCGCGCCTGCCAACTCTGCCGAGGCCAGCGCTTTCTCGGCGGTTCGCAGCGCTTTCTGCGCCTCGCTCAACTCGCGCACGCGATCGCGCCCTTCTTGGTCCGCTTGTTGAAAACGCCGCTCGTATTCCCGCAACGCAGTCGGAGTCGGTAACGGCCACTGCGCCGCCTCAGGCCACGACGCGGAGATCCCCAGACGTTTGAGCCGGTCGCTAAACTCCGACTCGGTCTGGTCGATCTCAACTTCAAGCCGCTGATACGCCTTGAGGGGATCCCCTTCCGCAAGACGCGCATGCAATTGCTCGAGCGAATCGCGGCGGGCGGCGGGCGGCAGCGCGGCAAGCTCCGCTTGCGCGTCCTTCAACTCCTGGTGCGCCTCCTGCAACGCTCGCTGCGCGTTGCGCTCGTCGACATCGATCGTGATTCGTTCGTCGGCCAATTCGCGCAGATGCTCGGCGTCCAGCGCCGACACCACCAGCGTGGCGACGTGTTCTTCGAAATCTTCCGGCTTCAGGCCAATCTGCCGCAACGCCTGCTTGGCTTCGCCTTCTTTCGCGCGAACCAATTGTTCGGCAGCGATCTTTTCGTCGTGGGCCTGCGTCCGTTCCTCAAAACGCGCGTGCAAAGCGTCGATCGTCTCTCCGTGCAACAAGATCGCGTCTTCGCCCGGCAACTCCGCCAGGGCGACTTCCAGTCGGCGAATGTCCGCCGTGTGATTCTCGAGGAGCTTGCGTTGCCCGGCCAAAGTTTCCGGGATCGGTTTCCATTCCGTGCCGAAATCGCTCCGCAGCGTCGGCACGGCTTGCATCGATTCGAGACGTGCCTGCAATTCCTGCCGCCGGGCCAAATGCGGACGGGCGGCGGCGACCTGCTTGAGGCCCTCCAGCGACGCCTTCTCGGCATCACGCTGACGCTGCAGCGCCTGCTCTGCCGATTTCGCGTCCGCCGCTTCCTTGGCGAACTTCGCTACGTCGGCGGCACTCACTTGCTCGTCTTTGACGCGTTTCTTGGCGTCCTCGTATTCGCGTCGAGTCGAATTGAGCGGAGGATTCTTTCCCGCCGGCAAATAGATCGCCACGCGCTGCTCGGCAATCTTGCCGCGCAGCCGGCGCAACTGATTCAGCCCCGAAGCGGCCGCGAACAACGCCTCGCCCAGATGCCCTTTCCCCTCGGCAATTTCCCGGCCTCCCTCGCGCAGGACTTCATGCGAGAGTCCGAAGAAGTTCTCGAAGCGGTCCTGGGTAATATCTCCGAGCAGAGCTTTCAACTCCTGTTCGGGGACGGCGGTCTTGCCATCCGCCGCCACCAGCGGCGTCTTCCGGCCGCGGGTGCGTAAGCACTCCAGTTCCGCGGCGCCGCTGAGACTGCCGCCCACCATCGCGTCGGCGCTATGCCAGCCCTTCTGCGCCGGGAAGCCGTACAACCAGTGCCGCACCGCGTCCAGCGTCGTCGTCTTGCCAGTCTCGTTGAGCCCGTACACCAGCAGCAACTTGCCGGCGGACTCGGCGACGTCGAGCGTTTGATTCTCGAAGTGGCCATACTTGCGCAGGTCGATCCGTTCGATCCTCATGAGGAACCTCGCTCCCCGAAGAGCGTGGGGGGCACGCGGTCGAGCAGTTCCGCCAACCAGTCGACGTCCGCCAAACGCGGTGCGTCGGGCCCGTCAAACAACTCGCGAGGCAACTTGCTTTGCAGATCCTTGAACTGTTCCGCGACCTTGGCCAACCATGCGCGATCCCCGCGCAACTCCGCCAACACCCCGGCCACTTCGCTGCGCGCGTCCTCGATGTTCTCTTCCGCCCCCGCTTCCCGCCGCGGCTTCGTCTGGATCCGCAGCGCTTCCAGCCAGCCGTCGTCGCCCAGTTCGTCTTTGAGCAAGCCGCGTAGTTGTTCCGTATGATCCTGCCGCCGGGCGACGAGATCCTCATGCGCCAGGCATTCGCCGTGCAGGCGCACGCGCAGCACCAGCAGCCGACCGTCGACGCGCAGCGCCCCGGCCTTCGACGCGACCGCCGCCAGGATGTCGGCGACCGCATCCGACTCCTGGACCGTGTGGTCGAGAGTTTCCCACCGCACGTCCTCGAGCGGACAAAACTTCATGGCGACCCGGTGGTCGTCGTCGACCTCGACGAGGTACGCCCCTTTTGGCCCCGTCTCGCGAATGTGTCGACCCTGAAGATTGCCCGGGAAAACAATGCACGGGTCGGCTTCTCGAACGATCTGCCGTTTGTGAATGTGACCCAGCGCCCAGTAATCGTAGCCGTGGTTGGCAAGTTGTTCGGGCGAACAGGGGGCGTAGGGATCGTGTCCCTCGGCACCCTCGAGCGAAGTGTGCAGGATCCCGATATTGAAGTATCCGGGGATCGGAGCCGAGTAATCGCGGACGAGGTTCGCAGGCGTTTTCTGATCCGCGAAACTTCGGCCATGCACGGCAACGTGCAGATGTTCGAGCTTTCGCGGCTCCGATTTGCCCGCGCCGAAAACGTCCAGGTGTGCCGGCGGCGTGAGCGTGCGCGTCATCTTGTTGAGCGCGTCGTGGTTGCCGTGAATCGCGAAGATCGGCATCGGCTTTAAGCGGCGCATCTGATCGAGGAACTCGTGCCCCGTCGCATAATCGGGCCAATCGCCGTCGTAGATATCGCCCGCGAGGACGAGAAAGTCGACCTTTTCTTCAAGGGCCAGGTCGACGAGGCGGCGCAGGGCGACGCGGCTGGCGTCGCGAATGCGGTCTTTGGGAGCATCCTGATCGAGCCCGATCAAGGGGCTATCGAGATGAACGTCGGCAGCGTGCAGAAAGCGAAACATCCTTTCGATGTATCGCTCCGGCGCGCAAGCCGCAAGCCTAAAAAGAGAGACGGAGCAATCGCGTTCGGCAGGTGATTGCTCCGGGCTCGTCCTCGCGTTTAAGGATTTCGCGTCCAGACGGAGCCGTCATTCCAGGTGATGTTTTGGATCGGCCCGGTTACCGGACCCAAGTTCACTTGTATGTAGGTGGCGCTGCCTTGTGCTGAAACCGCCGGCGGTGATCAACGCGACGATGACGCTTGTTTCCACGGACGCACTCCGACTCTCCCTGGGGCGGGTAAAAAAGTCGAACCCGTATTCACCTAGTTAAAAGATCGCAGACGTCGAAATTCTCTCGGCAGCGACCAGAAGTGTCAAGAAAAATCGCGCGAATCTACGGGAGTCGTCCCCATTCACTGGATAGGCGCGTCGGGAGGCGCCAGCTGGACGCCCAGTTCCTCCTCGACGGAGGAGACGCCGGTCACCGATTCGAGCGCCGAGATATTGGCCGGCGCACAGCTGCCGGTGATCACGCCGGTGATGGGCATGACTTGGCCGACGGTCATGCCTTTTCGAGTCAAGCGACCGGCGAGCTTTTGGATGTCTTTGAGAGCGTCGTCGTCCACTGTCACGATGATGTTTTTCTTGGTTGCCACGAGGGGAATCTCCAAGCGAGGGAAGGTGCACCGGTATTGTAACCTGCCCGAGCGGCATGTACAACACGGGCCGAGGGGATTGCCCTGGGCTCGCGCGTGAGGATCACTGCGGGGCCTGCACTAGGCCGACGCCGACGTCGGCGGACTGAGCGCTCAAGCCGCGGGCGCTTTGGGTCACCCGGGTCCAGAGCGAAGCGCCGACGGCGCCGGTTGCCTGCGCCCAGAGGGCGGCGATGCCGGCGACGTGGGGCGTTGCCATGCTGGTGCCGGAGATCGTGTGGTAGCGCGTCGCCATCGGCCAGGACGAGTAGACGTCGACGCCCGGCGCCGCGATGTTGACCCTGCCTCCGTCGCCCGTGACGATGCTGCTGCGCGCGGAGAAATTGGCGACGCGCAGCTGCGCATCGAGTGCGGCCACGGCCATCGCCGCGTCGGCATTGGCGGGGGGCGTGACGAAGCCAAATTGGCCCGGCGAGCGTCGGGCGTTATTCCCCGCGGCTGCGACGACCAGCGTCCCGGCGTTGAGCGCCCGACGGATGGGGACTTCGTATTGCTGGATCTTTTGATCGACGTTGGCGCCCAGCGACATGGACACGATTCGGCAGCCTCGGCCGATGGCCCATTCGATGCCGGCGACGATGCCGCCGGTAGCGCCGGAGCCCTGATTGCTGAGCACTTTCCCGACGTAAATTTGCGCGCCGTAGGCAACTCCGTAGCGGCGCGTGCCGACGGGACGTTGCGGGCCGCACGCCGTGCCGACGCAGTGGGTGCCGTGCCCGTTGCCATCCTGCACGGTCTGTCCCTGGATGAATGATTGGCTGACGATGGGCCTGCCCTGGAAGTCGGGATGGAGCAGATCGAAGCCGGTGTCGAGGATCGCCACGCGGATGCCCTGCCCGGAATAGCGCGAGGTGTGAGCGCGCGTCGCTTGCAATCCCCAGGTGTACTGCGCGTTGTCCTGAAACGCGGCTGCGGCTTCCACGTCGAGATCGTCGGCGCCTTTGCCGACCAGTTCTTCGTACAGATGGTTGACCGCGTCGCGGTAGCCGCGCAGGTAGTCCAGCTGGCTTTCGCCCAGGTTGGCCATGGTGTGAGCGAGGTACTCGGGCTCGATGGCCAGGATGGAACTGTTCGCGTCGGCGGTCGATGTCATGAGCGATTGGACCTGTTCGACGTCGCCGTGGACGATGGCGATGCCGAGGTTGGGGAAGAACGCCGTCTCGCCGTCGGCCAGGTCGTCGGCGGAGAACGCTCCTTCTTCATAGTCGGCGGAGGACGCAATATTTTTGAGCCCCGCCGACTGGTTCAGGGTCGACTTCACCCGGGCGGCGTCGACGTCATCCTTGAAGATGATGACGAACCGACCGGTCGTCTCGCCCGCCTCCGGCGCATTCGTCCCGGCCGGCGGGAACGGAGCGATTTCGTTTCCCGCGTCGACGGGCGTTTTCGATTTCTTCGCACGAGCCATTTTAAGATCTCCAAAAATGCGATCGAACAAATTTACCTATTCGTAACGGGAACGCCCCGCGGCGGCCAGGAAAACCCGTCAAGATCGCGCGCAGGCGCCCACTCAGCACATTTTCGTCCGCATTGTTAGCTAGGTGCAAATGGCTGTCAAGAAGAAAGTAAGAATTTCACCGAACATCGTGCAAAATGGGTCGCTCACGAGACGGCGCCCGCCAATTGTTCGATGCCGCGGAGGTAGTCCTCGGGCAATCCATGGCGGCGCGCGCCGCGCAAGATTCGCTGCAGATACTCGGCGCCGGGTTGAGTTTCTTCAGCGACGTAAGCGACTTCGGCGATGTAGGCGATTGCACTAACATCGACGCCGTCCTCCAGGACGACGCGCACGTGCCGTCGCTGGTAGCCGATTTCGAACGCGTCCATTTTGGTCAGAGCTTCCGCGCTGCAGCGGTACAGCACTCCGAGCGCGCTGGCGCTGGCGGGGATCAGGTTCGCGTAGACCTGCCCGTCCTGCCAGCGCATGTTGAAGGCGAGGCGATGCGCGGGGAGCCGGGCGCGGCGCGGCTCCTGGTCGATCGGGCCGATGCGAGCGATGACTTGCTCGATGCAGAGATTACTCCCGTAAGCGAAATACCACTCGCTCATGAGGGGACTTCGTCCGTCCAGACTTTGAACGATTGGAGTTGATTGAAGCCGAAGGTGGTGGTGAGGGCGACGTCGGCGGCGTCGCGGCCGCGGGCCATCAGGATTCGGCCGATACGCGGGATGTTGTTGCGGGCGTCGAAGGCGTACCACCTTCCTTCGAGAAAGACTTCGAACCAGGCGCTGAAATCCATCGGCGAGGCGGCGCGTGGCACGCCGATATCGCCCAGGTACCCGGTGCAGTAACGCGCGGGGATATTCAGGCATCGGCAGAAGGTGATCGCCAGATGCATGTAATCCCGGCACACGCCGACGCGTTCGCGATAGACGTCCAGGGCCGTGCGATTGGCGCGGGCTTGCTGGTAATCGAAGCGGACGTGCTGATGCACGAAATTGCAAATCGATTGTACCAACGGCCAGCCTGCCGGCAGGTGTCCGAACAGCGCCCAGGCGGTTTCCTTGAGTTCGCTGTCGACCTCGCAGTATCGGCTGGAGAGCAGGTAGAGCAGCACGTTGTCGGGCAACGTCTGGACCGGATGCTGAATGGCGTTCGGAGCCTGAGCATCGACCAGACCGCTGTCCTCGACGAGGGCTTGATGGCTCACTTTCAGTTTGCCGGCGGGGGTGAAGAGACGTCCGCAACGGTTGCCGTAAATATCCGTGTACTGCGAGACGGCGACGCGAGGCTCCACCTCCAGGCATTCGGGCCCACGGACCTTCACCGCCACGGAGGGATGCAGGTACAGCATGAGAACGACGGCGGACGCATTCGGGTACGTAAACTCGATTTCGCAACCGACTTTGATGAGCATGAAGATTTCTCGGGGGAAACGGGAGGGTTAGGTCGTTGCGAGAGGAATTTCGGATCGGCGCTCGGACACAGGAGTCTATGATAGCCGAATCGGCGGCGAGCGGAGCGTGAGGTTGACGGGCAGGGGGCGCGGCGATAGATCAAAACACACGGATCCAGCTTTCAAGTTGGATCGCCCCGAGGCAGGGAAATGACCGCGACGCCCACTGTAGATCCTCCCGCCGACGCCCCCTCTCCTCCTCTCGCCATGCAGCGTGCCATGTTCTGGACCGGCGTGGGCACGCTCGTCCTGATCTGGATCGCCTGGGCGCCGATCTTCCTGTGCATGCCCCTCTGGGTGGATACGGTTCAATACGACATCCACGCCCGCAATATTCTTATCGGCGGCATCCCCTACGAAGACTCCTCTGACAGCAATTTACCCGGCATCATGTGGATTCAGACGGCGCTTCGCGCCGTCATCGGCTGGGATTCGCTCCCCATTCGGCTCTTCGATCTGGCAGTCGTTGCGCTCGAATTTTGGCTAATCCTCGGCTGGATGCCGGTCACCGCTTCGCGGACCTGTAAGGTCTGGACGCTGGTCGGCCTCAGCTCGTGCTACCTGTTATCCACCGAACTGGTGCACTGCCAGCGCGACGTCTGGATGATGCTCATCGCCCTCGTCGCACTTGGCGCCCGGCGCCGACAGGTCGAGGGCCGCGTAACCGGCTGGCGCGCGTTCGTCCTTTCGCTCGGTGAAGGAATGCTCTGGGGACTGTGCGTCTGGGTCAAACCGCACGCCTTACTGTTGGGCGTGGCCGTTTATGTCGTCAGCATCTGGCAACGTTGGCGCAGTTCCCGCTGGAGTCCGTTGCTGAGCGACGCGCTGGGACTTTTGATCGGCGGCGGTAGTCTCGGGGCGGCAGGGTTGCTTTGGCTTTGGCATACCGGAGCGTGGAATCACTTCTGGGAAGTGCTGTTAATCTGGAGCAAGGACTACAACGCCACCCAGAAAACCTTCTGGCAAAATCCGTCGCGATTCCACAAATGGACGAACGAAAGTCTGCCGTTCAGCCTCGTCCCCTGGATGGGCGCCGGAGTCGCGCTATACTCGATCTTTCGGCCACGGCTGCCGACGTCGTGGAATGCGCTTTATGCAGTCCTTTTTCTGGTTTGGTTTGCCCAAGGCTTCCTCGTTCAGGTGCCGCACGAATATGTCGTGATGCCGATTCTGCTACTGGGCATCCCACTGACCGCAACCTGGCCCGGAATGAACTGGGTGTGGAAGTGCTGGATGGTCGTGATGTTCCTGGGCCTGGCGGTCTCGTGCGCCGCCGTCATGGATCGGCTCAAAGAGATTTCTTGCGGGGAAACATGGATGCGATGCTTCACCGAAGGCCCTAGCGCCGAGATGCGCACAAAGCTCTCGGCCAACTTCGGCGAAGGCCATACTGACTGGGTCGCGCTCGAAAAGGTCGCCGACTACCTCCGCAGCCAGAATGTGGGCGACGGCGAGCTGACTTGCTTCCACGCCGGGACGCATTCGCTCTTTCTGATGCTCAAGGTGAAGCCCTCGATCAAACACATTCAGCCGAATGTCGCCCTGAACTACTTTCCCAATCACCTGGAAGAGATCCGCCAGGAACTGAGCGAGAGCCGACACCGTTTCGTGGTCAGCGATTTGCAATGGGCGTATCTGGATTGGGACGTCGTGCACGATTCTCAGACGACCGAGACGAAGCTCCCCGAGTCATTTCACGAAGCGTGGAAGCATCTCTTTCCGTGGTACGAGCCGGTCGTATTTCGTGCCGGGCCGTATTTGGTACACCGCATCACCGGGCCGACCCGGCCGCTTTGGTAACCTGTCGAACGAAGCGCAAGCCACAGAGAAATCAAAACCTCGCGTCTTTTTTTCTGTGTCCTCAGTGACCTCTGTGGCTAATTCTCGATGCGAACATTTGGAGCGTCCCTTATGCCA
Organism: Gemmatales bacterium; assembly: GCA_038217425.1. GTDB lineage: Bacteria > Planctomycetota > Planctomycetia > Gemmatales > Gemmataceae > JAIEPT01. The sequence continues at coordinate 10,328 of JBBQPM010000115.1, forward strand.
TCGGTCCTTCTCACCGGCATCACCGGTTTCATCGGCGGTCACACCGCGCGGAAGCTGTTGCCCGCTTACGACGTCACCGCCCTGGTCCGCCCCAGCTCCCTCGCGGACAAAAAAGCGGCCTTGCCGGAACAAATCCGACTCGTCGATATCGATCTCAACGACGGGCCGAAACTGGCCGCGTTCCTGCGCGAGAATCGCTTCGACCACATCCTGCACATCGGCGCCCTGCGCGGCGGCCGAACCTCCGATCACGAAAAATATCGTCAAACCAATATCCTCGCCACGGAACTGCTCATCGAAGGCGCCAAGCGGCACGGTTCGCGGTTCGTCTATTGCTCGTCGGTGGGCGTGTTCGGCGCCATTCCGGTGCAGTGCCCCGCCAACGACCAGACGCCGCGCCGCGAGGACAATTTCTACCACGTCACCAAGATCCGCTGCGAAGAGATGGTCCGCGCCGCCGCCCGCGCCGGGTCGCTCGACGGCTTCATCCTCCGCCCCGCGATCACCTACGGCCCCGGCGATCTCGGGTTTCCGTTCACGCTCACCAAACTCGTCGACAAGGGCCTGCTCTTCTTTCCCAAGAAGCCGTTCTCGATTCACATGACGCACATCGACACGATCTCCGACGCCTTCGTGCAGTCACTGAGTTATCAGGGGCCGCCGGGCAAAGCCTGGATCGTCGCCGACGCGAAGCCGGCGGTGTTCAGCGAACTCGCCGACTTCATTTCGCAGACGTTGCATTGCCGAGATTACCCGCGTAGCCGACGCGTCGCTTCGTTCTGGTTCGGCCTGGGCAAGCGCGCCGCCAAGCTGATTCGCAACGAACTTTGGCTCAGCCGCTTCGAGCTGATCTCCGACAACTGGTTCTACGATGTGTCGGATACGTACCGCGATTTCCGCTTGAAACCCGCGTCCGCCATTCCGGATATGAAAAACGTGATCGAGTGGTATCAGTCGCTCAAGAGCGGCAAATAAACGAGCCCGAGCCCGCAGCGCCAGCAAGGTTCGAATTCATTCCTTGCTGGCGCTGCGGGCTCGGGAACAAATGAAACGCCAGCAAGGTTCGAATTCATTCCTTGCTGGCGCTGCGGGCTCGGGAACAAATGAAACGCCAGCAAGGTTCGGATTCATTCCTTGCTGGCGCTGCGGGCTCGGGAACAGTTGAAACGCCAGCAAGGTTCGGATTCTTTTCTTGCTGGCGCTGCGGTCTCGGGCACAATTGACCTGCACCGCTGGGAGCGATTCTCATGAACTTGTCAGTAGCGGTCGTGGGAGCGGATGGGTTCGTGGGCCAAGCCCTCGCGCAGAAGCTGGACGCGGCGAAGATCGTTTATCGGCCCCCGCGTGCCGAGGAGATCGGCATCGCGCAAGCGCCGGAGGTGCTGCGGCAGGCGGACGTCGTCATCAACGCAGCGGGCTTTCGCGTCCGCACCGGGTTGCTGCCGGCCGACTATCAGAAGAGCCATGTCGGGGCGACCGCAGAGCTATTGCCGTATGTGAAACCTGGTAGCCTGTTCGTGCATGTGTCGAGTGCCTCGGTGCTGGGGAAATGGCCGGCAGGAGCGCTGGGGAATGACAGTCCGCCGCGCCCGCACTTGTTTCCGTCGGCATGTTACGCCCAGGCCAAGGCGGACGCCGACGCTCTGGTACTCAAGACCGGCCGCGCGCGAGGGTTTCGCGTCCTCCTGATGCGGCCGTCGGTGCTATACGCGCCCGGCGGCGAGGGGATGGTCGCCAGTCTCTTAAATCTCGCCCGCAAGGGCCGCATGCTTCGGCTTTATCCGCGCGAGGCGCGCCATCACTTCTGCGCGATGCCCCTCTTCGTGGAGGCGGTCGAGCGGGCGCTGCGCCTGCCGCTCCCGGACCCGTGTACGCTGGTCGTCGCCGACCCGTACGCCGTCACCAACCGCGAACTCGAGACGCTCATCCGCACGGCCGCGCCCCGCTCGCTGTGGACGGTCCCGTTCTCCCCGGGGATGGTGAATTTCTTGCTAAAATTTACCTGGCGATCCCGACGCCCCAAACTCGATCTCAAGACCTGGGGCGAAATCTTCGGCGTCATGAATCTCAACACCGTCTACGACCCCCGCGAAACCTATCGCCTGCTCGGCATCGATCCTGCGCAATACTCCCGGGAGCAGACGCTGGAGCCGACGATCCGTGCGGCCTTTCAGGAAAGCGTCTCATGAAGAACATCCTGGTGGTAGGCGGCGGCGGCGGTCTGGGGCGCGCCCTGGTCGCGGAACTCCTCGCCCAGGGCAAATCCGTCGCCGTCGCCGGCCGAACGAACCCGAACGAACCGCGGCTCCACGCGTTTCATCCCGTGGATGCCAGCACCGTCGACTGGGCCGAGTTTCTCCCGACGACGGCTCCACTGGACGGCGTGATCTTCGTGGCCGGCGCCGGCTCGTTTGGGCATACGGACAAGATCCCGCTCGCCGAGGCGAAGACGCTCTTCGACCTGAACTTCTGGGCCTGCACGCAAGCTGCCCTGGCCGCGGGCAAGTATTGGCGCGCCCAGAAGATGCCGGGCCGATTCCTGGCGGTGCTGTCGATCGCAGGCAAGCGAGCGGTGCCGTGGGAGTCGTACTACGCCGCCAGCAAGGCCGCGACGGCGCGCTTCCTGGAATGTCTGCAGTTCGAGTACGTCGACGAACCGATCGCGTTCATCCCGGCGTTTCCCGGCCTATTGCAGACGCCCTTCCGCGACAACGTCCGTTGGCACGGCATGACCCCCACCGCTGCCGGCGCCGGCGCGGACCTCGCCGCGACGGCGCGCGAATTGATCCGGTTGCTCCAGGGGAAGCGCCGGCAGCGCGTCCTCGGCTGGCGCGAGCGCGTCATCGACCTGGCGGATCGGCTCTGGCCGGGGCTGTACGACCGCATGGTGCTGCGCGGCCGCGTGCGCAAGGCTCGAGAATGATTCGTGGCTGAATTCTGGCGGATTCGGCGTCTCGAGTAAGGCGGGGCTGTTGCCGCTGGAGACGTGACTCCTTCGCGCATTCCATTCGCGACGACCAGCGAATAGAATGGGCAGGACAGGCCGAGAATGGCAAGATGGCGATCGCTCGAATCATCGCGGAAGAAGCTCTTGGCTGCAAATCCATCGCGTTCGACGAACACGCCCTGGTACGCATGTCGGAGAAAGCGTCGCCGAAGATGAGGTCGTCGAGGTTTTGCAAGATCCCGATCGAACCGACTTGCCCACCTCTTCCCAACGGCGCCGCTTTCGAAAGGCCTTGGACGGGCGGACAATTGATGTCGTATTCGAGCACGATCCCACGCAGATCGTCGTCATTACCGTGGTGACCTCGTGAAGGCCGATTGCCTTTTGTTCGCGGAGATTTATCGTGATGACCGATTCGAAGTTTCGCCTGGAAATTTCCTACGACGAGACCAGCGGCAACCCCGTCGCCGCCTATGTCCGGATTCGCGAGGGAAAGGTTTCCAGGACGACAGAACTCAGCGCCGGCGTCGCCTTCGCGGACTATGCGGCTGACGGCCTACTGCTCGGCGTCGAATTATTGGCGCCCTGCGGCGTCGAGGTTCTAGAAGGAATTTCGGAAGCCGAGACCGAACCGGTGCGGCAGTTCCTACGCCGCGGAATTCGCAAGGAGATGATTTTCGCGTGACGTCGTCGATCCAGACCATCCCTTTTTTTCGCAAACTCCACGCCTCTTCGTTATTTTCCCTTGCTCCCGCCTTCGCTTCGCCTTAATCTGGAGGTTCGGGGCACTCACGCCCTTCCCTTCTGCTGACCGTTCGCGGAGCTTCTTTCCATGGCCAAAGCGCGTGGCGACTTTACCGACGTTCTCCTCAAGAAACGCCTGCTCAGCCCCGATCAATTGCAAGAAGCCCTCAAACTCGCCCAAACTTCCGGCGGCAAGGTCGGCGAATCCCTTCTCAAGCTCGGCTACTGCTCCCCCGAAGATATCAAGATGGCGGTGGCTGAGAGTTCCGGGCTCAAGTCGATCGACCTCACCAACCTCACGATTCCGCCGTCCATCATCGAGATGGTCCCCGAATCGGTGGCCCGCGAACGCATCATCATCCCGCTCGAACTCGATAACGACATCCTCAAGATCGCCGTCCACGATCCGTCCGATGAACAAACGTTGACGAACGTCCAGTTCATCCTGGCAAGGCAGATTCAGCCGGTGTTGGCCCTCAAAGAGCAAATCGTCGACGCCATCAATCGTCACTACGGCCAGGGAGAGACGGAATCGGTCGACTCGATGTTGCAAGAGTTTACCGATACGCAGATCGACTTCACCGAGACCGAACAAACCGCGGCCGGCGGCGTCGAAGGTGAAAGCGATTCCCCCGTCATCAAGCTCGTCAACCTCATCCTGCAAGAAGCCGTCACCATGCGCGCTTCCGACATCCACGTCGAACCGTTCGGCGACCGCATCCGCATCCGCTACCGCATCGACGGCGTCCTCGTCGAACGGGACAGTCCCCCCAAACGTCTGCTGGCGCCGCTCCTGTCGCGCATCAAGATCATGGCCAACATGGACATCTCGGAAAAACGCCGACCCCAGGACGGACGCATCAAGACCAACGTCAAAGGCAAGCACTACGATCTCCGCGTCTCCGCGCTGCCGACCAATCATGGCCAATCGATGGTCATGCGTATATTAGACCGCGGCAACATCTCCGTCGGCATCCGCGATCTGGGATTCAGCGAGGAGGACTTCAAGCGCTTCCAGCAGATCATCAAGAAGCCCAACGGCATCTTCCTGGTCACCGGCCCCACCGGTTCGGGCAAGACGACCACGCTCTACTCGGCACTCAACGAGTTGAATCGACCTGATCGGAAGATCATCACCGCGGAGGATCCGGTCGAGTACTATTTGCCGGGGATCAACCAGTGCGAGGTGAAGCATTCGATTGGGCTGGACTTCGCGAGGATCATCCGGGCGATGTTACGACAGGCGCCGAACATCATCCTGGTGGGCGAAATCCGCGACGCAGAGACCGCGGAGATCGCCGTTCAGGCTTCTTTGACAGGACACTTGGTTTTTAGTACTCTACATACGAACGATGCGCCTAGCGCCATCACACGTTTGCAGGATATTGGGGTGCCGCCGTTCCTGGTCGCGTCGTCAATTATTGCGATTATGGCGCAGCGTCTGGTGCGGGTTATCTGTCCGAAGTGCAAGGAAACGGACGTTCCGCCGGCCCATGAAATCAAGGCCGCGGGCATCACGGCGGAGCAAGTCAAGAAGGCGAATTTCTCCCGCGGACGGGGTTGCGCCAACTGTCATCAGTCGGGGTATCGGGGCCGAAAAGGGATTTTCGAGATGCTCAAAATGACCGGAATCATGCGCGAAATGACGTTTAACCGCGAACCCGCACAGAGTTTACGTCGCGAGGCTCGCAAAGGCGGCATGCGCACCTTGCTGGAGGACGGCATTCTCAAGGCGCTTTCGGGGATGACGACGCTGCAGGAGATCCTCGAGAGCTGCCACTCCGCGGACTAGCGATTGAATGGACGAACCGGAAGCGTGAGCGACGGCCTCATTCAATCCGTCGCGGACGCTTCCGGCTCGTCAGTGCGGATTTGCTTTCATCAACTTTCGCCCGGATAATAAGTTATGAGCGTTCCCATCGAAAAGCTTTTGGCCACCTGCATGCAGATCAAGGCCAACGACTTACACATCACGGTCGGTTCCAAGCCGATGGTTCGCCATCAGGGACGGTTACGGCCGCTCGAAACCAAGGTGCTCGATGCCGACGATACGGTCGGCATCATGAAGAGCATCACGCCCGACCGCTGTCAGCAGGAACTGCAGGAGAAGGGGGGCGCCGACTTCGCCATCGAGTTCCTCGACGCCCGCTTCCGCGTCGCCGTCTTCAAGCAGCGCGGCAACCTCGGGTTGGTGCTCAGGCGTATCCCGAGCAAGTTCATGTCGTTCGAGGACATGGGCATGCCGGAAGCGATCAAACGTCTGATCATCCGTCCACGCGGCCTGGTGTTGGTGACGGGGCCGACCGGCTCTGGCAAGACCACCAGCCTGGCCAGCATGATTAACTTCATCAACACGAACTACGATCGGCACATCATCACCCTGGAAGATCCGATCGAGTACTATCACTCGCACAAGAAGTCGCTGGTCAATCAGCGCGAGATCGGCACCGATTGCCCGTCGTTCTCCGAGGGGATTCGCCGGGCGCTGCGAATGGATCCCGATATCATTCTGGTCGGCGAAATGCGCGATCTCGAGACGATCCACGCGGCGATCGAGGCGGCGGAAACCGGACACATCGTCTTCGGCACCCTGCACACCAACGGCGCCTCGGCCACGGTGAACCGCATCATCGACGTTTTTCCGCAGGAGCAGCAGGACCAGATCCGCACCCAGCTCGCTACCGCGCTCATCGGCGTCCTGTCGCAGTGCCTGCTCCCCAAGAAGCCCGACGGCGTCATCGCGGCCTACGAGATGATGGTCTCGACGCCCGCCATCTCGAACTTGATTCGCGAGAACAAGACGTATCGCATCGACTCGAGCATCCAGACCGGGGCGAAGGACGGCATGTTTTTGCTGGACGACAGCCTGTTTCGCATGTGGCGTGCGGGGCTGATCGAGAAGGAAGAGGGATTGCTGAAGTCGCAGCGGGCGAAGGAGTTGGCGGAGCGCATCGCCCGTATCGAGAAGGGCGAGCTCGACGACGACGATGAGGATGATGAAGAGGAGGAAGAGGAAGAAGACGAGGAGGAAGAGGACGAAGACGAAGAAGACGAATAAAGGGCGGCGTGGTGGGGCACGTTTGTAACGTGCCGCGTGAGAATATCGGCGCGTTACAAACGCGCCCCACGGGAATGCATGATGTCGAATCCGAACGAGAACGAGCCGAAGAAGCCGACGCCGCCGCCGGGGAGCGTGCCCGCGAAGCCGACGGTTCCCGGTCAGGTTCCGCCGAAGCCGGGGGTTCCGACCGGTCAGCCACGTCCGATCGCGCCGGGCCAGGTTCCGCCCAGGCCCGCGGTTCCGGGTCAGGCGCCGGTGCGTCCGCAGGGGTCGGGGCCCGTGCCGCCGCGACCGGCGCAACCCAATCCGGGGGCGCCGCCGGCGCGTCCGGCAGGTCCGGGGCAGACGCCGGCGCGTCCGGCCGGACAGGGGCCCGCGCCGTCGCGGCCCGCGGGTCCGGGGCAGACGCCGGCCAAGCCGGTGGCGCCGCCGATGCCGCAGCCGGGCCGACAGTTGCCGCCGCGGGGGTCGGGGCCGGGGCCGAGTCCGTCGGCGATCACGCCGCCGGCGGGGATTCCGAAGATTTTGCCGCAGCAGTTAGCGGGTCGTCCGCCTCAGGCGCAGCCGCCACGTCCGGGGATCCCGGTTGGTAAACCTGCGGGCGCACCGCCTGCGCCGCCGGCTCCTGGGGTGCGTCCCCCCGTCGCGAAGGCGCCGACGCCGCCGGTTCCCGCGGCCAAGCCGCCGGCGCCGAGCGTCAAGCCCAAGGATAAGGACAAGCCGGCCGTCTCCGTCAACAAGATGAAGCCCAAGCCGGTCCGCGCCAACACCGCCAACAAGTCCGGCGGCCGACGCATCGGCCAGGTCCTCGTCGACCTCGGCTTTATCGACGAGAATCAGCTCTTCGAAGTCCTGGAAGACGCCCGTGCCGAGGGGACGCTCACCGGCCAGGCGGCGATCCAGCGCGGCCTCATCACTGAGGCGCAGCTCTACCAGGCGCTGGCCGAGCAGTTCGGCATGAAGCTGCTGGCGCTGGACGATCTCAAGCCGACGTCGGAGGCCCTCGCGCTCATCAACGATTCGATGTCCGCCGTCTACAAGGTGCTCCCCCTCTCGTTCAAGGACAACGCCCTGGTCGTCGCGGTTAAGGATCCGCTCGACTTGTCGTCGCTGGACGATCTCCGCGGCTTCACCGGCATCCAGGAAATCACCGCCTGCCTGGCGTCGCCCCGGGACGTCGAGGAGGTGCTTTCGAAGTGCTACCAGGGGAAGGAAGAGAGCTTCAACGACATCATCAAGATGCTCGAGGACGACGACGATCTCTCCGCCGGCCGGGGCCGGGAGGGGAGCATCGATATGGACAAGCTCATTGAGCAGCAAGACTCGGCTCCCGTGCGCAAGCTGCTGAACATGGTGATGCTGGTGGCGATCAAGGACCGGGCGAGCGACATTCACTTCGAGCCGTTCGAGGAGACCTACAACCTGCGCTACCGCGCGGACGGCGTGATGAAGGATATGGTGCCGCCGCCAAGACATTTGGCCGCCGCGATTTCGACGCGCATCAAGGTCATGTCGAATCTCGATATCGCCGAGCGCCGTCTGCCGCAGGACGGGCGCATCGAACTGAACGTGGGCGGCAACCCCGTCGACATGCGCGTCAGCATCATGCCGACGCTCTTCGGCGAAAGCTGCGTCATCCGCGTGCTCGATCGCGGCAACGTCGGCCTCGATCTCAATCGCATCGGCATGGCGCCTCAGCTCCTGGCCACGTTCCGCGAAGTCATCAAGAAGCCCAACGGCATCTTCCTCGTCACCGGGCCGACCGGTTCGGGCAAGACGACGACGCTTTATTCCGCGCTCAATGAGCTAAACGAGATCTCCGAGAAGATCATCACCACGGAAGACCCGATCGAGTACGACATGGACGGCATCATTCAGGTGCCGATCAATTCCGACATCGGCGTCACCTTCGCCGCGGCGCTGCGGGCGATCCTGCGTCAAGATCCCGACAAGATTCTCGTAGGTGAAATTCGCGATCTGGAGACGGCGCAGATCGCGGTGCAGGCCGCCCTCACGGGGCACATGGTCTTCAGCACGCTGCACACCAACGACGCCCCGAGCACCATCACCCGCCTGCGCGACATGGGCCTGGAGACGTTCCTGATCACCGCCACGCTCGAAGGGATCCTGGCCCAGCGCCTGGTGCGCAAGATCTGCGTCGATTGCCGGACGGAGTTCGAGCCGAGCCCGGAAATGCTGCTGGAACTGGGCCTGCGTCCGGGCGACGTGGTGGGGAAGAAGTTCTATTACGGCCGCGGCTGCGAGCGCTGCAACAAGTCGGGCTACAAGGGCCGACAAGGCATCTACGAACTCATCGTGATCAACGACGAGCTGCGCGACGCGATCTCGGCCGGGGCGTCGACCGACCAGTTGCGCGCGACGTGCCGCAAGCACGGCATGGCGACGTTGCGCGAAGCGGGACTCGAGGCGATTTTCAACGGCAACACGACGATCGACGAGATCGTCCGCGAGACGGTGACGGAAGACGATTAAGAAAGAAAACTAACCACAGAGACACAGAGAGCACAGAGGAAGAAAAGAAGAGGAAGAGGGGAATAAGAAAAAAGGCGGAAGTCGATTTCATTGACTTGCTCTCTCTGTGTTTTCTTCCTCTGTGCTCTCTGTGTCTCTGTGGTGAATGTTTTTGTCTTGCTAGCGGCGGCGACGGTAGTTCATTCGACGGGAGCATGTCATGGCGAATTTCAAGTTCGAAGCGATGGACCAGACCGGCGGCGAAGTCAAGGACACGCTCGACGCCAAGGACGAAGAAGAGGCCCAACAAAAGATTCGGCAGATGGGCTACTTCGTCACCAAGCTGACCGATGTCAGCGCCGCCGCGACCGGTAAGAAGAAAAAGAAGAAGAAGGCCGACGAGCCCAAGGACGCCAAGAAAAAATCTTTCTCCATCGGCGGCGTCAACCATAAACAGCTTGTCACCTTTACTCGGCAATTCTCCGTACTCCAGGACGCCGGGCTCCCGGTGCTGCGCAGCCTCAAGATTCTCGAAGGCCAGCTCAAGCCCGGCAAACTCAAGAACGCCCTCATCGACGTCGTCGAAGACGTCGAGTCGGGCAACACCCTCAGCGAATCGTTCGGCAAACACCCCAAGGTCTTCGATCGCCTATATGTGAACATGCTCCGCGCCGGCGAAGCGGGCGGCGCCCTCGAAGTCATTCTCCGCCGACTCGCCGAGTTCAAAGAAAAGTCGATGAGCCTGGCCCGCAAAATCAAAGGGGCCATGATCTATCCGATCGCCGTCATCGTCATCGCCGTGCTGATCCTGTCGCTCATCATGGTCTTCATCATCCCCAAATTCAAAGTCATCTTCGACGGCTTCCGCATCTCGCTTCCGGCCGTCACCGTCGGCCTCATCAACACGGCCGAGTGGTTCAAGAGCTACTGGTACATCATCCCCCTCATTCCGGTCGTTCTCATCTTGATCCTCAAGCTGATCCGCATGAACAAGACCGGGGCGTACATCCTCGATTACATCAAACTCAAAGTCCCCGTCATGGGGTCGATCGTCGACAAATCGATCATCGCCCGCACCATGCGCACCCTCGGCACCCTGCTCGCTTCCGGCGTGCCAATCCTTGAGGCCCTGGGCATCGTCCGCGAGACCGCGATGAACGTCGTCTTCGAGGACGCCTTCCAGCGCGTCATCGAATCGATCCGCGAAGGCGAAACCATCGCTCAGCCGCTGCGCGAAAGCAAACTCGTGGACGATATGGTCGTCAACATGATCGACGTCGGCGAAGAGACGGGCGATCTGGAAACGATGCTGAATAAAGTCGCGGAAGTGTACGAGGAAGAAGTTGACGTGCTGGTGGAATCGCTGATCAGTTTGCTCGAGCCGATCATGATCGTGGTCTTGGGCGTGATCGTCGGCACGATCGTGGTGGCGATGTTCATGCCGTTGGTGTCGATCATCGAGAGCTTGAGCGGCGGCGGGAAGTAAGCGGCCCGAAAGCCCAGGGATGGCTATCCCTGGGAAACCCCGCTGCGTCGATATTTTTTCCCTCGCGTCACAGGGCGATTGGATGCTGACATTGCAGGGTCCCCCAGGGATAGCCATCCCTGGGCTTTCAATAGAAGGAGCAAGCATCATGAAACGAAAAGGTTTTACGCTGGTGGAACTGCTGATCGTGATTGGCATTATCGCGCTGTTGGT
>JBBQPM010000116.1:0-21112 GCA_038217425.1 Gemmatales bacterium
AAGCTCACGAGATCGCCGGCGTCGGCGGTGAATTGGTAGAGTGCGGTGCTGTTCTGGGGATCGAGCGTCGCCGTCGTGGGGACGGGAACCGCGAAGGTGCCGAGCGTGAGCGGCGTGGCCGAGGCGAAATCGACGAGGGCGAAGGAGAAGCTGCCGGTGGTATCGGTGTCGCCGTCGACGGTGAGGGTGTAGTTGCCGGGGGCGAGGTTGATGCGTGCGGGGTTGGTGACGTTCTGGGCGCCGTCGGCGGAGGTGAAGGCGGTTCGGCCGACGACCGTGCCATTGGGGCCTTCAATGCGATACTTGAGGGCGCCGTTGTCGGCGCCGCGCGAATCGAAGTAGTACCCGGGCGAAGCTTCCAGCGGCCCTCCCGCGGCGGGGACGGTGAACGAATAGACGCGCGACGCGCCAGGCGACGAAATCGAACCCGAGACGACGGCGCCGAAGGTGAGCGGCACTGCCGTGGGGGAGGTAACAATGGTGGTCTGGAACGTGAAGCCGACGGGGCCGGCGTTGCCGATCTCGCCTTCGAGGAGCAGCGTGTACTCGCCGGCATTTGTCAACGTGACGGGCCCGACGTCGCTGAACCCGCTGAATCCGCCCACGATCACCCCCTGGGGATCGATGAGCCGCCAATAAATCTGCGACGGGTTCGCGGGCTGGGCGTCGAACAGAACGGTCGTACCGGCGGCGGCGCTGAAGCGATAGACGTTGGTCGAGTTGCCCGGCGTAAGCGTCCCGGTCACAACGGAATCGAGGGCGATCGGTTGGCCCTGGGCGAGGTCGAGGATGTTGAAGTCGTAGGCGCCGAGGAAGCCGGTCGACTGGACGGAGATCTGGTATTCGCCGACGCCCAGGAAGATCGAGGGATTGGCGTCGGCATTGAGGCCGTCGGAGAGGGTGAACGCACGATTGGAGACGAGGGGCGCTCCGCCCTGCGCTTGGAGCGACCAGTTGAGCGTCACCTGAGGGGTGCGGGCGTCGAAGACGATGCGCGTCGGCTGGGTGATGCGCAGGACGTACTGGTCGACTTCGACGCCGCTCGCCAGTGCGCCCGCGACCGGTACGCCGAGCGTCAAGGGCGTGCCGAGGAGGGGGGCCGGGGAGTTGTCGGCGCGGAGTCGGGCGATGAAGCCGTAACGAGGCGCGGGCAGCGCGTTGCTCGTGCCCGAGAGGAGGAGCGTGTAGTTGCCGGAGATGGCGATGTTCAGGGCCGGCGAGTTGCCCAGGCCGCCGTTCAGAACCGGATTGCCCAGGGGATCGAGCAGCCGGATGTGGAGGTTGGCGGAGGTGGTGAAGAGGGTTTCGAAGGAGATAACCTGTCCCTGGCGCAGATTGAGCTGGTAGGCGTTCGTTTGTAGGGGGTTGTCGAGCACGTCGGAGACGGGCTTGTCGAGTCCCAGGCGCGGGGCGGCGGAGAGATTGAGGAGTCGGAAAGCGTATTGGCCGAAGGCGCCGGCGGCGCTTTCGACGACGAGGGTGTAAGTCCCCGCGGGGAGATCGAGAAGCGGGCCGGTCTCATCGCTGCCGAGCAGCCCGCCGACGCCGACCGCGGCCGGGCCCGAGGCGATGCGCCAGGCGAGGCCGTTGGCATGGCCGAACACGGTATCGAATGCCAGCCGGGTGGGGACGGCGAGGGTGAACTGGAAACTCTCCTGCTCGTTGGCGGAATCGATCGAACTCAAGAAGCCGATATCGGGCGCAGAGACGGCGTCGCGGATCGACGTGAGGTTGCCGAAGGCGTCGTACGTCATCACGGTGCGGTTGCCGTTGGCATCGACCGTCTGCGTGACGAGATTATTCTCGTCGCGAATGGTGCTGCCGACGGCGCCCAGGGCATCGACGGCAACGACCTGCTGGCCGGCGGCGTCGAGCAAAATATGGGAGAGCCTGCCGAGTTCGTCGACGTACGTCGCTTCGAAGAAATTGCGGAACTGAACCGGCGCGGGGGCGAGGGGATTGGTGCTGAGCGCCTCGGGGGAAAGCCCCAGGCGGTCGGCGGGGGTGATGCGGATCGTGGCGCCGTTCTTTTGCTGCTGCGACTCGGCCCGGCCCGCGAAGTCGTACGCCGTCGCGGTCGTCGCGCCGTTCTGATCGACCGAGCCGATGGCGAGGTGCTGGCTGTCGTACGACCAGGAACGCGTCGAAGTATCGGGACTGCCGACCGCCAACAGGTTGTTGTTGGCGTCAAAAGTGAACGTGGTGACGCGTCCCGCGGGGTCGGTGATGCTGTCGATGCGTCCGCTGACGTAGGCGAAGGTCGTCGTGAGGCCGACGGGGTCGACGATGCTGGTGAGATTGGCGCCGGTGTAGTTGTAGGACGTGACGTTGTCGTTGCGATCGGTGACGCTGGCGAGCCGATGCTGGGCGTCGAAGAGGTACTCGGTCTGATCGGGGAGAGTTCGGGTGAAGACGCCGGCGTCAAGAGCGAGGGTGGAGAAGTCGCCGGCGGGCGAGAAGTAGGCGCCCGCGACGTTGGCGTCGGGGGTGAAGACGAGGGCTGTGCCGTCGCCGTCGACGAGGAGAACGCGGCCGTCGGACATGACGGTGATTTGCTGCCAGCCGGCGAGAGACCAGCCGGCGCCGAAGGGACTGGCCGCGCCGTTGACGACGACGACGGAACCCGTGTCGGTGCGTAGGGAGTACGCGAGTCGATCGACGCCCGCCTGGGTGAACTGGCGGGTGAGTCCGGTCTCGAAGGCATAGTCGTAGACGCCGGTGGCGAGGTTGCGTGCGTCGTACTGGAGGGCGTACGTGGACGGCCCGCCGGTCGCGGACGTCTGGAAGAAGTGCTCGTTCCCTTCGAGGCCCGGGTAGCCGGCGATCGGCTGGAAGCCGGGATCCTGGACGACGAGGTTGCCCTGCGTGAGCGACAGTCGTGCGAGGAGCGTAAAGTCGGCGGGGGCGTCGAGGAGATTGGTATGGATGATGGGTCTTGGGTCGGCGCGGAGGGAATCGTAGGTAAGGACGACGCCGCGAGTTTGGCCTTGCGATTGATACGTGGGCAGGGCGATGGAATCGTGGACGGCTCCGGTGCCGAGGTCGATGCCGTTGCGTTGTGCGGGCTGCGTCGCGGTTCCTTGCTGGATCGTGGTGGGCGCCTGGACGTTATCGAGCAGGGGCGTCTGCAGCGCGAAGAAGTAGAAGCCGGCCTCGGAGATGCCGGTGTCGGAGACCACGGTAAGGCCGTCGGCGCTGACGGCGGCGGTGAGCGTGTGCGACCATTGACCGGTGACCGGATCGAGATGCCAGAGGTCCATAATGGCGAGCGCGGGCCAACCGGCGCGGTTGGGGAGCGTGAGCCGAGCCGGGCTCGAAAACGTCACGTCGGTGGGCGAGACGTGCAAGATGAGATCGGGGAGGATGCCGGACGGCAGCGGCGCCGGCGGCTCGCTCGGATCGACTTCCGTGAGAAACACGGAGCCGGTATAGGGCGTGCCGCCGATGTTCGCGGTATCGGGGAACACCAGCAGCTCGGCGCCTGAGATCGAGGCGTTGACTACGGAATTGTTGACGGCCGGGTTGATTGCGGTGCCGACAACCGAGAGCGTGGGGGCGTAGATCGGCGCGGCGAAGTCGTTGCGGACGCCGACGATGACGTCGCGTCCGAGGAAGTCGCTGGCATCGACGGTAAAGGTCGGCGTGTTCGCGGTGGCGTTGACGATGACGCGATCGTTGGCGAAGCCCCCCGGCAGCACGATGAGGAAGGCGCCCTGAGCGTTGGTGATGGACTGGATGCCGTTGGATTCGACGGTGACGCCGAGGAGGGGAGCGCCGGCGTCGTCCAGCACGGTGCCGGAAAGTCGCGTGGTGGTGACGGCGTCGGTCGCGACGGTAAGCGTGATGACCTGATCGCTGAAGGCCTGGCCATCGCTGGCGCGTAGGGTGAAGACGTAGACGCCCGCTTGACCGGCGCCGGGCGTAAAGACGAGCGTGCCGTTCGCCTGGAGGACCCCGTCGGGGAGATCGGGCGTGCCGACGATCGAGAGGGTGACCGGATCGCCGTCGGCGTCGCCCAGAATCGGCGTGATTTCCAGCCGTTCGCCGACATTGACGGTGAAGGCGTTGGCGACGGTGATGGATGGGGCCTGGTTGGCGGCGGCGAGAAACGTCGGCGCCAGGATGAAGTTTTCGGGGAGCGCATTGCTAATCTCGAGCAAGAGCGGCGCCGAGGTCTGCCCCTGGCCGAGCCCGCCGGCGCCGATCGCATTGCGAAAATTCAGATACGGATCTCCACCGATAGTCGTCCCCGAGGCATCCGTGACCGTCACGCCCGCGGGGAGGCCGGGGAAGATGGCGACGAGATCCTGGAGGAGCGCGATCTGCCCGTTATTGCGCACGCGGACGTCGGCGAAGTACGTTCCCGTCGTGGCGTCGAAGCGGACGTTGCTCACCAGCAGTTCGACGTCGGTGTTGGTGAACAGAGTGTTGAGATTGACCGCCGGGCCCGTGAGGGCGATCGGCGCCACGATGGGATGGGAGACCCGCAGCGTCCCCTGATTGCGCGAGATGCTCGAGATGCTCACCCGGCTATTGGCGTCGGCGTCGCTGTTGAAGAGCCGGAACAGCAGCCGAACGTTGCCCGTGAGACTCGAAGTGTCGATCGAGACGGTGTTGCCGTCGTACGTGACCAGGCCCGCGGGAAACTCGATCTGCGTCCCGGCGCGGGAGAAGACCGGCGTGCCAGTCGTGCCGTTGTGGAGCAGCGTGGCGCCCGTGATTGGATCGACGACGTAAATCTGAAACAGATCCTCGATCGCGGCGTCGGCGGTCGGGTCGAACGTCGACTGGAACGTGACGCGCAGATCGGAGAGCGTATTGGTTCCGCCCAGGTTGAGATTGACGACTTGTTCGGTGTAAAGATCGGTCGTCGTTTCGTTCAAGATGAACGGCGTGGAGCCGTCGGCGTGGTTGCCGAAATCGCGGCCGATGGCGTTGGCGTTCAGGTCGCGCAGGGTGACGCGGTGGGCGCTGCCGGCGCGGATCTGGTCGCGGAGTTCGCCGTCGGCGTTTACGGTCGTGTGCAGATTGAGGTAGAGATTGCCGGCGAAGAGATCTTCGAGGTCGGCGGGGTCGAGCGGAATGGCGCCGGTGATGTGGGTGGCGCCAGCGGTGATGTACGAGGTGAGGTCGTAGACGACGGCGCCGTTGACGCCGGCCGCGCCGCGGTGGATGTGGAGTTGGGTCGGCGCCCCTTCGAGGTTGCCGAAGTCGATGTCGAAGGAGAGATTTTGCCAGCCGGAATCGAGATTGAAGCTGGCGTAACCAGTGGCGGGACTGGCGACGGAGGGAACCTGGTTCGCGGGTGCGAGGAGCCCGAAAAACTGAGGCGCCGTCTGCGTGAACCCGGCGGTTGGAACCTGCACGACGTTGTACGTCCCGGGCGCCAGGTTGCGGAAATGGTAGAACCCTTCGTCATCGGTGACAGTCGAAGCTTCGCCGCCGTCCAGGACGCCGTCATTGTCGGTATCGAGAAACACGGTGACGCCGGGAAAGCCTGGTTCGCCGTTGTCGTGACCGTCGGCGTTGAGATCCTCGAAGACTTTGCCGACGATCTCGCCCTGGTTGAGGGTTTCTTGCGGGTCGAAGCCGGAGAGGAAATTGAAGACGCTCGTGCCGTCGATACGGGTGCCGTTGTCCAGATCGACGGCTCCGGAGACGAGGGTGGAGCCGGTGAATCCCGCGAGGTAGCGAAGGATGAGGATGCCGTCGGTATTGGCATCCGCGGTGCCGTCGCCGTCGACGTCGAGGAAGGTGCTCAGGCTACTGTTCAGATACTGAGTGATACTGAGGGAATCGGTGCGCGTGCCGAGCGGATCGACGGCGTTGTCGGTCAGGGTGGAACCGGTGAAGCCGGCAAGGTAGCGGAGGATGAGGATGCCGTCGGTATTGGCGTCGGTGGCGCTGTTGCCGTCGATGTCGAGATTGGCGATGGCGGGCGTGATGCGATCTTCGAGGGTTTCGAGCTGGAGATGGTTCTTTTTCTTTCGGTTTTTGTGAAGAAAGTTGGAGGAACCAGCCGATGAAGAACGAGACATGTAGAACTCCCAAAAGCTGCGTGACTTCAAAACCCGCCAAACGGAAAGCCCAGGGACGGCTGTCCCTGGGAAAACTCCCCCAGGGACAGCCGTCCCTGGGCTTATGCAAACGACTATTCTCGCATAATTTGCAAGTGCGTCCCAGAGGAATCTGGGACGCGCGTTCTCAGTTTACACGAAGTTGATGATGACCGGCGGCGCGAAGAGCTGGAAGCCCGCCGCGGTGCTGGAGGCCGTGAAGCGGATCGTGGTGCTACCGGTGAACCCGGGGAAGCCGGTGAAGTTCCCGACGTAGAGTTGTTGCGGTAGGGCGCCGGGCCAGTTGCCGCCCAGATCCGCCCATTGGGTGAGGACGAAGCGGTCGGTATCGACGTCGTTATCGAAGTCGCTCGTGTCAGCGAGGTCTTGCGACGCGATAAAGCCCGTGGCGAAAAGCGACGACAGCGAGCCGAACGTGACGGCGCTGGAGTTGTAGTGCATGCGCAGCGCCAGACCGGTGAGCGTCGCGTCGACGGGATTGTCGGTGGTGTAGTTGGTCGGCAGCGTGAGGGTGCCGTTGGCGGCGATGGTCGAGGCGGCGGGGGAACCGGTGACGATCTGGATAGCCTGGTTCGAGCGAACGATGGTGCGTTCGAACGCGACGCCGACGTTGCCGGCGACGTCGGTCGCGGTGACCGTGAAGTTGTTGTTGCCGACCGTGAGCGGGACGTTCTGGAAGGAGAAGCTGCCGTTGGCGGCAGCGGTCACGGTGAGGTTGTTGGATTGCAGCGTGACGCTGGCGCCCGGATCGGTGGTGCCGCTCAGGGTGACGCTGTTGCCGATGGTCGTTTGATCGCCGACCGTGCCGGTATCGGAATCGACGTCGAGATCGAAGGCGGCGACGGCGGGCGGTGTCGTGTCGAACTGGAAGGTCAGGTTGAACGTCGGGCTGGTGTTGCCTTCGGAATCGACGGCAATCAAGCGAAGGGTATGGTTGCCTTGACTGAGGGCGCCGCCGTTGATTTCCCCGATGCGGGTGGCGTCGAAGGCGAAGGTGCCGTTGGCCAGGAGATCCGAGGAGACGTCGAAGTTGATGGGATTGCCGTCGAAACCGGCGAAGAAGCTGGCGATGGCGCTGGCGTCGGTGACGGTGCCGTTGACGGTGGCGTTGCTAGTGATCGAGTCGCTGTTGGAGACGCCGGTGTCCTGGGTGAGCGAAGCGGCGATGACGGGAGCGACGAGGTCGGCCGTGAGCGAGAAGGTTTGATTCAGTGCCGGGCTAACGTTGCCGGCGAGGTCGGTGGCGGTCAGCGAGACGTTGTTGGATCCGAACGACAGGGTGAGGTTCTCGATCTGGAACGTGCCGTTGGCGTCCGCTGTGGCGGTGATGTTCTGCGCGCCGAGCACGGCCGTCAGGGTGGCGTTGGCTTCATCCGTCGTTCCGCCGAGGTCGACGGGGTTGAAGGTGGTATTGAAGCCGTCTGTGAGATTGCTGCGCGATGTGAAGTCGAGGGCGTAGCCGATGATCTCGGGAGCTTCGCGGTCGAGGGTGAAGGTGAGATTGGTGGTTGCGTTATTGCCCAGGGCGTCGGTGGCGAGGAGCGTGAGCGTGAAAGCGCCGTCGGGGAGCGTGACGTTGCCGTTGATGAGGTCGAGGGTCGCCTGGTTGAGGGTGAATGCGCCGCCCTGGGTGGTCGGCAGCAGATTCGAGATATCGACGGTGGCGTTGGCGCCGAAGCCGGCGAGGAGCGTGACGAAGCTCGGATCGGAAACCGAGCCGTTGATGGTGGCATTCATGGTGATGCCGTCGTTAGCGAACGCACCGGTGTCGTTGGCGAGGCTCAGAGGGGCGAAGACCGGGGCGGCGAGGTCGGCGCTGCGGGTGAAGGTGCGCGTCAGGTCCGCACTATTGCCGGCGACGTCGCTGGCAGTGACGGTGAGTTCGTTGGCGCCGAGAATGGCGAGTGGGACGTTGGCGAAGGAAAAGGCGCCGTTGGCGGCAGCGGTCGTCGTCAGTGTCGTGAAATTGGCGCCGGTGAGCGTCAGCGTCGCGTTGGCTTCAGTCGTGCCCGCCAGCGTAACCGTGGAGAGCGAGGTGTCTTGGTCGCCGACCGTGCCCGTATCGCTGGCGAGCGTGAGATCGAGCGTCGGCGTCGCCGGGTCCACGGTGTCGAACTGGAAGTTAAAGGTAAAGGCGGCCGAGGTGGTTCCGTTACGGTCGGAAGCGGTCAAGGTAAGCGTGTGGCTCCCCTGGCCGAGTGCGCCGCCGTTGATGGTGTTGATGCGGGTCTGGTCGAAAGCGAAGGTGCCATTGGCAAGGACGTCGCCCGAAACGTCGACCGTCGCTCCTCCGTCAATGCTCGCCAGGAACGTGCCGATGCCCGAAACGTCGGTAATGGAGCCGTTGAACGCCGAATTGCTGGTGATATTGTCGGTGGCGCTGGAGCCGGTATCGTTGGTGAGATCGCCGGCGATGACCGGTCCGATCGTGTCCGCGGTCAACGTGAAGTTCTGCGAGAACGTGGCGTTGTTGCCTGCGCCGTCGACGGCGACGACGTTGAATGCCGTCGTCCCGACCGTGAGCGGCACGCCCGTAAACGTAAAGTTTCCGCTGCCGTCGGCGACCACAGTCTGATTCGTATTACCGAGCGTCACGTTGGCGCCGGCACTGGTGGTTCCGGTGAAATTGACGGTGTTGAGCGTGGTGATTCGATCGCCCAGGGTGCCGGTGTCGAAGCCTGGCGCGAAGTCGAAGGTGATGCCGTTGGGCGCCTGAGTGTCGAGGGTGAAATTGATCGTCTGGGTCGAGGAGTTGCCGAGGGGATCGATCGCTTCCAGGAAGAGGAAGTGGGGACCGTCGCTCAGGGTGCCGCCGAAGATAGCTTGCAGGCGCGCGAAGTTCAGGGTGAACGAGCCGTTCGCGTTGAGGTCGCCGAGCAGATTGGTCGCGGTGGCGGTGTTGACGCTGTCGACGTTGCCGCGGAAGATGGCGATGCCGGAAAGGTCGGTGACGTTGCCGTTGACGAGCGGGTTATTGGTGGGAGTGCCGGAGGTGAGTACGGCGTTGAGCGTGGGGGCGGTGAAATCGGGGACGCGCGAGATCGTAAGGTTGGCGGTTCCGACATTGCCGGCGGCATCAGTGACGGTCGCGGTGTACGTGGTGTTGGTGGTGGCGTTGCCGACGAGGGTGAGCGCGACGTTGCCGAGCGAGAAACTGCCGTTGGCGAGGCTGATCGTGGTGAGGTTGCCGGCCGACTGGTTGTTGGTGAGCGTGATGGTGGAGTTGCCTTCCGTGGCGCCGTTGAGCGTGATGGACGAGAGGGTGGTCTGATTGTCGCCGACGGTTCCGGTATCGGACGCGACCGCCAGCGTCAGATTGACGTTGGGCGCGACGGTGTCGAGGGTGAAGGTAACGTTTTGCGTGTTGACTCGGCCGAGGGAATCGGTGGCGCGGAGCGTGATGGTGTGCAGACCGTCGGCAGTGCCGTTCAGGGGCAGGGCGGAGGTGAAGGAGAAGGTATTGTTGGCGCCGAGGGTGACGTTGACGAGGGCGCCGCCGTCGACCTGGGCCTGCAGTTGCGTGATGTCGGCGCCGCTGGCGCTGGCGATGGAACCGCTCACCGTGGGATTGATATTGGTGACGATGCCGGAGGTCGGTCCGGAAAGCGTGAAGGTGGGCCCGCCGTTCGGGGTGTAGTTCGCCAAGGGGGTTTCACTGGTGACGAGGTACAAGAAGGGATTGCCGAAGACGACCGCGGGCATCGCCCGGTCTTCAAGCGGCTCGCAAAAGAGCGTCGTTTTCGCCAGGGACGATTGCCTGGGCTGACGTTTGACATCGGAACGCTTGATAAACTGGGACAGCCAACGGTACATTCGCCTCTCCTTGCCCGGCCCTCGCTGGTTCCATCAGCGAAGTGCACAGGAAATGGTGAACTTGGAATCCTTGGGATAGTTACGGGCTTTACTCTTCAGAGTATCAAGCCCGGACCCGCTTCGCAATAAGTCGTGACGCTTTCTCGGATTCTACCCGGCGAGTCAAGCCTCAGGTTGCCTACCCCGCAAAAACCGGGGATTTTACGCAACCGGGACATTTTCTCGCGGGAACCCCCGGCATCTCCTTTGCATTATCGGCAGCCTTCGCGTTATAATGTTCTCTAAATCGGCCCGTCTCACCATTTACCGAGGCCTTCCCTCATGGCCAATCCGTACGTCAAGCAAATCAGGCAGAGAAAGTTCGTCTATTTGGGCGTCATCCTGATGCTTTTCACCGCCACGCTCGCGCACCGCAGCTTTGCAATCCAGCCTCTCGCCGCCGAATTGCAACTCAGCGAGATCACGCGCGGGCAGGTCGACGTCACCAGTTCGGCAGTCCGCTTGCTCCTCACCGGGTCGCGCGGCATGGCCGCCGCCTTCTTGTGGGTCAAGTCGATCAGCTTGCAAGACCGCGGCGAATGGCACGAACTCGAACTCACCGTCGACTCCATCACCAAGCTTCAGCCCCACTTCATTCAGCCCTGGATCTGGCAAAGCTGGAACCTCGCCTTCAACGTTGCCCGCGAACTCGACCGCCCCTACGACAAGTACTACTACGTCGCCCGCGGCATCAACGTCCTCGCCGAGGGGGAGCAGCGCAATCAAGGAACGCAAAACTTCCCCGGGCATCCCGCCATGCGCATGGAGATCGCCCATACCTACCAGAACAAAATTGCCGAATCCGACGAACGCCAGGCGATGCGCTGCCTGTTCGACTTGAGCGTCATCGACCCGAGCGAGCGCGATCCGCGCCGCTTCTGGGACGCCTCCAAGCCCAAGGACCGCGCGCTCAGAAAGAAGGAGTTTCAGGAATTCTGCGATCGGTATCCGCGTCTGGTGCGTCGGCTCGTCGAACAGCTCGACTATACCCAGCCCAAGGAGATCCACGACTTCCTCTGGCAGAATCGCGACGTCCCCTCGCGTTTCCAGGAATACGACTGGAACGCGCCGCTCGCGGTAAACGTCTCGAGCGGCACGCCGGTCAAAAAGCCGTACGAGCAATTTCCACGCCTCCCGGCTCGACCGGGCCGCGACGATCCGCATCCGCTCACGCCCGAAAAGCCCGAACTCGTCCCCGAGATCTCCTGGACCAACCCGTTCGCGCCGCAGAGTCAGCGCTTCCCGGAAAAGATCCAGGAATCGCTCGACGTCTATCTCGTCGTCCGCAGTTGGATGTATTACGCGATGGATCCGCTCCCCCCTTCGGACGGCTGGCCGGCGCCCCTCGCGCCGGTCGATCTTGGCTTCAAGTACCGCATCCCCCCACGGCCCCCCGTGTTCATTTTTCGGCACTTCCTCCCACGCATCCAGGCGTCGATTGCCGAGCACTACCAGCGCGAAGGCTGGTTCTTCCGCGAAGGCTGGGAAGCGCCCGAGTCGTTTCGCCTCCGCGACGAGCGGGGCGTTCAACCCGTCTTCGGAGCCAAGGTTCCCTACACCTCGCTTTACATCTGGAACAAAGCGTACGACATGTACCGAACCTACGGGCTCGACAACGGCCTCTACTTCCCCCCCGAGCAAGTCCGGCAACTCAATCGAGAGGCCGAGAAGTACCGCCTCGTTTCCGGCGTCCCCCCTGAAGCGCGCGGCGCCTTACTCCCCGAACACCGCGAAGAACTCGAGAGAAGCTTCCTCGCGCATCTCAAGCTCTATATGGGCCGAGAATCGGGCTGGGACGTAAACTTCGAAACCTGGATGTCGCGTGCCGAAGCCGAACGCAAGCCGCAAACCATCCACGCGCGGTCGATCTACTTCCCGCTCAAGAAGGCCCGCAAACTCCTCGACCGCGTCGCCTTTCGCAAGTACTCCGATCAGTTTTGGCCGCTGTGGGAGCAGGTCGTGCTCGACAATCCGCGCTTCATGCTCAGCACCGTCCTCATGGAGGATTTCGTCGACGACTACCAGGTCTACATGAAATTCTTACAACCCGACCACCGAGCCGAGTTCGAAGCGCTCGCCCTGGGTTTCGCTCAAATGGCGACAGGCGTGCCGTTGTCTGCGTCCCTCGAAACGATAAAGGACGGCAAGAAGACGTCGCGGCCGTTCGTCGACGAGGAGCAGCGCGCCCGCATCGTGCCGTTCAAGCACTACTATGGCCCGTGGGAGATGATGCAGTACTTCGACTTCGGCGAGGAGGAAACGGCATCGGTGCGTGCGTTCATGGCGGTTTGGCCGCAACTCCCGGGCAATCCAATCGGTCCGCTGGGGTATGCGTCGTGGGTCTTCACGAAGCAGGCGCGGCGCGACGAACCGTTGGCGCGACGTTGGCAACATGTCGTGCCCGATTTGATCGTCAATCCCGTGCACGAACGTCGGGCGAGCCGCATCCGGTAACTTTGGGGTGACCATGAACGCGCCTGCTCCTGCCGACTGGCGTCAGCGTCTGATCTTGCGCTGGGACGCACTGCCGACGAAGCCCGTCCTGGCGCCCACGAACTTCCGCGGGCCCACCTCCAAATTCCTCGGCGCCCCCTGGGCGCAGACCGAAAAGCCCGGCGAACCGTTCGACTTTAGCCGCAATCTCGGCCTGCTTCTGGAGGACGTCGCCCGGTACTGTCCCGACCTCACCTTCGTTCAAGTCCCCAAGATTCTGGTTACGTTCACGCAGGCTCGCTACCAGGGAAAGATGGGACTGCAGGCCCGCGTCACGCCATTGCGCTTTCCCAAGGGCCTGATCCAGCGGCAGCGGCGCGGGCTGATGTACCAGGTCCAGCGCTACTTTCACGCCAACTCCGAATTTCTGTATCTGATGACGTTCTGCTTGCCCCGTTTTCTCGATCAGGATCTCGACGAGAAGCTGGTGACGATTTTCCACGAACTGCACCACATCAGTCCCGCATTCGACGGCGACTTGCGCCGGCACGAAGGGCGATATCACCTGCACACGCACAGCCAACAGGAGTACGACCACGCCATGGCCCATCAGGCGCGAACGTATCTGCAGGCGACGCCCAACGCCCATCTGCACAGCTTCCTGCGCTTGACGTTCGCCCAACTCCAGGAACGGCACGGCGAAGTACGCGGCATCGTGGTGCCGCGGCCCAAACTGATTCCGGTCCCGATCCATCTGCAAGCCGCCGCCCGCAACTTGCACCTGAAGACCGGCGAGGATGAAGCGAAAAAGCAAAAAGATTAACCACAGAGGCACAGAGACGCAGAGCAAAGAAAGCAGAGAGAGAATGAAAAAAATGACGAACGACCGCTTCTTCTTTCCCTTTTGCTCCTCTGTGTTGTCTTCCTCTGTGCCCTCTGTGACTCTGTGGTTAGTTCTTTATTCTTAATCCCAGGATATTCCCGTCATGCCGCTCGAAATCGTCAAGATCGATCACGTCTCCATTCTCGTCACCGACGTCGCCCGCAGCCGACGCTTCTACGGCGAAATCCTCGGCCTTCGCGAAATCCATTCGCCCCGAACGTTCGACTTCGTCGTCGTCTGGTACGATCTCGGCGATCAACACATCCACTTGCTACAAAAAGAACAACCCGATGCGATCAGTCCGAGGCACTTCGCCCTACGCGTGACCGATGCGGCCGAGGCGCGGCGCTATTTCCAGGAACGCGACATCGCGACGTCGGAGACGACGCTGATCCACGGCGCCGACCGTTTCTTCATCCGCGACCCCGACGGCAATCGCATCGAGATCATTCAGTGGCAACGTCCTTACTCGTCCGAAGAGAACGCACCCGAAAGGAAAACGTCATGAGCCGATTCGTTTGCGTCCTGGCAATGATCTTCGCGTGGACGCTTCCGGTCCAGGGAGACGATTGGCCGCAGTGGCGCGGGCCGACGCGCACGGGGTACGCGCCGGGCGCCAAGCTGCCCAAGAATTGGCCCGCGAACCCGCCCGAACCCAAGTGGAGCAAGAAGATCGGCCTGGGCTATTCCGGCCCCGTCGTCGCGCAGGGCAAGGTCTTCATTCTCGCGCGCGAGGCGGCGACCGGCAAAGAAGCCTGTCTCGCCTTCGACGCCGAAAACGGCACGCGCCTTTGGCGGCACGGCTATTTCGCCGACTTCACGCCCCCCGACGCCACCGCTGGCAAGGGCCCCAACTCCACCCCCACCGTCGACGGCGACCGCGTCTACATGTTCGGTCTCGCCGGCATGCTCCACTGCCTCGAAATCGACTCCGGCAAAGTCCTCTGGGAACGCGACTGCATGAAAGATTTCTGGGGCGTCAAAAAAGAACCCTGCGGCGACGACTCCTGGTTCCCCCCCTGCGGCAGCGCCGCCTCCCCCCTCGTGCTGGGCAACCACGTCATTCTCCCGCTGGGCGGCGAAAAAGCCGGCGCCTTCACCGCCTTCGACCGCAATACCGGAGACATCGTCTGGAAGGCCCTCAGTGAACGCGGCAGCTACTGTTCCCCGCAAGTCGCCGACCTCGCCGGCGCCAAGCAAATCGTCGGCTTCACCGGGCTTCGCATGCTCGGCCTGGGGCTCGACACCAAGGAAATCTTGTGGGATCATCCTTTCCCCGCTAACTTCGATCAAACCATCCTCACGCCCGTCCTCTGGAAAGATCACGTCATCCTGGGCGGCGAACAACGCCCCACCGTGTCGCTCAAAATCCAGAAACAAGCCGGCAAGCTCGTGGCCACGCAAGCCTGGCAATCCAAGGACTTGCGCTGCTACATGTCGACCCCCGTCGTGGTCAAGGACCATCTCGTCGGGCTCGATAACCGCCTTAAAAAACTCGTGTGTCTCGACCTGGCGACGGGCCAAACGAAATGGTCGTCGGAAGTGCTCAGCAATTACGCGTCGATCGTGTCGACCGACGACTACATCCTGGCCCTCGCCAACGACGGCAATCTGCTAGTAATGAAAGCGGACGTGGAGAAGTACGAGCCGGTGGTCCGCTGGAAGATGACGCAAGCGGGGGGCACGTGGGCGCACCTCGCGGTGGCCGGCAGCTTGTTGGTCATCAAGGATCGCGAACACTTGATGTGCTTCGATCTCCGCAAGTTACCGTAAGATTTCCAGATCTCCGTCAACACACGCCGCAAACTACTACTCTCCGTAGACAAGGAAGAACTCATGAAAACAGCCAGGCCTGACGTAAAACGCAAGACCGGAGTCGGCTACACGACGGCAACGGGAACTCCGCTCTCGGCCGACGAGTTGCGCAAGATGGACGCCTATTGGCGCGCGTCCAATTACCTTTCGGTCGGCCAAATCTACTTGCTCGACAATCCGCTGCTGAAAGAGCCGCTCAAACGCGAGCACGTCAAGCCTCGGTTGCTCGGTCACTGGGGCACGTCGCCGGGCCTCAACATGCTCTGCGTGCATCTCAATCGCATCATCAAACGCGACGACTTGAACGTGATCTACATCATCGGCCCCGGGCACGGCGGGCCGTCACTGGTGGCACACGCTTACCTGGAAGGAACCTACAGCGAGTTCTACCCGAACATCAGCCAGGACGCCGACGGCATGAAGAGGCTCTTCAAGCAGTTCAGCTTCCCCGGCGGTATTCCCAGCCACGTCGCGCCGGAAACGCCGGGCTCCATCCACGAAGGAGGCGAACTCGGCTACGCCCTCTCTCATGCGTACGGCGCCGCGTTCGATAACCCCGACCTGATTGTCGCCTGCGTCGTCGGCGACGGCGAAGCCGAGACCGGGGCGCTTGCCACCGGTTGGCACGGCAACAAATTCCTCAACCCGGCCCGCGATGGTTGCGTGCTGCCGATCCTGCACCTCAATGGCTACAAGATCGCCAATCCATGCTTCCTCGCCCGCATCCCCGAAGAGGAGCTGCGCAAGTACTTCGAAGGCATGGGCTACAAGCCCTACTTCGTCGAGGGACACGAACCGCAGCTGGTGCATCAGCAGCTGGCCGACACGATGGACGCGTGCGTCGCGGAGATCAAGCAGATATGGGCCGAGGCACGTGCCCCAGGTGCGAAAGTCAAACGTCCCGCCTGGCCGATGATCGTCTTCCGCACGCCGAAAGGCTGGACCTGCCCGCCGGAGATCGACGGCAAGAAATGCGAGGATTACTGGCGTTCCCATCAAGTGCCGATGGGGGACATGGACAAGCCCGAACACATCAAGATCCTCGAGCAGTGGATGAAGGCGTACAAGCCGGAAGAGCTGTTCGACGCCCAGGGCAAGTTCGCAAGCGAGATCGCTGAGTTGGCGCCGAAGGGGCATCGCCGGATGAGCGACAACCCGCACGCCAATGGCGGCCTGCTTCTGCGCGACCTGAAGATGCCCGACTTCCGCGACTACGCGGTCAAGGTTCCTAGCCCAGGGGCAACCGCCGCGGAATCGGCGCGGGAGATGGGCAAGTTTCTGCGCGACGTCATGAAAATGAACATGGACGCGAAGAACTTTCGCATTTTCAGCCCCGACGAGAACAACTCGAACCGCTGGCAAGACGTGCTCGACGTGACCACGCGTTGCTACATGGCCGACATCTATCCGGAAGACGACAAGCTCAGCCCGGACGGCCGGGTGATGGAGGTTTTGAGCGAACACCAGTGTCAAGGCTGGCTTGAGGCGTATCTGCTCACCGGCCGGCACGGGTTCTTCTCGTGCTATGAGGCGTTCATCCATATCATCGATTCGATGTTCAACCAGCACGCCAAGTGGCTCAAGACCTGCAACCACATCCCGTGGCGTCGGCCGATCGCTTCGTTCAACTATTTCCTCAGCTCGCACGTCTGGCGGCAGGACCACAATGGACTCAGCCATCAGGATCCCGGGTTCATCGACCACGTCGTCAACAAGAAGGCCGAGGTGGTGCGCGTCTACCTACCGCCGGACGCCAACTGCCTGCTCTCGGTGACCGATCACTGCCTGCGTAGCCGAAATTACGTCAACGTGGTGATCGCGGGCAAACAGCCGGCGCCGCAATGGCTAACCATGGATCAGGCCATCAAGCACTGCACGGCGGGCCTCGGCATCTGGGAATTCGCCTCGAACGACAAGGGGGGCGAACCCGACGTCGTCATGGCCTGCTGCGGCGATGTGCCGACGCTGGAGACGCTCGCCGCCGTCGAGTTGATCCGAAAGCATCTGCCGGAACTCAAGATCCGCGTCGTCAACGTCGTGAACTTGATGAAACTGCAACCGCCGTCCGAGCATCCGCACGGACTCTCCGACCGCGATTTCGATGCCCTGTTCACAAAGGATAAGCCGATCGTCTTCGCCTTCCACGGCTATCCCTGGCTGATTCATCGCCTGACCTACCGGCGAACCAACCACAAGAACCTTCACGTGCGCGGCTACAAGGAGGAAGGGACGACGACGACCCCCTTCGACATGGTCGTCATGAACGACCTGGACCGCTTTCACCTCGTCGAGGACGTGATCGACCGACTGCCGCAACTCGGCTCGAGAGCCGCGTATTTCAAGCAGGCGATCCACGAGAAACTGATCGAGCACAAGGAGTACATCCAGATGCACGGCGACGACATGCCGGAGATCAGCGGTTGGAAATGGGGGGCGAAGGAGCCGGTCAAGAAGCCCGGCACGTCGACGGAAGGGGATAACGTGTAGTTCATAATGTATAACAATTAGGATGTTGCGATTCAAAAGAAATGACTAACCACAGAGGCACAGAGAGCACAGAGGAAGAAGGGTGAATAAGGTGAGGTTACTCGGGCTGAGATACGTCGACTTCCCCGACTTTTTTCCTATTCCTCTGTGCTCTCTGTGCCTCTGTGGTTAGTCATTTGTTCATTCCATTCGATTTCTTCACTGCCTCTTTTATGACTTGAGGCTCACTTCCCATGAACATCCTTTTGCTCAACGCCGGATCGAGCAGCCTGAAGGCCGTCCTGATGGAATCGGCGGACGGCACGGTGCGGGCGCGCGCCTTGGTCGACTGGGCGGGTCCGACGACGCGCTATCAGCATTCCGATGTCAATGGCCGCGAGCATTCGGAGAACGTCGCCTGGCGTGGTCATGCCAAAGCCGTGCAGCGCTTCGTTGCCGACCTCACGTCGTCTCAGCGCTCCTCGTTGGCGGCGGTTGGGCATCGCGTCGTTCACGGCGGATCGTTCACTGCGTCGGTGCGGATCACGCCGGAGGTTCGTTCGCGCATCCTGGAGTTGGCCGACCTGGCGCCGCTGCACAATCCGCCGAGCCTGGAAACGCTCGCCGCCGCGGAAGCCGAGTTGCCAGAAGCGCCGCATGTGGCCGTATTCGATACCGCCTTTCACGCGACCTTGTCAGCAGACGCATATACTTATCCGGTCCCTGCAACGTGGACCCGCGACTGGGGCATTCGCCGGTACGGGTTCCACGGTCTCAGCCACGCGTACTGTGCCCGGCGGGCTGCGGAGATGCTGGGCCGGCCACTCGATGAACTACGCCTGGTGATCTGTCACCTGGGTCACGGCTGTTCGGCGTCCGCGGTTCAAGGCGGCAAATGCGTCGATACCACCATGGGCTTCACGCCGCTCGACGGCTTGATGATGGCCACGCGCAGCGGTTCGATCGATCCCAGCATTGTGCTGCATGTACAGCAACATCACGCGCTGACCGCCGCGCAGATCGAATCGGCCCTCAATCGAGAGTCAGGGCTCCTGGGCGTTTCGGGCGTGTCGGCGGACATGCGTCAAATCCTGAAGGCGGCGAAGGACGGGCATGAGCAAGCGCGGCTGGCTCTCGGCATCTATACCCACCGCGTTCGCCAGGCGATCGGCGCCCTGGCGGTGACGATGGGCGGCGTCGAAGCCCTCGTCTTCACCGCGGGCGTCGGCGAAAACGCGGCTGAAGTGCGGCAGGCCATCTGCACCGGCCTTCAATGCCTTGAATTGGAACTGGACGAGCACGCCAACCTTGCGTCTCGGCCCGATGCCGACATTGCAACCGCACAGGCGCGGGGCCGAATCCTCGTGATCGCCACGCGGGAGGACGTGACCATGTTCCAGGAAATTCTTCAGGTGATCGCCCGGAAGTAGAGACCGTAACCGGAAATCCGGCAGGCCAGACCGTCAAACATGAATTGCGTCGCTGACACCTTGCAATTGCAGTTTGTTTCCTTTACGATGCCGTTCCCCCCAAATAGGCCCGAACGACCGCAGAGTGCGGCATTCGCGTTTTCACTTTGCCCGAAGGAGATGAAGCATGCTCCGTGCTTCCCCGCTGGTTGTGCTTGCCGTCCTGGCTTCTGCAACGATCCTTTGTGGACAGGAACGGAAGACGCACCCCTACAAAAGCGACCTCAGCATCGTTCCGCCGCACTTCGAGACGGATAAGTCGGTCAAGGTCGACTACGATATCGTCTATGTGCGGGCGCCTCGCCGGGAAAACGGCAAGTCGCGCTGGGCGGAGGTCGGCGATCCGCGGATCATGGAGCCGGGCTCGGATCTAATGCTCCTGCATCCCGATGGCACGGAAGAAGTCCTCGTCCCGGCCAAGGAGCATGAAGCGATCGCCGATCCCTTCGTGTCGTTCGACGGCGCCTCCGTTTATTTCGCGAAGTTCCACGACGCCTTGAAACGCAAGGGCTCGGACATCTACAAGGTGCACGTGCCCACGCGCAAGATCGTCCAGCTCACGAAGCAAGGTTTCACCCCGAACTCCGGAGCGACCGATTGGTCGAAGACGCCGTCGCCTCCGTGGGGCGTCTACAACCTCGGGCCCTGTCCACTGCCGGGCGGACGGCTGGTCTTTGTCAGTGATCGCAACGCCTTCAAGGCGTCCAACCCCGGCTACGCGCCGAATGCGCTCGCCCTGCAGCTCTTCGTCATGGATGACGACGGCAAGAATATCGACTGCATCGGCGACCTGAACCTGGGCATGGCTCTTCACCCGGTTGTCTTGAAAGATGGCCGAATCATGTTTAGCTCGCTCGAATCTCAAGGGCTGCGCAGCCATCATCTGTGGGGGCTCTGGTCGATCCATCCGGATGGAACCAACTGGGGCCCGCTGTTCAGCGCCTTCGAGATCGGCAACGGCACGTCGGATTCGCTGCATTTCCAGACCCAGCTTTCCGACGAGAACATCGTGGCCGAATCGTACTACAATCTCAATAACTTCGGCTTCGGCTCGCTCTACAAGCTTCCGATTCAGCAGCCCAAAGGCTATGCGCCGTTCGGTTCGGGCTACAAACCGGACCCGGGCAACACGCCGTTACGGCACGGCCGGCACGAGGATGGCCGGGGGATTTACATCAGCTTCCCATTCAGTCCGTTTGGCATCGAGGCATTTACGCCATTCGTGCGCAAGGGAGATTGGCCTTCGCTCCCCGCGATCCTGGGCAAGAAGGATTCGCCGCGTCTGGGGCTGTTCACGCATCCGTCCGGCGTTCCGGACAATCACATGTTGACGGTCTGGTCGCCCGGCTCGATCAACTCCCATACTCGTTACAACCCCGCTTTCGACAGCGGCATCTACTTGATCAAGTCGGGCAAGGCGATCGATGAGCCGGGCCAGATGCTGCTCATCAAGAACGATCCCAAGTATCACGAACAATGGCCGCGCGCCCTGGTTCCCTACAAACGCATCTATGGCGTCGATGAGCCGCATCGCATTCCCGCCCTCGCCAATGACGGCAAGCGCTCGCCGCACCTGCCCGAAGGGACGCCGTTCGGCCTGGTCGGCACGTCGAGTTTGTACAAACGCGAAAGCTACCCTTACGGCGTGGTTCGCCCCGGAAGCGTCACCGCGAGCTTCGCGGGCGAGAAGGATCCGACGGGCCATAAAGGGTTCGATACGTCGTTCAACTGGACCGTGCAGGGCTCCGACGCCGGCCTTTACAGCAACGACGACATCCACGCGATTCGTATTCTCCTCCTGGAGCCCACCAGCGAAATTCAGAAAGGCCGCACCTACTACAATCATGGCCGCGAACGCTACCGCATCCTCGGCGAACTCCCCGTCCGCCATTTCCAAGCGAGCGGCGGGTCACAACCCCTCGATCCGGACGGCAATCCGGATACGAGTTTCCTGGCCAAGATCCCCGCGAACACGGCCTGGACGTTTCAGACGCTAGATCACAAAGGCATGGTGTTGAACATGGCCCAGACCTGGCATCAGCTCAGGCCGGGCGAGGTTCGCAACGATTGCGGCGGCTGCCACGCGCACAGTCAGAAGCCGACGCAGTTCGAGCAGA
>JBBQPM010000117.1:0-21080 GCA_038217425.1 Gemmatales bacterium
GCGCCCCTTCTGGCCGGCCACGGCGCCGGAAATCAGCGGCCCCCTCGGGCCCCTCCGCCCATTTCGACCCCGCGGGGGTTGGTGGCCCCGCCGTTTGTCCGCGACCTGGCTCGCCAGAATCCATTGGCGCACCCCATCTAAAATGCCGCGCATTTATGCCTTTACATCTTGACAACGATCGGATAGTATCTACACTGAATTTGAAGCCGTCCTCTTGAGAGGGACGGCATTGGTAATCCGCGACAGATTGCAATTCTTGGGCCATGTCGGCTAACTTGCCCCACAATTGAAAGTTCGGGATTTTTTCGAAGTCTTTCGGCATGGCCGGAAGTTGTTCGGTCATTTTCTGAGTGATCAATGACTATCGCCAGTTACCTAAAGCCTTGGGTAACAGGTGCGAGGGATCTATGCGCATTGTTCCGCCATCATTTATTGCTCATTCGAGACATAAGGGCATTTCATTCGCAAAGCATTGCTACCTCATCGGAAGTAGATGGTACATTTGAGAAATGCAGTGAGGTCGGGGCGATCACCGCCTACCTGAGGAGCAGGAAGGGAATTGGGTGTCGAAGCTTCACACAATGAAAATTCCCCCGCAAGTGAAAGCCGTGACGTGACCTTGTTAAAGTCATGAAGGGACCAACGAGAACGAGCCCCGCCTGGATAGGCCGGGCTCGCGGCGTTTACCTCGTACTGGCAACTGTTAACGGTAGGGGCGCAGACGCGAGTTGGGGTTTGCGGAAATGGTGAAATCGGACGAATAGACGGTGGGCAATCCGCTTGCCATGGCTGTCATGCTGACGCGGATTTCAACGAACCATTCCTCTCGGTCCAGCCGTCGAACGCCCTCGCAGGGGCGATCATCGCCCCCGCAGTTGTCGTACAACTGGCCGATCAATGTAACGTCTCCATCGCGCTGGCCGGCGTTTCCGTTTCTCTTTCGCTCAATACCGCCGTACTCGAGGAGCCAGGCAAGATACGCCATTTTCGATTTTCGTGTCCGCCGTTTTCGCGGTGCGGCACTAGCCCAGCGGGCTATGCCCCATGGCCCGCTGCGCCAGCAAGGACGAATGAGTCGATCCTCTACTTCTCCATCAGCCAACGGACGACGTCGTCCGCGGGCCGTTTCTTCTCTTCGCGTACTATCTTGCCGCGGTAGTTGGCAATCTCGCCTAACCCCGCCGCGTTGTGGACCAGCAAATCGGTCGGCGCACAGAGCCCGATCAAGGACGGCATGCCGCCGTACTTGAGGCCCCCCGGCAACATCATCGGATGGTCGACCGATTTGATCTGGTCGAAGTCGAAGCCGTTTGCGTCGGCGGCGACTGACTTGAGCACGTCCCCCGCCAATCCTCCGGCGAGCAGCGTCCACGGGCCCGCGTCTTCGAAGCCCACGAGATGGATGCTCGCCGTCTTCGGGTTGGCGCGGACGTAGGCGAGCACGGTGAGAATGTCGTGCACCCGCTGGGCCGGGAGCGAGCGGTTGTAGCCGAAAAAGTAGCCGGGGAACTTGGCATCAATGGGGGGAGCTTCGACGCCGGTGCGGAAGACCTGGGCGGCGAAAATGGCGCCCTTGCCGTCAATGATGCGCCGTGCCTCGGGGACGAGTTTGCCGTCGCTCCACAGGCTGTCGATCCCCTTGGGATGAATCCAGACGACGATTCGGCCATCGAACTCTTTACCGATCACGCCCGCGGCCGGCACCGCTTCCTTCAGCCCTTTTCGGCTCAGGAGAAAGCGCCGCATGACGAGATCGCCCTTCACTTCGCGCTCGCCTTTCCACACCTCCTCGACGTCGCCGTCCTTGGGCATCTCGTCGACGATCATCGAGCGTAGGGCGACGCGCAGCATCTTCTCGTGCTGGACTTTGTCCAGCGACGATTTGAGGAACTGGTTCTCGGACTGAATAGTCATGAAGGTCCGCAGCCCCGCGGCATCGACGCCGTCCTTGGGAAGCGGATGCGCCTCGTCGAACACCGAGAGTTCCTTGGGGAGCACGGGGACAAACGTTTTTTCGACGATCGGTTCAGGATGGCCCAACTTCAGATGCTTGTTGAAGAAGTTGTACATCAGCTCCCGACTCGCCTCGTTGTAGTTGTGGCCGTACTGAAGATAGGCCTTGGCGAAGACGTCTTCTTCTTTACCGACGAGGGCGTAGAGCTTTTTGAGTTCGGGATATCCCTTGGTCTCGATCGCCTTGGTCCAGTCGTTGGCGCCGGACATGCCGAGGGGCCGGGGTGCGAAGAGCCCGGCCAATTCGATGTTGCCGGTATCGACGCGGAGCAGACTGCAGTTCTCGCAGATGCAGCCCCCTTGCATCGCGGTCGAGACCATGACGGCGGGGAACGCGGCGGCGGGGCGATCATCGATGGCGCCGAGGATGAACGTCTGCGTGCCGCCGCCGGACGCGCCGGTGACGCCGATGCGTTTGGCGTCGACGTCGGGGAGACTCAGGAGGAAGTCGAGGGAGCGGACGGTGTTCCAGGTTTGCAGTCCCATGAAGCTCTGTAGCCGCAGCTCGGCCTCGACGTCGAGAAAGTTTTCGCCCGGGTTGGCTTTCGCGCCGGGATGCGGGATCTGCTGGCTATCGGCGTAGCCGACCATGTCGTAGTGAAAGACGATGCAGCCGAGTTGGGCGAGCATGGCGCAGCGTGCCTGCAGGGGATACTTGGCGCCCACGCGGGTTTTCTCGCCGCCGCCTTTGATTTCCAGGTCGATCTTCGCTTCGGTTTCTTCGAAGAATCGTCCGTTGTTCATTCCTTTGCCGCGACCGCCCCAGTGGCCATGCGGGCTGAGAATCGCGGGCAGTTTGCCGGTCTTGCCGGTAGGTCGATACAGATTGCCAGTGACGTAGTGGCCGGGGAGGCTGGCGAAGAAGACTTTCTCGATGGTGTAGCCGTCGCGTTCAATTTTGCCGTGGATGACGGGATTGAGCGCGGTCTTTTCGGGCATGGGCCACAAGCCGTTGGCGACGAGCACCTGTTCGCGGACGACCTGTTTGCGCGTGTCCCAGGAGGCCTTGGATTCGGGGGGCGTCCACGGAAAGTAGTCGTTGTACGTCTTGGGTTTGCCCAGTCGGCTATCGGCCGGTTCCTGGGCCGCGAGCCCGCTGGTGAGTAAGACAAGACACGCCAGGCCGATCCGCTGCTTCATGTTGAACTCCAGAATTCGGAAGGAAAGTACGCCCAGAGTACGCCATCGCCTGCCCCGCGTCAACGGGCCGGCGGCTCCTTGAAGCTACGTTTCACGTCCTTGCCGCCGATCTTGCCCGTCACGGTCACGTAATGATCCACGACAGCCGCGAGTCCGGGATCGGTCCCCACGAAGGTCGTCGCGCTCCCCTCGGCCGCGTCGGTCGCCGACAGCTGAATCGTCATGGCCGGCACTGCCTGGTCGTCCTTGGTCTTGGTCTCCTTGGTGACGACGGTCAACTCCACGGCGGGGACGGCGATGGCTGCCTTGCTGTCCTCGCCGAGCATGACGATCTTGCACTGCTTGGCTTCGTGATCGACGGTGAACTCGGCGTGGTACTTCCCCAGATGAAAGACGTAGCCGCCGTTGGGCCCGGGGCCGTGCGTGTGGGGCGTCTCGGTCTTGTTGCCGCTCCCGGAGGGGTTGCAACTCGCCATGGTGAATATTCCCAGGAGTAATGCGCAACGCCACATTGGTTTCGTCCTTTCGTTTAGCCGCCGCCTCCTGGCGGCGCGCTGCGGTTCGCACCGCCAGGAGGCGGCGGCTAAACCTAACATCCCGGAATAAGATGGCAGCGTCCAGTCCGTCCGCAAAAAAAGGCGAGAAACGACCTGTGCCCGAACATCCGACATTTGACGTCATCGTGGTCGGCGGCGGCGGCAGCGGCCTGGCCGCGGCGTGCACCGTCCTCGAACAGGGAGGCGCCGTGCTCCTCCTGGAAAAACAGCCGCAGCTCGGCGGCACCACCGGCATCGCCGTCGGTACCCTCACTGCCGCCGGCACCAGCCTCCAGCGCGAGCGCGGCATCGCCGACAACGCCTGCGACCACGACGCCGACGCCGGACGCTTTCCCACGCCCGAACTCGAAGCTCGCAATGACCCGCCGATGCGGCGATTCTTTCTCGAACACGCCGCCGAGACGTTCGAATGGCTGCGCGGCCTGGGCCTCGCCTTTCAGGGCCCCAACCCCGAGCCGCCCAATCGGGTGCCGAGAATGCACAACGTCGTGCCCGGCGCCAAGGCGTACGTCGCCGCCTTGCAGATGCGGGTGCAAAAACTCGGCGGCGACATCCGCACCGGCTGCGACGTTTCCGATCTCCTGGTCGACGCCGGCCGTGTTCTTGGCGTGCGTTATCTACGTGACGGGAGTTCCCATGAAGTCCTCGCGAAACGCGGCGTCATCCTCGCCGCGGGGGATTACGCCAACAATCCCGATCTCATCCGCGCGCACAAGGGGCCGCAGTTCGGTGCGATCGAGGGGATTAACCCGCACGCCCTGGGCGACGGCCATCTGCTCGCTCAGAGAGCAGGGGGCAGGCTCGTCAACATGGACGTCACTTACGGCCCGGAACTTCGCTTCGTCCCGCCGCCGCGCCGGCCCTTCCAGCAGCTGCTGCCGACCGGCAAATGGTCCGCGCGGGCCATGGCCTGGATTTACAACATGTTACCGAAGTCGTGGCAAGCCGCCCTCGTCAAGCGTCTGCTCGTCACCTGGCAGCATCCCGAAGATCGTCTGTTCGCGGACGGCGCCATTCTGGTCAACACGCGAGGCGAACGGTTCGTAGAAGAAACCGCCTGGCCCCAGCGCGAGATCGCGGTCGCCGAGCAACCGGGCAAAATCGCGTACATTCTTCTGGGAAGCGAGTTGATCGCACGCTATTCGAAGTGGCCAAACTTCATCTCGACGGCGCCGGAGATTGCGTATGCCTACGCCCAGGACTACGAGCGATTGCGGCCCGACGTCGCGTTTCGGGCGCGGGAGCTCGCGGATCTGAAACCGCTCGCCTCCGCGACGCCGGCGCTTGCGGCGACGGTCGCGGGGCTCAACTTGACGCCGCCGTGGTTGCTCTTGGGGCCCGTGAAGGCGTACTTCACGACGACGGAGGGGGGCGTGCGTATCGACGAGCGCATGCAAGTGCTCGGCAGCGCAGACGTGTCGATTCCGGGATTGTACGCGGTGGGTCAGGTGGGATTGTCGGGGATGATGCTCTTCGGCCACGGATTGCACATCGCCTGGGCGCTGACCAGCGGGCGCTTGGCGGGCAAAGCAGTGATGGATTCACCGAGCCGCGCCCGTTAGGAAGCGGGCCAGCATGCCATACGGAAATTCGATCTCGCGGAATACTGGCCCGCTCCCTAACGGTCGCAGCTCGGTAATTACGCGGGCTGCATGCTCTCCAGTTTTTCGAGGTGCTTGCGCTTGAGATCGACCAGATGCTCCAGGGCGTGTCGTGTGTCTCCCGGAGGGAGCCAATTCAAGCCTTCGTCGAGTTCGGCGAGGCAACGCTTCTGATCGGCCACCAACATCGGCCCCAGAAAATCCAGGGCGATGAAGTTGAGCGTCGTGAAACTCTGGGGATAGGCGCCCGGCAGCGGCAGCCCCATGCGCGCTTTCATCATCGCCTTGCCCAGCTGGGCGAGGGCCACCAACTCCGACTTGGCGAAATGCAGCACCGTCCGCAGTGGCGCCGACTCCGGATGCAGCGTCCACGGGTACGCTTCGCTCACGTACTGTAGCAGCGAACGACTCTCCTTGCGGAACGTCGCCTTCAAGAATTCACTGCTGGACTGCGCCATTTTCGGCCCCCCGATTGACGAAATTGCGCACGCCCTGATTCGAGCTGGCTTCGTACAGCGAATTCCAAAACACACCCAGAATGATCATCAGGCTCGCCAGGAACACGAGGTAGGCGCTCTGCATCGGCGGCGTCGGCATTTCCTTCACCGGCAAACCTTCGATTTCTTCGATCGGCTTCTCCAGCACCATCACCTTGAGCACGCGGACGTAGTAAATCAGGCTGAGCACTGTGTTCAAACCGCCGATAACGAGCAGGCCGAGCAGAATTCGGCTCTCCGCGGGCTTCGTCTCCATGCCCTGCTTGGCGGTGTCGAACAACACTTGCAAAATCTGGAACTTGGCTGCGAATCCCGCGAGCGGCGGCAGGCCGAGCAGGCTCAGGAGGAACACGCCCAGGCAGATCACGAGCAGCGGGCTCCGCTGGATGAGACCGCGGAATCGGCTCAGATCTTCGTGGCCATGCGTCAGATTGCGCAGGAACGCGACCGCCGCAAAGGCGCCGAGATTCATGAACAGGTAGATCGCCAGATAGAACAAGACCGCTCCCGCGCCGGCGCTGGTGAGCGTCGCCAGGCCCATCATCATGAACCCAGCATGGGCGATCGTCGAATACGCGAGCAGACGTTTGAGGTTGGTCTGACTGTACGCGGCCAAGTTGCCGAACGTCGTGGTGACGGCGGCAAAGAAGGCGAGCGCGGGGAGCAGATACGGGCTCGCCGACTGCAGTTCGAGGACGATGCGGGCGAGCAGCGCCAGGGCGGCGCCTTTGGAGGCGACGGAGAGGAAGGCGCCGACTTCCGCGGACGCCCCTTCGAAAACGTCGGGGCACCAGAAGTGGAACGGCACCGCCGCCAGCTTGAAGGCGATGCCCACGAGCACGAAGAGTAGGCCCATGATGAGGACCGGCTCCTGGGCGAGATTCGTCTCCGCGAGGAAACGGAGCACGTCGGGCAGGTAACCGGTACCGAGCTTGCCGGTGAGCAGGCTGATGCCGTAGAGCATGATGCCCGCCGCCCCGCCGCCATAAACGACGTACTTGAGTGCCGCTTCCGAACTTTGGCGTTTCCCCTTCATGAACCCAGCCAGGGCGTAGCTCGGCAGACTCGCCATCTCGATCGACAAAAACACCATGAGCAGATGGTTCGACGACGCCATCAGCACCATGCCGAGCGTGGCGCCCAGGAGCAACACGTAGAAGTCTGCCGAGTCTTCCGCGTCGGGGATACCGGTGAGCAAGCACAGAACGATCACCAGGAACATGAACGCGAAGAGGAAGATCTTGAGGTAGACCGTGAAGTTATCAAAGACGAGCATGCCGCCGAACAGATCGAGCGACGACGCGCCGTGGCGGGGATCGAAGGTTTTGCAATCGGTCCATTGCGCCAGGGTGAAGCCGAGCGCCGTGCCAGCGGCGATGAGGGCGAACCAGCCGAGATTAAAGCGGTTGCCTTTCGCGGCGAAGAGCCGAAAGAGGAGCAGCCCGACGATGGCGGCGCAGATTACCAGTTCGGGCGTGAAGGCCCGAAAGTCTTTGCCGAGGCTGAACTGGAGATCGCTGAGGTTTGCGGATGTCATGGGGTCTCCACTATTTCACCGCCGCCTGGGCGAAGCTCTTCACCAGTTCAGTCACGTGGGGCTCCATCCAGCCGAGAATCATTTGCGGCATGATGCCCATGAAGATCGCGAGGAACACGAACGGTACGACGACGACGAGTTCACGGAGCGTGATATCGGGGTAATCCTTGTACGCGGGATTGGTGCCGAGATAGACGCGCTGCAGCGTCCAGAGGACGTACGCGGCCGTGATGACGACGGTAAGGGCCGCGAGAATGGCGAAGACCTTGCCTGCTTCTGGGAACGCAGCGGGTGAGAAGTTCCAGGTCGAGAGAATGACCATGAACTCGCCGACGAATCCGCACAGCCCGGGCAGCCCCAGCGCGGCGAAGAAGATGATGGCGCTGACGCCGCCGTACAGGGGCATCGGCTCGTAGAGTCCGCGGAAGTTGTCGAGGTTGCGGTGATGGGCGCGGTCGTAGATGACGCCCACGCAGAAGAACATCCCCGCCGAACTGACGCCATGGGCGAGCATCTGGTACATGGCGCCGTTCAGACCCCAGGACCAGTAGCGCTGCCCCTCGTTCGATACCGACCAGACGGCGATGCCGAGGATGACGTAGCCCATATGGCTTACCGAGGAGTACGCGACGAGTTTCTTGAAGTCGGTCTGGGCCATGGCCGCGAAGGCGCCGTAGACGATGTTGATCATCGCGAAGATGCCGATGTACAGGGCAAGGTCTTGCGCGGCCCAGGGGCAGATCGGGTAGGCGATCCGCAGGATGCCGTAACCGCCGAGTTTGAGCAGGATGCCGGCGAGGATCATCGAGATCGGCGTCGGCGCCTCGACGTGCGCATCGGGGAGCCAGGTGTGGAACGGGAAGAGCGGCACCTTGATCGCGAAGCCGATGAACAGGAACAAGAACATCATGGTCTGAAACCAGGTCTGGAAGAACGGCTGCTCGAGTCGCTGCGCGATCCCTTCGGCGAGTTGGGATCGCTCCTGGGCGATCACTTCTTTCTGCACGTCGGGACGATCCTTGACCAGTTCCTCCGCCCACTTGTCGGCAAATTCTCTACGAGCTTTCGACTCGTTTTCT
Source organism: Gemmatales bacterium (assembly GCA_038217425.1). Classification (GTDB taxonomy): domain Bacteria; phylum Planctomycetota; class Planctomycetia; order Gemmatales; family Gemmataceae; genus JAIEPT01. The sequence continues at coordinate 8,425 of JBBQPM010000117.1, forward strand.
TGAAGGATCTTCGCATCCGTTACGCCCTGATTGAGCACCGCGATGCGGTTCTGCACGGAGAGGGCGGCGTTGCCGACCTTGGGGAGCACGGTGAGATCGAAGGTGTGAACTTCCTTCGATTCGATCCGCTTGGCCTGCTTGTCGCCCGCCTGTTGCCGAGTGAGCGTCCCCGCGGGGACGAAGTCCTGGACGTCGGTAAAATAGAAGCCCAGCAGGGCGATGAGAATGAGGATCGAGCCGAGCAACGTGTAGAGGAAGAACTTGATCGCGGCATATTCGCGGCGCGGGCCGCCCCAGACGCCGATCAGGAAATACATCGGCAGCAGCATCACTTCCCAGAAGATGTAAAACAGGAAGAAATCGAGCGACAAGAAGGTGCCGATGACCCCCGTCTCCAGGATCAGGAACAAAATGCAGTAGCCCTTCACGTGCTTCTCGATCGACCAACTCGCGACCATGGACAGGACGAAGAGGATGGTGGTGAGCAGGATCAGCGACATGCTGATGCCGTCGATGCCGAGGAGGTATTCGATGTTGAAGCGTTCGATCCAGGGGTATCGGCCCAGGAGGTTGGTACCCTGTTTGTTGTCGTCGGCGACTTTGCGGACGAGGGCTTCTTCGCTGCGAGAGACGAGCGTGGTTTTGTCGAGCCCGGCCTTGTTTTGGTCCATGTAGAAGTAGTAATCGATGAAGAGCATGGCGCTGAGGACGAAAGTGACGGCGGTTCCCAGCAGGGAGAACCAGCGCATGCCTTCTTCGGAGCCCTTGGGGAAGAAGGCGAGGGCCAGCGCGAAGAGGCTGGGAATGAAGATGCACAACGACATGAGGAACAGATCGGTTTCAGGCATGGAAGCACTCGGGTCGTTATGAGCCAGCGAAAATTACGGGGCGGCGGCGACAACCAGGGCCAGGACCGCCCAGATGCCGATGCTCGCCAGGACCAGGAATAATACATACGAACGCAGGTAGCCGGTTTGCAGGTTGCGGAGCCAAAGGCCGACCGCGAGCGTGACGTTGCCGACGAGATTGACGGCGCCGTCCACGAGGTATTTATCGACCCAGCCGTGCCAGCGCGAGACCGCGAGGTTGGCGCTGCCGACGCGGTTGACAATGCCGTCGATCACGTACGTATCGAATGCCCGGCACCAATGGGCAATCACGAGCCCGGGCCGAACGATGAGGACGCTGTACAGTTCGTCGAAGTACCACTTGTGCTGCAAGAAGCGATGCACGCCCGGAAACGCTTCTTTCGATTCGGCGGGATCGAGGAAGCGGAACAAGTAGCTCGACGCGGCAAATGCCAGGCCGATGAGCACGACGCCGAGCGCGAGGTAACCCGCCATCGCATGGCTTTCGTGGACCATATCTTTGTAGCTGCCGTGGTTGGCGCCATGCTGGGCGTGGGCGTCGATCTGCACCTGCCAGTTGTTTTCCACGGCCGCGGGTTGCGACGCGGCGATCGCGTGTTCCAGCCAGCTGTGATCCGCCTTGTAGATCGGCCAACCCCAGGCGACGCAGAAGCTCAGGATCGCCAGCAAAATCAGCGGTACGGTCATGATCCAGGGCGATTCATGGGCGTGTTCGTAGACGTGATCGTCGCGGGGTTCGCCGGTGAAGGTCATGAACCACATGCGGAACATGTAAAACGTGGTGATGCCCGCGGTCACGAGCGGCAACACGAAGAGGAGGAAGTGTTCCCGATGCAGCGTGAAGAAGCTGAGGGCGTTGGCAAGGACCGCGTCCTTGCTGTACCATCCGGAAAAGAGCGGGATGCCGGCGATGGCGAAGACGCCGACGAGCATCGTGAGGGCGGTGATCTTCATCTTGGGGAAGAGCCCGCCCATCTTCTGCATGTCTTGCTGGTGATGGCACCCGTAGATGACGCTGCCGGAACCAAGGAAGAGGAGGGCCTTGAAGAAGGCGTGCGTCATGAGATGGAAGAGCCCGGCCGCCCAGCCGCCGATGCCCAGGGCGAGCATCATGTAGCCGAGCTGGCTCACGGTAGAGTAGGCGAGGACTTTCTTGATGTCGGTTACGACGACGGCGATGGTGGCGGCGACGAAGAGCGTGATGGCGCCGACGTAGGCGATGACGAGGAGCGCGTCGAACGTAAAGATCGGAAAGACTCGACCGACGAGATACACGCCGGCCGCAACCATGGTCGCCGCGTGGATGAGCGCGCTGACGGGCGTTGGACCTTCCATGGCATCCGGGAGCCAGACTTGCAACGGGAACTGCGCCGATTTGCCGACGCAACCGAGGAAGATACCGAGCCCGGCGACAACCAGCCAGACATACGGAATCGACGGCGCTCGCTCATGACCCACGGCGCTGCGCGCGGTACCGGTCACGCCGTCCTTGAGCTTGTCGCCGTGAATGTGATCGTCTGCATGGAAGAGCAGCACATTCGGGCCTGCTTTTTGATCGATCTTCATGCCAGCGAGCGGCTTGGTCGGCTCTCGGCGGTTGGGCATTTCGACGTCGTGGAAACGCACGAACGTCCCCGCGAGCGCGATCGACTCGTCGTGAGCATCCAACGCCGGCGCCCGGACTTGCTGGAAGATGTCCTGGAAGTTGAACGTCCCCAGGTAGGTCCACAGAATCATCAGGCCGATGAGAAACCCGGCGTCGCCGATTCGGTTAACGATGAACGCCTTGTTGGCCGCGTTGCTGGCGCTGGTTCGCTCGTAGTAGAAACCGATGAGCAGGAACGAGCAGATGCCGACCAACTCCCAGCTCACGAAGATCTGAAAGAGATTGTCGGCCAGGAGCAGGTTGAGCATCGAGAAGCAGAAGAGCGACAGGAACATGAAGAATCGGCCGAACCGTCCGCGACGCTTGTAGTGCCCGTCTGCCGCATGGACTTCGTGATCCTCGACCTGCTTGTTCAGTTCGTCGGCCATGTAGCCGGTCGAGAAGAGATGGATAAGCGAGGCGACGAACGTGACCATCACGAACATGAGGGCGGAGAGATGGTCGATGTAATAGCCGACGCGGAGTTCGCTGCCGGGCGCGGCGGCGGTGCCGGCCTCGTCGAAGAAGCTGAGCCGGGCCCAGGAGACGCTCCCCTCCCAGCCCTCGAGTCGGTGTTTCTTGCGCAATTCGGCTTGTGGGTTCTTGCCAGCGCCGTGATGCTCCTCTTCGCCCTCTTTCTTCTCGGCGACTTCGACCTTGGCGGGAAGCTTTTCCTCGTCGGTCGTCGAGTGGTGGAGGTGGACGGGATAGTCGCCCAGGTAGAGGACGAAGCCGTAGAAACTGAGGCCGAAGGCGAGGACCATGGAGGCGAGCCCGACGTAGGCGGGGCCGCGGCCGGTGACGTCGCCGCCGAGAAGTTCGTAGAGGGACTTCAGCGTCGGATTTTGCTGATGTTGGCGAAGCACGCCCCGGGCGGCGCCTGCGAGGAGCAGCAGCGTGAACGACACGAGCGGCAGCAGCGTGGCGATCACGAACAACAGGCCGGGATTGTCTTGAATGAACTGCATCGCTTAGCCTTTCAACTCCTCGGCCGAATCGACGTCGACGGTCGTGTGGTTGTTGTAGAAGTTGAGAACGATGGCCAAGGCGACCGCTGCCTCGCCGGCGGCGAGGACGATCACGAAGAGGGCGAAGATCATCCCTTCCAGGCGGAAGGCGGGGTTAAAGTGCGAGAAGGCGACGAAGTTGACGCCGGCGCCGTTCAGCACGAGTTCGACGCCGATCAACACGCCGATGGCGTTGCGCTTGGTCGCCATGCAGACCGCGCCGCAGACGAAGAGCAGGGCGCCCAGGACGAGGTAATGTTCGAGGAGAATCGCGCCGCTCATAGCATGGTCTCCCGGCGTTTTTTGGCGCGAGCGAGATACGCGGCGCCGATCAAGACGACGAGCAGATGGATCGAGACGATTTCGAAGGGCAGCAGGTAATGGACTCGTTTGCCGTCCCCGCGTGGCGGGCCGTTTTCGACGCCCAGGAATGCCTGTCCGATCTGCATCGTCGACGTTGAGGTGGCGGCATCCGAATCGGCGGCGTCCCCTCGGCGGACGTCCTGAGCCACGGGATGTTGCGCGTCCGCCGGTCCGAACTTGCCCTTGATCGAAAACACGGCGAAGCACAGAAACGTCAGCAGCATGATGCCAACGGCGATCGAGATCGCCCATTCGGCGCTCGACGTCTTCATATTAAGGAACGGGCTCTGCGCGGTGAGCATGACGCCGAAGATGACGAGAACGAGGGTGCCGCCGACGTACACGAGCAGCTGGATGGCGCCGACGAGATCGGCTCCCAGGAGAAAGAAGATGCCGGAAACGCCCCCCAGCGTGAAGAGAAGCCAGGTGGCGGCGCGGACGATGTTGTCGGTGACGACGGTGGCGATGGCGCACAGGCCGGTCAGCCCCGCGATCACCCAGAACAGAAATGAATGCATCGATTCCATGGTTTACGCCTTGGGCGCCTGAGCCGCTTGATACCCCGGAGATTTCGCCGTCGCCCACATCCCCGCCATCGCCGTCCCCGGCGCCGACGTCGTGTAGCTCGCCAGCGCCTTCGCCATCGCCAACAGTGCGAAAATCGAACCGCCGAAGATGACGAACTTCGTGAGCCACTGCAAGAACGGCGGCACGATCAGCATCCATAGTGCGACGCCGAGGAGGAGTCCGCAGCCGATGGGGATCAGATATTTGAGGCACATCATCATCACCTGGTCGATACGGAGCCGGGGCAGAGTCCAGCGGATCCACATCATGACGAAGACCAGGAACCAGCACTTGAAGATGAAGACGCCTACGTTGAGGGCGTTGCCGACCCACATACCGAGCAAATCGGTGAGTTCCCAGGGGAGCCCCAGACTCCAGCCGCCCAGGAACATGATGCAGGCGATGCCGGAGACGGCGAACATGCTGCCATACTCTGCCATGAAGATCACGAGCCAGCGGAAGCCGGAGTATTCCGTGTGAAAGCCCGCGACGAGTTCGCTTTCGGCCTCGGCAAGATCGAACGGGGCCCGTTTGCAGCTGGCGAGGGCGCACGTGAAGTACGTCCAGAACGCGGCGAAGGTGAAGGGATCGTGGAAGACGAGCCAGTTCCAGATGCCCTGTTGCTGCAAGGCGACCTGGCCGAGGTTCATGGAGCCGGTGACAATGACGGGGACGAGGATGCACAGGGCCATCGGGATTTCGTAGGAGACCATCTGGGCGGCCTCGCGCATGCCGCCGAAGAGGGACCATTTACTGCCGGAACCGTAGCCGATGAGGATGATGCCGAAGACTTCGGTCGACATGATGGCGAGCATGAAGAAGATGCCGATGTTCATTTCCTGGGCGACGACGCCGTTGCCGAAGGGCAGGGCGATGAAGGCCATGAACGAGCCGGCGAGTGCGATATAAGGGCCGACGCGGAAGAGCATTTGATCTGCGGCGGCGGGGATGAGATCTTCCTTGACGAGGAGCTTCATGCCGTCGGCGAGGGTCTGCAGCCAGCCGAACTTGCCGCCGACGCGGGTGGGGCCGAGGCGGTCCTGGATTCGACCGGCGACTTTCCGTTCGAGCCAGACGGAGAAGATGGCGGAGACGAGCATGAAGCCGATGATCAGCGCCGCCGCGATGACGACGATGAGATAACCGATCCAGCTCAAGTATCCGCTGCTGGCGAAAAGAGGTTGGCCCACGGGGCGGGTTCCTTGCAGGAGTCACAACGGTTTCGCGACACGCAATCGTCGCTAGGATACGGTTCCGTCCGCGTTCGGCTAGAGTGGAAGTTAATCTGCTTCGGGAGTCTATCGCTTCTGCATCTTCGCTTGCCACTGTTCGATGGAGGCGCCGATATTTTTGTAGCTGAAGTCGAGGTTCGCCAGTTCGCAGGCGACGTCGATGGCGCGCTGCAGGTCGCCCGTTTCGGCGCAACCGGTCGCCAGTAAGTACATCGCTTCGCGGCGCAGCTCGTCCTCGCCGGGCGGTAGGTGTTGCAGTGCTTCTTCGAAGTTACGCTGGGCGAGCCGCCAATGGTTACGAGTTTTGAAGCAAAAGCCGAGGTAGAAGAGAATTTTGCCGAGATTGCGAGCGTCGCCGCGGAGATTCTGAAATTCCTTGATCGCTTCTTCAACCTGACCGACGCGCAAGAGGCGGATCGCCATTTCGAAGCGGGCGTTCGTATCGGTCGAAAAGCGGTCGGACTTTTGGCGATAGTAGGCCAACTCGCGTTGATGGATTTCCTGAGCGAGCTTTTGGCGGATCGCAGACAGATCAGCCCCGCTCGCGGCGTCTTCGCGTTGCGCCAGGGCGAGGTCGCGGCGCAGCGGTTCGATTTCGAGGTCGAGCAGTTCCAGGCTCAGATGAAAGTTGTTGCCGGTTGGCCCCAGGCCGTCGAGGATCACCTGGCGGGCGCGGTCGAACTGGTCTTGCCTGCGGAAGTATTGGGCCAAGTGGAGGTAGCCGTTCGGATTGGTGGGATTGGCCAGGATCTTGGCGCGAAGCGGGCCGGCTTCGCGTTCGAAACGGGCGCCGGGATCGACGGCCATTTCGGGTTTCGTGACCGCTTCGTCGCCTTGCGTTTCGTTCACGCCTGCCGTGACCGGCGCCGATTCGCCGTCGACCGCCTCTTGATATCGGCCCTTGGCGATCGTGTCGCTGGCGGCGAGGTTCTTGGTCTTGCTGGACGCGTCGACGTCGCTCGGGTTGATCTTGCGGACCTGGTTCCAGTGGGCGATCGCCTGCGTGAAGAGCCCGCGCTTCTCGTAAAGTTCCGCCGCCTTCTTGTGCAGCTTGGCGTTCTGCGTCTCGACGACCAGGATCTGCTCCAGCACCCAGATCGCGTGTTCCAGTAGCCCGAGCGCCTCGTACGCCTTGGCCATGCCGACCTGGGCGCGGACATGCCAGGGGTTTCGTAGGAGGATTTGCTCAGCAATTTCGAGAACCTGCAAATATTCGCCCCGGCCCAGCGCCGCCTCAAGCCGAATGCGGCCCCGGAGCGTGGTAAGAAATGACAGCGCTTGGCCCTTGCCGTTGTTCTCGTACTTGTCGCGCTCGGCCTGGCGCAGCACCTTGCGGTAAAGAAGGTTCCCAGGGTCGACTTCGCAGCATTGCAGCAGGAGGCCGATGGCGTATTCGTAGTTCTTTTGCCCGAGCACCTGATTGGCGCGGTCGTACAGGATGGCCGAGGTTCGGCGCTGTTCGGGAGTCAGGCGTGGCAGCTTCATGGTCATGCCTTCAGAGTACCAAAAGGCAAGGCCCAGGTGTACGAAGAAATGGCAAAAGCCCAGGGACGGCTGTCCCTGGGCTTTCCTTCCCCGTTCGGAGCGGCGCGGCTTAAATCCATTTACGTTTGGAAGATCGTCAGGATGAACTTCCGCACCGCTCCGGCTGGGGTCAGAGATTTATCGGCTCACCAAGAGAAGCTGCGAAGTGCGGTTGCCCGCGACGTTCACGCTGTGCTGATACTGAGCGCCGCCTTGGCCGACGACGTAGACGTGCCATTCGCCGGCGGGGAGGTTCGCCTGAAAGTTGCCCGCGGCGTCGACGCCGGCGGTCTGACGGGCATTGCTCGTCAGGTTGACGAACAGCACCGACGACTTCGACGTCAGTCCGGCAACTTGGCCTTGGACGAAACCCTTGGGCGCCTGGCTGATCGAGTCGAGACGGATGGCCGGCGCCGGAGCGGGGGCAGGCGGCACCGACTTCCACGATTGCGGCTGCGTCGTCTGCTGCGGGCCGTAGTAGAGCGACGGGCTGGCGGGCGGCGGCGCGATCGTGCCGAGGTTCGGGCCTGACGGCGCCGGCTGAGGCGCGCCCTGGTTGAACTCGCTGTGAAACGCCGGGGCCTGCGGTTGCATTTGGGGTTGCGGCTGCTGGTACTGCGGGTACTGCGGGTACTGCGGGGACATCGGCATCTGCGGCGGCGCCTGCGCGACCGTCGGTTGTCCGCCGTTGGGCATCGGGATCAGGGCGCCGACGGACGATTGGCAGCATGTCGTCTTCGGTTCGAGGTAGTACGATTTCTGATAGGTCGTCACCGGCACCTGAGTGCTGCGCGCCACCCATGATTGCACGGGGCACGACTGGGCCTTGATCTGATACGACGTCGTCGGCACGGCAACTTGCTGATAGCTGCAAGAGCACGGATCATAATGTGCGGTGTAGCGATAGCTTGTCACCGGTTCATAGTAATAGCTGGTGTTCTGCGTCGTCACCGGTTCGTAGTACGTCTTCGTTTCGTACGAGGTGACGGGTTGATACATCACCCGTTGGGTGTAATTTGTGGTGCATTGCTGCTGCGGTTGCGGGCAGGAGTTGCAAACCGGAGCGGCGACGACCGGCGCGGACTGGGCCACGTAGACCGGCGGCGCCTGAGCGATGTACACGGGCGCTGCCTGTGCGACCACGGGGGGAGCGTAATATTGAGACGTCGTCGTCCGTTTTTTGCCGAAGCAGGAGGGCTGGAAAACATTGTCCCAGGCAGCCTGGGTTTCCAGCGGGATTGACGCGAACAGACCGAACACGAGAAACAGTCGTTTCATGGCCCACTCTCCGAAGCAAGACCTGGTGTGTAATAATAGTCCTACTCGTGATGCAAAGGGGCCTTCCTACCCGATCAGCTCATACCGACAGCACCACCTCTATGACCAGCTTAATTTTACATTACGCCGATGCAAGTCGCGAAACGCATTTGCATGAGAATTCGCAGTTCCTACGACCCCTACAACCGGAAAATCGTTAAAGTCAACCCAGACTGCCCGTCAAACACCCCCGCTTTGCCTGGAAAGGCGTACCCTTGAGCAATTTGCCGCCTCCCTGGCTTTGGCCTCGTGCCGCGTATGTGCACATTCCGTTCTGCGCCTTCCATTGCGGTTACTGCGACTTCGCCGTCGCCGTCGGGCAGGATGCATTGCGGCAGGACTATCTGCTGGCCCTCGAAGCGGAACTGGGCCGAATGCCCGCGCCACAACCCGTCGACACCCTCTTCTGGGGCGGCGGCACGCCCACGTTCCTCTCGGCAACGGAACTTGAGTCCTATCTGGAAGTCGTCCTGCGCGGGCTGCCGCTCCGTCCCGGGCACGAGTTTTCCGTCGAGAGCAATCCGGGCACGCTCGATGCCGACAAGGTCCGCGTCCTCGCCGATCACGGCGTTAACCGCCTCAGCCTCGGCAGCCAATCGTTTCAGCCGGAGCTTCTCAAAGTCCTCGAACGCGATCATCAGCCTCCCGACGTTTACCGCGCCTTCGACCTCGTCCGCCAACGCATCGCCAACGTCTCGCTCGACCTGATTTTCGGCGTCCCCGGCCAGACGCTGGCGCAGTGGCGTCGGGATCTCGCGTCGGCGCTCGCGCTGGAGCCGACGCATGTCTCAACGTATGGCCTGACGTTCGAGAAGGGGACGCGACTCTGGAAGCAGCAACGCGCGGGGACGGTGCAGGCGATTCCCGAGGAACTCGAGCTGGCAATGTACGAAGAGGCAATGGACGTCCTGGGCGCAGCCGGGTACGAGCACTACGAGATCTCGAACTTCGCCAGGCCTGGGTACCGGTGTCGGCACAACGAAGTCTACTGGGCCAACCACGCCTACTTCGGGGTCGGCATGGGGGCGGCCCGCTACGTCATGGGCGAGCGCTGCGTCAACCACCGCGACCTGACGACGTACCTACGTACGGCCCGAAGCGGCGCACCGACCGAGTTTCAGTCGGAAAAACTCGAGGAAAAGGAGCGAGCGCTGGAAACGGTCGGCATTCAGCTGCGCCGACGCGAAGGGATCGAGCGCACGAACTTTCGCGAACAGACCGGGATTGAGTTGGCGGAGTTATCGGAGCATGTGATCGCGCGTCTGAAAGAGTTGGATATGCTCTCGGAAGAGGCGGGACGGGTGTTTCTGACACGGCGAGGGAAATGCCTGGCGGACGCGGTGATCGGGCAGTTTTGGTGAAAGGCCCGCGGACTTTCGGCCGCGGGCCCTCATGGAGGGACGGGGAACTTTGGTTACCACTTGTACTCGAGGCCGGCGTTTAAGCCGTGGGCCACGAAGTCGTTGGTGCGAAAGAGAACGCCCGGCCGAAACGCTCCCGTTGCCGGGATCCCGAAGATGGGGCTTCGGCTCAGGTTGACCACTTGATCGATCTGCTCGCCGGCCCGGACCACTTCGCTGACGTAGAGCAGGTTGTAGCCGGCGAACATGCGTAGGTTGTCGGTGAGGTCGATGCCGATGCGCAGGCCCAGTTCGGGCATGACGCAGAAGCGGTTGGCGGTGTAGGTCCCGATGTTCGTCGGGCTGGTGTATAGGGCGCCGCGGAAATCGGTGCGCAAGCCGTTGGGCTCGACGCGGAAGGAATTGCCGGCAATTCTGACGGTCTGCGACATATTGCCCATGGCGAACTTGAAGGAGCCGGCGAGGAAGGCGCGTCGTCCGATTTTGCGTTCGCCGTCGATGCCGATCTGCCCGCCATGAAACGTGTTGTTGGTAGAAAAGCGATCGCTAAGGAACTGTCGCGTATTGCCGATTCCCGGCGTGTTGAACTGGGTGATATCCTCCTGCATATTGAAGGTGTCGTTGAGTTGCAGGTGACGGTAACCCAGGAGCAGATCGAGGTGCCCGCGCGGGCCGCACATCAACTTGCGGCGCAGGTTGGCGTCGAAGCCCCAGAGCTGCGTCGAATAGGTCGCCAGGAATGACCCGTCGCCGCCGAGGGGAATGCCGGGAACTCGCCCGGGAGGCACGGCGATATACTCGGTTTGCGGAACTCCGTCTTCATCAATGAAGGGCCGACCGGTGCCGATGCCTGAGGCGCCGGCGGTGAAGTTGTAGAAACTGCTAGTACGTTTGCCCAGGAAGAAGTAGCTGGCGTCCAAGCCCCAACAGGTGTTGTTGGGGAACCAGAAGCCGGCACTGATGCGGGCGCCGGAAGACGCGCTGTTCGCGATCTGGTCGTTGCCGAAGAGAACTTCTGAATTCGGACTATTGATCAGGAAATTGGGATCGACCGAGTTCTGGAAAAATAGCGGCGGCGCGGACTGTTTCCTCAGGCTCCAGAGCAGATATTCTGCGCGAATCCAGGCCTTGGGCCGAGTCGGACAACAATCGTTGCACGCGTCGTTGCAGCCCAGGAACGACAGGCACGAGGAACCGCACGGATCGCAGGCGTCGCAGCTGTCGTCGCCGAAGAGTCGTGAGAAGAGCCCGCCTTGACTGACGACCGTGGCGCCGCAACAGCCGTTGCCGACGCTAGTCGATTCGTGATAAGGCTCGGATGTCACGATAGCATCGGGACTATGCATGGTCGGCGGGTAGCCGTAGACCGGCGCCTGCGGCATCATCTTCGGCTCCGGGGGATTGAAGGCCCCCTTGGGCGGCGGCAACACCGGCATCACCTGCTGCGGCGGCAGCACAGGCATCATCGGGCGGACCGGTTCCACCTGCAATACGTTAATCGAGTGCCCGGAGTCTTGCGTCTTGAAACGCACGACCGCTTCCGCAGGCAACACATCGCGAAACTCAAGGCCCGGACTCGCAGGCTCCGGCATGCTCGAACGCACGACCGGCGAACCCAAGGAGACGCTGGGGGCGCCGAGCGATACTCCGGGAGAAACAGGACGGAAGTCCAAAGGTTGTTGGGCGTAAGCCGAGCCCGCGCCCGCCCAGGCCATTAGCCAGGCGGCGCTTCGGCGCATCATGCGATTCATCGGTTTCCCCTCCATGGCCCCAGGCCGCCCCGTTGACAGGGCGCGCCGGATGGGCGGATCTTGTCACGACGCCCGATGCGAGCTTCCTCCAAAAAGATCGCACCGGGCGCCTTATTTTTCGACCGTTCATCCCCCCGAAAAGTAAAGGAAGTGACGCAAAGAACCTCAGGCACGATCCTCGGCCCCGACAGATCGCGCATTGCGAGCATATCAAGCTTGACCGCCAGATTCGGAACAGCTTGAAGGCCGCGCTGGCAAGCCCTGACGCCCGTACGGAACGTAGCGATTATGACGACGCCGAATCCGTGAAATGAGGGGAAGAACGGCTAAAGTGCGATGAAGTCAAACGATGTCTCGAGCAATCTTGCGCAGGAGACGATCGCAAGAGTTCCATTCGCGTTGCGTTCGGGTCGCGCCGTGAGTACCCTACCTACGGATGAGCGTTTCGGAGCGGAGCGCAGAGATGACGACGGCGATCAACACCGAAAACGAGAGCCGCGGCTCTCCTCAAGACCACCTCGAGGATCTGCTTCTCGAGCTGCTGCCGCTCCAGGGACCGTGCGACGAAGAGGAATACCTTCGGCTCACCGATTACACCAACCGCCTCGTCGAGTTTACCGATGGCTGCATCCTGGCACTCCCCATCCCGACCGATCATCACCAAGCTGTCCTGCAATATCTGTTTCTGGCAATTCACAGCTTCCTGCATCCGCTTGGCGGCAAAGTACACTTTGCGGCGCTGCGCTTGCGCATTCGTCCGGGTAAATTTCGCGAGCCCGACTTAATCCTCCTACGCTCGGCTGCCGACCCTCGCCGCCAAAATCGCTATTGGCTCGGCGCCGATCTCGTGTTGGAGGTAGTCAGCCCCAATCCTGTTCGGCACGCTATTTGCGCCATTGAAATATAAATGTACAGTATTGCGCTCCCGACGACAATCGCGCATCTTATTGTTCATGGAGCCGGTTACCCCCACCCCTGTACCCAAGATCCGCGAAAAAGATATTCGCGGCCTCAAATACT
>JBBQPM010000118.1:0-21030 GCA_038217425.1 Gemmatales bacterium
GCGCAAATCTTGCGACAAACGTTGAAGAAACGCGATATTCCCAGGGAATTACTGACGCTGAGATGAAAGAGGCCCCTCCCGGATTCGAACCGGGGATGGCGGATTTGCAATCCACTGCCTTACCGCTTGGCTAAGGGGCCGAGTATAACTTCCTTATCGGTTCTTCCAGCCCCCTACTTGAATCCATTCCACGCGGGTATCTCGCATGGCTACACAGCGACTCGACGAACTCCTGCGGTCTCAACTCGAAAGTCTAACGACCCAAGGTCTGCTCAAACGCGAACGGCAGATGCAAGGGCCGCAAGGGGCCGGGATCCGCGTTGCGGGCAAGGACGTCGTCAACTTCTGCGCCAATAACTACCTCGGACTCGCCAATCATCCCGACATCGTTGCGGCCGCACACGACGCCCTACGGCAATTCGGCTACGGCATGGCCTCTGTTCGTTTCATTTGCGGCACTCAGGAAATTCACAAGCAGTTCGAGTCCGCCCTCGCCAAATTCCTCGGGATGGACGACGCGATCCTCTACTCCTCTTGCTGGGACGCCAACGGCGGACTCTTCGAAACCATCCTCAGCGATCAGGATGCGGTACTCAGCGACGAACTCAATCACGCCAGCATCATCGACGGCGTGCGCTTGTGTAAAGCGAAACGGTACCGCTACAAGAACGCCGACCTCAAGGATCTCGAGAAGGGTTTGCAGGAGATGAAGGATTGCCGACTGCGCTTGATCGCGACGGACGGCGTCTTCTCGATGGATGGTTCGCTGGCGCCGCTGCCGGAGATTTGCGACCTGGCCGACCGCTACGACGCCCTGGTCATGGTCGACGACAGTCATGCGACGGGGATTCTCGGGCCCGGCGGGAAGGGGACCGCGGAACACCAGGGCGTTCTCGAGCGGATCGACATCATCACCAGCACGCTGGGCAAGACGCTGGGGGGCGCCGCGGGGGGCTTCACGGCGGCGAGTCAGCCGGTCGTCGACTGGCTGCGGCAGCGTTCTCGGCCCTACCTTTTCTCAAATGCCGTGCCGCCGCCGATCGTCGTGGCCGCGTCCAAGGCGCTCGAACTCGTCTCGTCGAGTTCTGCCCTGCGCGACCGCTTGCACGCCAACGCGCGCACCCTGCGTGCGGGGCTCGAAGGCGCCGGCTTTACGCTCAAGCCGGGACAACATCCGATTCTGCCCGTGATGCTCGGCGACGCGGCGCTGGCGAGCAAGATGGCGGATCGCTTACTCGAGCACGGCATCTACTGCGTCGGCTTCAGTTTCCCCGTGGTGCCGCAAGGGCAGGCACGCATTCGCCTGCAACTCTCGGCCGGGCATACCGACGAGCAACTGCAGCAGGCGATCTCGGCGTTCACTGCGGTCGGCAAGGAGTTGGGTTTACTGCGGTGACAATCCATTGTCGCGAAGGAACGCCTCGCGCCAGCGGTAATGGTCGAGCAGCCCGAGCGTCTCGCGGCCGAGAATATGGTACGCGAGATAGAGGGCCTCAATGGACGCGAGACCGTTGTCGGGATCGGTGCCGAGTTTGGAAACGCGTGGGTAAGCGGTGCGAAAACCGGTGAGCGAGCGGGACGGAACGTAGGCGAAATCGCGCGTCATGTCCCCTGCCCAGCGCCAGCTACCGTCCAACAGGAGGATGCCGAGATCCCGGTCGTCGGTCGAGAGAGGCGGGCCCTCGGCGGCCAGGCGGACGTAACGCGTCAGGTCCGGCGGATTTTTGACCGGGTAGCTGAGAAAGACGACGTCGGGCCGACCTTTGAGCGGCAGCACCGAACACTTCCGCGGATTCTCCCGGGGATGGCGAACAATGATGGTCGGCGGCGCGGTCATACCCGATTCTTCGCTCCTATAATGAAGAGGTGTATCACTTCCCCGCGTTTCGGAAAGGACCGCAACATGAACGTCGAACTCAAATACTGCTCAATGTGAAACTACGAACCGCAGGCCGTCAGTCTGACGGCCAAACTCCTCGCCCACTTCAAACAGAAAATCAAAACCCTCAAACTCATCCCGGCCTCCGGAGGATGCTTCGAGCTCAGCGTCGACGGCAATCTGCTCTACTCGAAGCTGCTTACTGGAAAATTCCCCGACGAGCCGACGATGCTGGCCGACGTCGGGAAGTTCAGCGGACAGAAAGCAGAAGCGAAAAACGCTACAATGCGATCGTGACCAAGTGCGTTCGGAGAAGGAAGCCCCATGGAAAATCAGTACGAAGAACATGAGCTAATCGAAATCTTCGCGAAGCTCTTCCCCAGGGGCTTCGCCGGCCCGGATGTGCTGCGCGACATTGCGCCGGAGGGTTGGGCAGCGTCGCCGCTACTGGCGCTGTTTCATCCGTCGCCGGAGCAGCGTTATCAGGAAGCGTTACGCATGCATCGCAACGTGTCCGCCCTCAGGAAAAAAGACGATACGTCCCCGCCCAGCCCCGAGCCGACGTTCGAAGAGATCGCAGCCGAGGGGGACGACGATCCCATCGCGCAGGACGAAGAGGTCTCGCGGTTGGTCGGGCTGGCGCTGTGGGATATTTTCTCCGACAGCCACGACGTGATCGACGAGGACGGACGTGAGGTCAGCCTCGGATCGTTTCGTTCCAGCGGCGGGTTTATCGCGGACCGTCTCAACGAGCAAGTAAAGGCCGGGCTGGTGCAGGGCCCCGCGATCGACGCCGCCACGCGCGCTGCCGAAGTTCAGGAGCAGATGAAGAAATACATGCCCGAGGGGAGCAGCGACCTGTTGTTTCAATTCATGAAAGAACAGCAGACGGGGCCCTACGATTATCTGGATTTCTACATGGGCAGCGCCATGATCTCGAGCCGAGCGGATATGACGCCGGTCTACCGCATGATCTTCACGCGTCTCAAAGCGCTCGATCTGGACTGGAAGTACAGTTTCCCGCGCTTGCACGTCGTCGACATGCGTCCCCTCAGCGAGGCGATGAAGGCGAAGGAGGCGGAGGAGAAGGGGGAGCCGGAATGGCTCAACTATTCGCCGGACGAGGAGTTCGCGAAGGAGGAGGCGAACCAGAAGAAGGACGAAGAGATCGCGGAGATGCGTGAGTCGCTCGATGAAGGTTATCGGGAATCGGTGGAGGAGGCGCTGAAGCGCGAGCCGCCGCTGACGGTGCGGGTGTATGAAGCGGTGTTCGGGAGTTGGCCGACCGGTTGGCCGCCGGACCCGGAGGCGTAGGGGATTCGGGGCACTTTTGAACGCGACGTTCTTCTTGGCAGGTTTTCGGTGTGAAGAAATCCGATCTGCTCTGCGCCCCGCTCGTAACGCCCCGGAGTTCCACGGTCTTGTCCTCGCTGCCGGACGCCAGGGATTTTCCATCGGGAGAAAACGCCGGGCCCCCGCACAGCTGCGGTGTGGTCCGGACCTGGCGAACCTCGCCGAGACTGACTTTCGTGTCGCGCCGTAGGCGAAATTCCGAAGAATGCCAAGCCGCTTCAATCTGGCATTGAAGCGGCTTTTTTTGTGTCCAGGATCGTTGAGCGGCATCGCCGACAGACCTCCCCTTGCTACAGCCCACGGGCGAAGACGCTCGACACCATCGCGTCCCAACTCACGCTCGGCGCCGTCGGCAGGACGCTCGTGGCCGCGCCGCTGCGGGCTAGCGACGTCGGCGCTGAGTAGGTCGCGGGACGGACCCCTACTCCCTGCGAAATGTAGACGTACGGATTGAGGACCACGGGATTGACAACATAGTTGGGCTGAATCACTGGATCCCACGGCGAGACGGTCGCTATCTGGTAGATGTTGAGCGGCGACAAGTAGCGCGGCGTCGCATTGATCGAGAAGACGTAGTTGCCGGTGGAGTTGCCGCCGTAGCCGCCGACGACGATCTGGTACGACTGCCCCGCCTGCGCGCGGAAGATCAGCTGGCTGCCGAGAGTGCCGCCGGAATCGTCGTTAAATGCCAGGAGATTCGTGCCCGTGCTGTCGTATACGAAAAGTACGGGATCGACATACGAGCCGGCAGCCTGTTTGGCGTCGATGGTGACGTAGCGCGTGGTCGAGGAACTGAAGCGAAAGACGTCGAAGTCGCCGCGGGTGAGATTGCTGGTCACCGTGGCCCCGACGTAGGCGTTGATCTTGTAGCCGTCCCAGTAGGCGCCGTCGACGCTGCCGGCATTGGCGACGTTGGCGAGGTCGGACCCGACCGGTCGGGCGCCGAGGACTTGGTTGAGGTATGTGTACGAGTTCTGCGTGACGATCCGATCGGTGTGCGGGAAGATGACGAAGCCGGGCAGAAAATCGACGTGGAAGTACATAGGGACCATGCGAGCGTCGTTGGAAAGGGTGTCGGTCGAGGCATCGTAGTTTCGGTCGGTGATGTTGAAGGTGCGATTCATGAAGCGGGCGTTGGTCGTGTCGTAGCTCATCGCATCGGGTTCCGTCGTCGCAGTGGTGACATGGACCAGGCCGAAGTTGTGCCCTGCTTCGTGCGCGACCGTCTGGGCGATCCAGGCGATCGACTGCGAGGCATTGCCGGCGCCGGAGATGGGATCGACGAAGGCGAAATCGAAGGCGTTGCTGTTGGGGACGTGCGTGACGCCCCGGACAGTTCCGGGGTAGTCCAACTGCGCCCAGAGCGCGATGCCGCCGAATGAGTTGGCGGCTCCTGTGCCGAAGGAGGCGTAATCCCCGATGAAGATGGTGGAGGCGCCGCCCGTGGTTCCCATGGAGGCGTTGCCGTAGATGCGCGACACGGTGACGTTGAAGGGGGCGAACATCTCTTGCGTACGGAACAGGACGTCGTGGATATCGCGATTGCGATCGCCCGAGACGGCCTGGAAGGACGACACTCCTTGAGAAGTGTTGCCGTCGAAGTTGAGGTAGAGCATGGTCGCGCCGGCATGGGTGGGGAATTGCTGAGCCAGCTGAGTCATGTCGGAGAAGAAGGTGACCGAAAGGACTTGCCGATCTTCGAGTCCCTCGACCTCGGGTCGAACGCGGCACACCGTCGGCGACTTGCGAATTTTGGCTCCGAGGAGATGGGTTGCCAAACGGAGAATGAATGATTTCATGGAAAGCTCCTGAAAGAAAGGTGAGGTGGTCACCCCTTCATCGCGAGAACTTTCCCGAGCGGACAAAATCGTCCGATCCGCCCACGCGCATCCCACATTGCCCTCGCTGCGCGAATCGCTATCTTGCCAACACCCTTACCTGCCAACCTCACCCGACGCCTCTCACCATGAACGCACCCTGGAAAATCATCGTCACCGACTACCTCTCCGAAGCCGGCTCCGAGAAGAAGATCTTCGAAGGCCTCAACGCGGAACTCGAGTTGTTGCAAACGCCCCAGGAAACTGAGGTCGCCAAGCGTGGCCACGACGCCGACATCGTGCTCGTCTTCCACGACATCAAGCTCACCGAACTTTCGATTTCGACACTGACCAAATGCCGGGCCATCATTCGCTGCGGCGTCGGCTACGACAACGTCGACATCCAGGCCGCCGGCAAGCGCGGCATCGTCGTTTGCAACGTCCCCGATTACGGCACCGAGGAAGTCGCCGATCACGCCTTGCTGCTGTTACTCGCGATTGTGCGCCGACTCCGCGCCGCCGACGAAGCCATTCGCCGGGGCGTTTGGGATCCGCAAATCGTCTTCGGCACCCCGCGTCTGCGGGGCAAAACGCTCGGCATCCTCGGCTGCGGACGCATCGGTACGGCCATGGCGCTGCGCGGCAAAGCGCTCGGCATGGACGTCCTCATCTACGACCCGTACCAGCCCGACGGCCTGGAGAAGGCGCTCGGCGTGCGCCGGGTTCATCGCCTGGAGGATTTTCTGCCGCAGACGCAGTTCCTGAGCCTGCACTGCCCGCTGACCACGGAGACGCGGCACATTCTGAACGCCAAGACGCTGGAGTTGTTGCCGCAGGCGACGTACCTCGTCAACACCGCCCGCGGTCCGGTGGTCGACCTGAGTGCTTTGTACGATGCTTTGCAAACGGGCAAAATCGCCTATGCCGGGCTCGACGTGGTGGAGCGCGAGCCGCTCGACGACGAGCGCATTCGCAAGCATCCCAATGTGGTGCTGACGCCTCACTCCGCGTTCTATTCTGTCGAGGGCTTTCAGGAAATGCGCGACAAGGGCGCCCACGAGGCGAGACGCATCGTGCTCGGCGAAGCGGTCCGAAATCCCGTCAACCTCCACTGCCTGACGAACCCCCGCTGCAAGATCCCGGCAAAGTTGCTCTAAGCCCCGGGGTGAGGTACTCCGAACCCCGGGGATAAACTTGGTAAATACTTGATCCCCGGGGCTTGCGCCATTTTTAGATTCTTCCTTTCGCGGCGCCGATGCGGCTGGTAGACTGCCCTTTCGCAAAAGAAACTCCGAAGCGCGGCTGAACGATTGTGAAAAGTTTCACTAAAACGATCGGCACACTATCTTGAACCCTCCAGAGCACATGGAGTTTGCGGACCAGGAATTGTGAACCTTAGGAGAAGCGAACGTTATGAATCTTTTAAAGCAGGTCGTTCTGACCCTTGGCATGCTGCTCGTGGCGGGAACCGCCGCCTGGGCGAGCGAAGCGGATCTGAGAATTCCGCCGCTCACCGTGGCGGAAGGACAAACTGCCCATTTTAAAGTCTTCGGTCAGCCCATCTCCGCGTTCGACTTGCTCTTCTACGGAGCCCTCGTCATCTGCGGCACGCTCGGCATCAGCCTCTTCCAGCTTTACGAGATTCGCAAACAACCCGCCCATAAGTCGATGCTCGACGTGGCCGAGGTTATTTTCCAAACGTGCAAGACGTACCTGATTCAGCAGGGAAAGTTTCTCTTGATGCTCTTCGCGTTCATCGCGGTCGCGATCGGGTTCTACTTCTACCTGGAACACAGCCCCTACCGGATTACGGTCTCGACGCTCGAAGAGCTGAGGAAGTCGAACGTTCCCGAGGGAGTTCTCAAAAAGCTCGACGGCCTCAAAAACAAGGGATTCGATACGGAAGCGAAGCTCGCGGAAGAACTGACGAAAACGCTCGATGCCGGCGAATTGGGGAGATGGCGGGAACCCATCGTCAACCGTTCGAGACATACATCCGCGGATTTGCTGACAACGATTTTGCTCGTTCTGTTATTCGCCGTCGTGGGCATGGCGGGTTCGTACGCCGTCGCCTGGTATGGCATCCGCGTGAACACCTATGCGAATGCGCGGACGGCATTCGCCTCGCTGCGCGGCGTGCCGTGGGACGTGGTCAACTTCCCGCTGCGGGACGGCATGTCGATCGGGCTCTTCCTGATTTCGCTCGAACTCATCATGATGGTCTACATCCTACTTTACGTGCCGCGTGAAATTGCCGGCGTCTGCTTCCTCGGCTTCGCCATCGGCGAATCGCTCGGCGCCTCGGCTCTCCGCATCGCCGGCGGCATCTTCACCAAGATCGCCGACATCGGTTCCGACCTCATGAAGATCGTCTTCAACGTCAAAGAAGACGACCCGCGCAACCCCGGCGTCATCGCCGACTGTACCGGCGACAACGCCGGCGATTCCGTCGGGCCCACCGCTGACGGCTTCGAAACCTACGGCGTTACCGGCGTCGCGCTCATCTCCTTCATCTGCCTCGCCGTTCCCCAGGAGTTTATCCAGGCCAAGCTCATCGTCTGGATCTTCGCCATGCGCTTCCTCATGGACTTCATGTCGGGCGCCTCGTACTTCATCAACCAGGCGATCTCCGAGAAGAAGTACCGCGGCCTCAAGGAGTTCGACTTCGAAGAACCCCTCACGCGACTCATCTGGATCGCCTCGGTCCTGTGCGTCTCCACTTCATTTTTGATGAGCTACCTCCTGCTCGGCGATTTGCAAGTCGACACCTTCAACGCGGAAAGAGCGATCGTCGGAGTCAAAGAATTGCCCGACGTGTGGTGGCAACTCGCTACCATTATCAGCTGCGGAACCTTGGCGGCCCTTCTCATCCCGGAATTCACGAAGGTATTCACCAGTTCCCATTCCAAACATGTCCATGAAATCGTTACCGCCTCGCGCGAAGGCGGCGCGTCGCTGACCATCCTTTCCGGCCTCGTTGCGGGAAATTTCAGCGCCTTTTGGAAAGGGATTCTGATCGCCGGGTTGATGGCCATCGCCTACTTTGTGAGTCTGCAGGGCGTCGGCGATCTTCTCGGCGGTTCGGTCCTGGGCTACTACGGCAAGTACGCTCCGACCTTCGCCTTCGGCCTGGTCGCATTCGGCTTCCTCTGCATGGGCCCCGTCAATATCGCTGTCGACAGCTACGGCCCCGTCACCGACAACGCCCAGTCCGTGTTCGAACTCGCCCAGACCGAACACCTCCCGGGCATCAAGGAAGAGATCAAACGCGACTTCGGCTTCGAGCCCAACTTCGAGCAAGGCAAGCACTACCTCGAAGCAAACGATTCCGCAGGCAACACCTTCAAGGCGACCGCCAAGCCGGTGCTCATCGGCACCGCTGTCGTCGGCGCCACCACCATGATCTTCTCGATCATCCTGATCCTCGAAAAGACGCTGATCGGCGGCGTCACCATGCTCCACGTCAGTCTCACCGACGCCCCCGTGCTGCTCGGTTTGATTTGCGGCGGATCGGTGATCTACTGGTTCTGCGGCGCCTCGATGCAGGCCGTCACCACCGGCGCCTACCGGGCCGTGGAATACATCAAGAAGAACATGGATTTGTCCAAGAAAGAAGCCGACATTGAGGACTCGAAAACGGTCGTACGGATTTGCACCGAGTACGCCCAGGCCGGCATGTGGAACATCTTCATCGCCCTGATGTGCTTCACGCTCGCCTTCGCCTTGTTCGATCCCAACTTCTTCGTGGCGTACCTCATCTCGATTGCGATCTTCGGCTTGTTCCAGGCGATCTATATGGCCAACGCGGGCGGCTCGTGGGACAACGCCAAGAAGTACGTCGAAGTCGATCTCCGCGAGAAGGGAACGCCGCTGCATTCGGCCACTGTGGTTGGCGACACCGTCGGCGATCCGTTCAAGGATACGACGTCGGTCGCGCTCAACCCGATCATCAAGTTCTCGACGCTGTTCGGCTTGTTGGCTGTGGAAATCGCCATCTCCGTAAAGGTGGCGGTCGACGAGAAGAAGCTCGCGTTCGATTACACGCCGTACGTCGGCAGCGCGTTGCTGGCGGTGGCGCTGATCTTCGTCTGGCGTTCCTTCTACGCGATGCGCATCCCCGCCAAGGATTGATTTCCGCGACTCTCCGCAACTCCCCGTTCAGGGCTGGCGAATCCTCGCGAGGCCTGAACGGGGAGTTCTCGTTCTCGGGTTCTGCCCGAGAACGAGGGCTTTCACTTCGCGCCGAGCGCGGCTCGAATGCGCCGGGTCAAATCGGTCTCGGCGCCGGCGCTGCGTAAGTAGAAGAGGCTGCTGGCCAGGAAGCGGTTGCGCCAATCGGGCGTCACGTGGGTGAAGTCCTCGAACACGGCTGAGCTGAATTTGTAGTCGTGCGAATCGGTGCCGCGCGCAAAAATGAGCCGCCGCGACGCGGCCATCAACTCGGCGATCCGATCCGGTTCGCGCGTCGCCAGCGTGAGCGCCTTACGGGCGGCCAACAGGCGATCCTTGTCGGCGTCGTGGAAGATCTCTTCAATTGCCGTCGTTCCCTGGGCCTTCAACTCCGCCGGCTGAATCGCGTCGAGGCGAAGGTCTTCGGGGAGCTTGCCCATGCGTTGACGGAATAGCGACAGGAACGCCGCGGCCTGCAGCAGAAGATAGCGGCGCGTGACGTCGTCGCCGCTGGTTTGATAACCGAAGTAGAGCGCGTTGATCGTCGTGACGCAGTGCAGGCCGACGATGCCGGGCTGGCGCATCAATAGCTCGCCGGCGAACAGGAAGAGCCCGTCCCAGATCGATGCGGGGGAGATCTCCTTGTTGAGCATCTCGATCACGCGGAGGCTGGCGGCCGCGGCGTCGAGCGTGCGCATCGCCTGCAACAACTCCCCGGCCGCGGCGGCGCTGGGCTTGCCTTGCTGCCAATCGCGGCGAACCTTCAGCAAATTGTTGAGATTGTCGCGGCCGGGCCGGTCGCGGAAGTCGTCGCGCTTGGCGGGATTGGTCTCTTCGTGAGCGACCAGGGCATAAGCCAGGCTTCGTAAGATCGGTTCCGCGTGACGCCAGCCGATGGTTTGCAGCGTCCGGTACGAGTTGGCGACGTAAATCGCCTTGTGCCCGATGTCGCGGAAGTCGCGGGCGCCCAGACGCCAAAACACCTCGTAGATTTCGCTCTGTCCCGCGTTGCGACTCCAGGCCGTGATGCCCGCGTCGGCGGCGTCGGCGTCCCATTGCGCCATCGCCTCGCGAAACCGCGCGCCGGCCAAGTGCGCCGCGGGGAGTCGGTCGGCCGGGAGTTCTCGCATCGACCAGTCGCCTTCTTTGCGATTGCGTTCCTGCGACGCCTTGAACGTATCGATGGCCCAGAAGAGCGGCAGCCAACGATCCCGATCATTCGCCGCCAGACTCGCCAGGTGCGCCGAATGGACGACGAGGACGGCGTGAAATTTGAACCCGACCGGCCGCGGCTGAATGCCCCGGACGCCCGCGAGCATGAGTGCGGTCATTAGATCTTGATACGTGGCGCCTCGCCGCATGCGCTCGGCGACCGTTTCGAGAATTTGCTTGCGCTCGGTGTCTTCCAGAAGCCGAACGAGCGGCTCGATGTCGGCGCTGAGGCGAACCCGGCCTGGCGCGAGCTGCACGTCGGCAGCGGCGAGGTGCGGCAGCCCAGGCAGAAAGGCGAAATCGCCCAGGCCCGCGAGGGTGCCGACGACAGCGGAACGTTTGAGAAAATTGCGGCGCGGAGCACGATCGTTCATGACAAACTCCGGTACGAGAGGGGGGGGCGACCTCTTCATCGTACCACGCTCGGCTCACTTCTTGAACAGCTTATCGGGATTGAAATCGTCGTCGCCGACGGCGAGGGGCGACCGGATTTCTTCGTGCAAGTAGTACTCGACCTCGCTCCCCGTATGATCGACGGCGAGAATGAGGACGGGCAGGCCGGTCGCGCCGAAGTGCCACGCGCGTTTGCCCCCTTTGAGAAAGAGGGGATGCCCCGCGGGAATGGTTTCGTGTACGACGTCGATCGTCTGGGGGAACTCGGGTCGAGCCACTTTGCCGCCGACGGTCAGCCGGCCCTCGGCGAGCGCCTTCTCGTACCGCTTGAGCGCGGAGCCGAGCCCCGCGTCCGCGATGCGGTAGCGCGATTTGTCCTTGACCATCGGGCTCTCAGAATCGATGTCGAAGCGTGTGCCGAAGAGAAATGGCAACGGCGCATCCCCCTTGCCCAGCAGCGTATGAATCTTGTTCTGATACTGTCCCGCGACGAAGACGACTTCGCGTTGCTTGGCTTCTTCGCCGACCCATTTGAGATGCACGCTGTGCGGCTGTTGGCGGAACGTCGCCTGAATCACTTCCTCTTTCGCCTTGGCGCCGGCCACCACTTCTCTGCGCCGCATCTGCATCGAGTAGGTCGGCATCTGGGCAAACGCTTGCGCAAAGCGGTCGCGCCAGACGGACGTCTCGTCGACGCTCGTTTTGCTCACCGGGATGAAGGCGGTCTTGGGTTCTTCCTGAAATTTCACCGGCTGCAGCAGCACCGGTTCGGGCGGCACGAAGGGCGCCTGCCGACGCGGCGCCTGCGAGCAGCCCAGACTCAAGATCACGAGAAACCAGGCGCGCGCGGCCATGGCGAAGCTTCCATGCAGTGTGGGTTCCACGACCCCGGCGACCATAACTCGGTCTGGGCGAAAAAGAAAGCCCAACTGCACACATGCGACCGCCGGGGTGCGCCAATGGATTCTGGCGAGCCAGGTCGCGTAAGCGCCTGGAGCACAGCATCCCGTGCGGTTACCCCAGCCCATAACGCGACCTGGCTCGCCGATTATGCCGGGACGAGTGCCGGAAACCATTGGCGCGCCCGACCGCCGCCCTGAGTCTGATAGACCCCGACCCAGATAAGCGTCTGGCATTCTGATCGGTTCGGCATCCGGGAGGCCCCATTCGCGATGCACTGCCTTTGAGTTCAAGGAGACGCCAGCCCTCTCCGCAAAGCACGTTCGCGGTGAAGGGCGAATAGAAATTCGACTTGAGATGTCGTGATGTTCCGATATATTGGACAGTAGGAGTTCGCCATGACCGCCAAGACCAGGCCGATGTCTTCGCCCTTGACCCCGCTCGACGCCTTGTCGCAGGCAGCGGAATGTCTCAAGACGCTGGCTCACCCCCATCGGCTTCGAATGTTGCAAATGCTCCTTCAAGGCCGCTACACGGTGGGCGAACTCGCTAAAGCGTGCGAGATTCCCAGCCACATGGCTTCCGAACATCTGCGATTGATGCAGCGGTGCGGCTTCATGACCTGCCAGAAGGAAGGTCGGAATGCATTCTACAAGATCACCGAACCGCATTTGGCAAACTTCATGGCTTGCATTGAGGCGCGGTTCGGCGGCGTGAAGGGCTGAGCCCTATTTTGCCGAAAATGTCGTTAAATCGGAAGCTGACCGCAAGCGGTTCCCAAAGTCCTTCCCAGCCTCTTTGAAGGCAAGACCGTGATGTTCTCCTTCCGAGTTCGGTCCCTCCGAATGTCCGCAAAATCGAGATTGAAGTTGAACCCTGCTCCAAGAAGCGAAAGGACCTTGCCATGAATATCACGACCATCAGCCCGCTGACTCTTGCGGAGCTTCGCAAAACGGGCCAAAAGATCGAACTCATCGACGTGCGAACCCCCGTGGAATTTCGGGAAATCCATGTCGAAGCCGCACGCAACGTCCCGCTGGATCAACTCGATGTAACGGAGTTGGTGCAGGCACGCGACGGTTCCGCGAAGGAACCGCTCTATGTCATTTGTCGATCTGGGGGTCGAGGCAAACAGGCGTGCGAGAAGTTCCACAAGGCGGGTTTCTCAAACGTGGTCAACATCGAGGGGGGCACGATGGCTTGCGTTGAAGCGGGCCTGCCGGTTGTCCGTGGCCAGAAGGCCATCTCGCTGGAACGACAGGTCCGCATCGCTGCGGGTGCGCTGGTACTGCTGGGCGTGGGACTTTCTTTCGTTCATCCGGCATTCATCGGTCTGTCTGCGTTCGTCGGAGCCGGTCTGGTATTTGCCGGGATCACCGATACCTGCGGGATGGGAATGATGTTGGCGCGAATGCCTTGGAACCGGGTCAAAGAATCGACCGGCGCGTGCTGTGCCACCAAGGAAGGCTGCTCATGAAACTGCTCATCGTCGGGAGCGTGCCCGGCGGCGCCTCCGCCGCCTGAGCGCGCCGTCTGTCGGAGGATGCCGAAATCTTCGCCTTCGAGCGGAAGCCGAATGTGTCGTTCGCCAACTGACGCCTGCCGTACTCCATGTGCGAACTCGGTCATCGGTCGCCGCCGGGGTTGAGAAGAATCCCGGGCTCCGAAACCGGGAACGAGGACTTATTGGCTCGCGGTTCGTAGGAATTGTATATCCGCTTGCGCGGGAACGAACGACTGCTTCTCTTTCGGTGAATGCTCATGGCCAATGTCCTCTTCGGTCCCGAAGTCCGTCTGATGCTTGAGGAGAATAACGCGGAGGAGATCAAGGCGTTCCTGGAAAACGTCCACCCAGCGACCGTCGCCGAGACGCTCGCCGGCGATCTCACGCCCGATCAGATCTGGAAACTGCTGGGCCACACCGACTACCGCACCCAGGCGATGATCTTCGAATATCTTCCTAGTGAAGAACAAGTGCGCCTGGCCGAAGGCGAAGTCCGCGAGCAGATGGCGCATCTCATTGAGAAGATGTCGCACGACGACCGCGTCGATCTCTTGCGTCGGCTCACCGCGCGGGCGCGCGAGAATCTCTTGCGCCTGGTGGACGAGGCCGATCGCCGCGACATCGCCCTCCTGGTGCGTCAGGACGTCAGTACCGCCGGCGGTCTCATGACCACGGAGTACGCCTGGCTCCCCCCCAACCTGACCGCTACAGAGGCCCTTGATCGCTTGCGGCTGCAGGCGCCCGAAAGCGAGACCATCTACTACATTTTCATTCTCGACGACCAGCGCCGGCTCATGGGCGTCGTCGGGCTGCGCGATCTCATTCTCTCGCCCCGGCACAAGCTCATCAAGGATCTGATGGAAACGCAGGTCGTCTCGCTCCGCGCCGATACCAGTCGGGAAGTCGTCGCCAAGGAGATGGCTCGCTACGATCTCATCGCCATGCCGATCGTCGACGATCAGCACCGCATGGTCGGCATCATTACGCACGACGACGTCATCGACATCGTCGTCAAGGAAGCGACCGAAGACGCGCACCGCATGGGCGGCGTCGGCCCTCTCGCGGAGAGCTATCTCGAAACCAAATTTGTGACCGTTTGGACCAAGCGAGCCGGTTGGCTGTCGCTCCTCTTCGTCGCGGAACTCCTCACCTTCAGCGCCATGGAAGCCTTCGAGCATCAGATCAAGCAGCTCACCATCCTGGCCATGATGATTCCGCTGGTCATCGCCACGGGGGGCAACTCCGGCTCGCAAGCCGCGACGCTCATTACCCGAGCGATGGCGCTCGGGCAGGTTCAGCTCACCGACTGGTTCAAGGTGTTGCGACACGAGTTGTTCATGGGCCTGGCCCTGGGCGTCACGCTGGGAGCGATCGCCTTCTTGCGAGCGTACATGACCCCCGACAGCGTCCGCGGGCCCAACATCGAAGCCCTCAGCTTGGCCCTCATTCTCTCGCAATCGGTGATGTGCATCTGCCTCTGGGGAACGCTCATCGGTTCGATGTTGCCGCTCATCTTCAAACGTTTCGGCGCCGATCCCGCCATGGCGTCCAGTCCCTTCGTCGCCACCTTCGTCGACGTCACCGGCATCGTGATCTTCTTCACCTTCTCGATCACGTACCACAAATTCGACCCGCCTCCCCCGCCCGAAAAAGCCGCCGCCGTTCAATGCTTCGAACTCGGCTCCTCCGCCTCTTCCTCGTTAAATTTGTCTTCCTCGTCGAGACTTTCCAGCCGAGATACCAGCGCGATCCCCGCGGTGATGCTCGCCAGGCTGACGACGCCGCCCACCACCCAGACCGCCAGCGACACGGGAAAAATCTGGTCGGAGTTGTAGATCGCCAGAAAGCACGTCACCGTCCCCGCGGTGATCATCACCACCATCGGCACCAGGAGCGTCATTCGCCCCGCGACCTTCGAGCGATCGTCGATAATCGGCAGCGGGATGCCCAGCTCCAGCGATTTGATGTGTTCTTCGTGCAGCAACTCGAGCCGACGCGTGTTCATGCGCAGCAGTTGCGGAATGAGCACGATGAGCGTCACTACCACCATGAACACCAGGAGCGATAACGTGATATCGCGGCTGGCAAGGAAATTGTCGGGCATGTCAAAACCTCCGGAAGCGTCGGCGTAGTATACACTGCGTAAGCGCGAACTCACAAGGCACGCCCGTCGGCCAGAAGACTATTCGACCAAACCCGTGAGTTCTTTGCGTAGATGGCGAAGCATCCGGCGCCGCACGATGTAAACCGCGTTCTCGCTCATCCCAGTTCTCGGCCCACCGCGACGGCGCGACGTTCGTGAACGACCGTTTCCCAGAACGCCTTCCAAGTCGTCTCCGCGAACTCGTTCTGAGTGAGCGGCAGCGCCCGACATGCCACCGAGCCGTCACTTCTTTTTCTTCTCCGGCGCCGGTGTGCCGCCGACGTCGTAGTCCGCGAGCGGACGAACCCAGATACTGCGAAAGCGAATCGGGTTGCCGTGATCCTGCAAGTTCAGCGAATACTCGCCCGGCTTGCCGGGAAACTCGAAAGCGTGATGCACGACCACGCCGTTGTGCAGCACCGTCAGCGCCGCGGGCCGAACGATCTTTCCCGCGTCGTCGACCTTGGCGAGCCGAGTGATAATGTCGTAAGTTTGCCACTCCCCCGGCTTGCGCGAGGCGTTGACCAGCGGCGGCGACCGGCCGTAGAGCGCCGCTGCCTGACCGTCGGGGTAGGTATCGTTCTCGAAGGAATCGAGGATCTGCACCTCGCCGAACCCGCCCATATACAGTCCGCTATTGCCGCGTCCTTGACCGCTTCCCTTGGGCATTTGGGGCGTCGCCCACTCGATGTGAATCTGCGCGTCGCCGAAGCGCTTCTTCGAACTGATCGAGCCCCCTTTGATCTCCGCGTAACCGTTCGTCACCGTCCACGTCGGCGCCGCGTCCGGGGCATCCGCCTTCTTGCCGCCGCGGATCCATTCCGAAAGATCGCTGCCGCCGAAGAGAACGATCGCATCGCTCGGCGGCACGCCCGGTTTCTCCGCGGTGCTCGCCGTCCCCGGTTCGACCACCCGCGGCCGGGGCCGAGTTATGTCGTTCGATTTGTACCTGATCGGCTCCTTCTTCTCCTGGGCGAACCCAGGCGCGAGTGCGACCAGCGAAAATCCCAACACCGCAAACCGAACGAGCGTCGTCATAAGTAACCCACCGTACGAAGAGATCGAGCCGAACTCCTTCCTTGTTTTATGAACGCCGATGCCCGCTCCCATCCCGGCCCTACAATTTTCAACATGTCCGCTTCCCTCTCAAGCTGGCTCGCGTTCAACCGCACGGTCGGCATCGTCCTACTTTCCGTGCTTCTCTTTGGCTTGGGCGAGCAACTTTGGCAACCGTTCCTCCCCGCCTACTTGCACTCGCAGGCCAAGGACGTCGCCCGTTCGAGCCGGATCGATCCGATCGCGCTCGCCTGGGTCGGCCTCTATGCATTCGTTCTGAATCTCTTCGAAGGCTGCTGCTATCTGTTCGGCGCCCGCATCACCGCCCGCCTGGGAGACCGCGGTTCGTTGCTGGTTTTCGGTTCCTGGACGGTTCTCGGCTATCTCGTCTTCCTGGCCGTTCCGCATCCGCTCGCCACAGTGCTTGCCGCCTTGTTGATTTTGGGCTGGGAACCGCTTTCGGTGCCAGTGACGTTCACGACGGTAGGGGCGACGGTCTCGCAAGAGCGGCGCGGGCTCGCCTTCGCCTGGCAATCGATTCAGAAACGCCTGCCGAAAATCCTGGCGCCGCTGATCGCCGGTTACGTCTTGCAAGCGATGCAGGAGCGCCGGGGGGAGATCGAAGGCCAACGCCTGGGGATGAACCTTCTCGTGCTGGCGGCGCTCTGTTTGGCGCTGGTCACGCTGGCCGTGCAGTATCGCTGGATGCCGAAACGGGCGCCGGAGGAGGATGCCGACACGCCGCTACGAGCGGTCTACGCGCGCCTGCCGCCGATACTGCGACGCCTGCTCGCGGCGGAGATTCTGACGCGCTGGTGCGATTGGCTCGTCCGCGAGTTCGTCGTGCTTTACGTGATCCTGGAGCGCGGTCTGAGTTTCAGCCGCATGGGCGAGTTGATGGCCCTGCAGCACTTCGTGGCCCTCATGACGTATCTCCCCATTGGCCGACTGACTCAGCAAACGGGTCTGAAGCCATTCATCGCGCTGACGTTCGTCTTCTTCGCCCTGTTCCCGCTGGTGCTGGTAAGCGTGCCGAACGATTGGCTTTGGCTGGCGTTCGCAGTGTACGGCCTACGCGAAGTCGGCGAACCGGCGCGGAAGGCGCTGATCACCACCGGCATTCCGCGTGAAATCAGGGCCCGCGGCGTGGGCCTGTACTGGAGCCTGCGAACCTTCGCGATCAGCTGGGCGTCCTTGGCGGGAGCGGGCCTATGGATCGTCGGCGGGCCGGACCTGCTCTTCGGCTCCGCATTCGCCTTCGGCATCGTCGGTTTACTGGTTTACCTGTGGGCCTGGCGGGTCAGCGAGTGAGAATGCGAAGACAAAATGAAAAGCGCGGTGGACAGACCGCAGTTCGGCGAATAAAATAGTCCGACCGAAGCAATTCGTCGCAAGCTGAACCCTCAAGAGAAGTTGCGCCGAACGGGACACGCAATGCCGGAGTGGCGGAATTGGCAGACGCGCCAGGTTGAGGGCCTGGTTCCTGTAATGGGAGTGCAGGTTCAAGTCCTGTCTCCGGCATTAAGTGGCTCTAGGACTTACGTCGAACAAGCGTAAGTCCTTTTGCTTTGAATGACCCCGATTTGGGGACAAATTGGGGACAGCGTTGACGATGCGTTGCCTTTGCGTCGCTGGTTTCGGCCATCCGCCGAAATTACGATGCGTTCGGAGGCAACGATGGCATCGCTTGAACTTCGGTCAGATCGGTTTCGCATTGTCTTTCGCGTCGGCGGAAAAAAACTCCACGCGTCGTTGAAGACCACGGACCAACGAGAGGCAGAAGGCTGCCTGGCCCGCCTGGAAGAGAACCTTCGCCTGATGGAACGCGGCCGCCTCGTTCCGCCGCCCGACGCCGACATTCCGACGTTTCTCCTGTCGGACGGCAAAGTCGCCGAAAAGCTCCACTTGCCCGAACAAGCCTTGACCCTCGAAGCGGTCGTTCGGCGCTACGTGGACGTTCATTCCAACGGCGCAATGGAGGAGAACTCGCTTCAGACCGTCGAAATGCACCTCCGCCACTTCAGCGAGTCGCTTGGTGGCGCGTTCGCGATCAATCGCTTGAAGCAAGAGAATCTTCAGGCTCACATCGATCGGCGGGCCAAAAAGAAAGGCTTCCACAAGCGAAAACTCTCGCCCGTCACGCTCCGGAAGGAACTGGCTAGCTTTCGGGCCTTATGGAACTGGAGCGTGAAATCCGGCCTTCTGACGGGACCGTTTCCGAACCAGGGCTTGGTGTTCCCGAAAACGGAAGAGAAACCACCATTCCAGACCTGGGAGGAGATCGAACGCCAAGTCAGCCGTGGCGGAATGGCGCCCGCTGACGAGAAGGCACTCTGGGATTCGCTCTTTCTCACCGTGCCCCAGATCCACGAGATCCTGGAGCACGTCCGAGGTCAAAAGTTGCAGCCCTTCGTCTATCCGATGTTTTGCTTCGCCGCCCACACCGGCGCTCGGCGAAGCGAAATGCTTCGGTGCCGGGTCACCGACGTGGATTTTGAAGGAAAGAAAATCCTCATCCGCGAAAAAAAGAGGGGGCGAGGTTGCCGCACGACCCGCCATGTTCCGCTTTCACCTTTCCTTGCGGAGGTCCTGCGCGAATGGTTCGCCAGTCATCCCGGCGGCATGGAGATTTTCTGCCAACAACTCTTCATCTCCAGGAGCAAGGCGAAGCGAGTCAATCCATCGGTTGCCACCCGTAACGAAGTGCATGACCATTTCCACCGCGCGTTGCAAGGCGGCAAGTGGACAAAGCTCCGCGGCTGGCACGCCTTTCGCCATTCCTTTGCGTCCAACTGTGCGGCGCATGGCGTCGATCAGCGGCTCATTGACGGCTGGATGGGCCACCAGACGGAGGAAATGCGGAAACGCTATCGGCACCTGTTTCCGAATCAGGAACAAGCCGCCATCCTCTCGGTCTTCTGTCCGACGCCGATCGCATG
The DNA here is from genome assembly GCA_038217425.1 of Gemmatales bacterium. Lineage (GTDB taxonomy): Bacteria > Planctomycetota > Planctomycetia > Gemmatales > Gemmataceae > JAIEPT01. The sequence goes on from JBBQPM010000118.1 coordinate 19,367, forward strand.
AGCTTCTTGGCCGGCGCCGAGAAACGTGGTAGCAGGAGGTCATGATGAGAGCCTACGTCGGATTAGCATCGGCTCAAGGATTGCGAGCCTTTCACGTCGAACGAACTGAGTCCCTTCGGTTCGTTCGACGATCCGCGCTAAGGTTGGGCAACAAGCCGTGCGTCGGCTTCTGGGCCGTGGTCTCCGAGGCCGAGGCTCAAGTCGTCCGGATTCTCCTCCAGGAAGGAGAATCGGAAACCGCATTGCGGCATCTGGATTCCTCCGCGCGTGAGTTAGGCAGCGTACTGCCTCAGAACTACTGAGATCGGTTTTTTCTGTCTCCTCCAACTTTTGCGAGATTTGCACATGGCGATCAACCAGCCCGATCCAATCAAGCTCATTTACACGATGGCCCATGCACTCCGGTACGATCCAGGCAAATATGGTTTGGAGCCGGATGCCGAAGGATGGGTTTCCTTTGATGATCTGATCATTGCCGTTCGATTTGAACGCAATGCTTGGGTTGACCTCACCCGATGCGATATCGAGCAATTGTTGAATGCGATGGAATCTGATCGGTTCGAAATCGTCGGAACCAGGATCCGAGCTGTTTATGGCCACAGCATCAACCTCGAAAAACCCCCACTCATCCAGAATCCGCCTGAAGCACTTTTCCACGGAACGTCGGCCGACAATGTCGCCGAAATTATGGCCAAGGGCCTTCTCCGCATGAGCCGGCGATTCGTTCATCTCTCGTCCGATCTCGATTGGGTACTTCGATTCATCGCAAACAAAGAGCGGTGGATCGTGTTTCGAGTCCTGGCCAGCGTCGCCCGCCATGACGGAGTTCCCTTCCGTCAGGCGAATCGCCATGTCTGGCTCGCTGACTCGATAGATCAACGGTTCCTTCAAATTGACGTATCGGGAACTTGCCAGATATCAGAGCAAAACTGATCAACGGTCAAGGTGCATTAACGTATTGTCGCTGCTTGTCGACATGAGACCAACAGCGTCGCAGCCTGTCGCGATGACACGGAATGATCCGTCACGCTTCTTTTTCCGCATCACTGACCTGATCACTGACCTCATCACTGACCTGCCGCGAATTTTGCAGGAAGGTGGGATGAATCAAAATTTCGACGAGGAAATGGGGTAACGAGGCGGAATGATTGACATTCGTTTTCTCGACCCTGCCTTGAGTGCTCTGCATCTTTATTTGTAACGCAAACCAGTTTTTTCAGCCACCAGCGTGATTTCTTCTTCGCTCCGTGCTATATCCGCCGCGCTGTTCTATCCCATTGCTGTTCGGGAAGACCCAACAACCCGGCTCTCCGCAGCTCCTCCCTGCCGAGAGACCGGTGGTGCATCTCTCGTTTTATCCTCAGGTTCAACATCTTTTGGAGGGTCAACTCATGCAAGTCCTCAAACGCGGCCACACGGAATTGTTCCGCCGCGGCCCCGACGAGTGCTTCGATTCGCTCGCGGGCCTCACCCGGTTCTGCCAGGAACAGAAGGAAAAGTCGGTCGATCGCTGGGTGCCGCCACGCAGTCTGCGTCCGCGGCCACTGGCGCTCGACAAGCTCGTGATCGATTTTGCCGATCCCGGCACTAAGCAATCCGATGAAGTCTGTCAGATGAACGACTGGAGCTTCACGCAACTCTGTCAACTCGCGAAGGTCAGTCGC
>JBBQPM010000119.1:0-20698 GCA_038217425.1 Gemmatales bacterium
GGGACGAGGACGGGCCCGAGCGTTTCGCGCAGGCCCACGCCCCATTTGATTCGGCCCGGGTGGATGTACAGGATGAGGATGCAGTCGGTCTCGTCCCAGATTTCTTCGACGAACCAGACGTTCTCGATCGGCACGCCGTGCTTGTTGAGAATCTCGATGTGCGTGAAGAGATCCTTGCCGCCGCGCATCGGCTGCGAGAAAACGATGAGGAACTTGAGGAGATTGGCGGGCACCACGTCAGCCGTGGGATAGACACGTACGACGCGCGGCGGTTTCGTCGGCGCCGCCGCCGGAACCTGCAGCCGAGCCGTACGCGCCTCCGCCTTGGGAGGCGTAAACTCCGCGCGATACGTCTTGCCTGGTTCCAGCGGAAAACGGGGGCGAAAGATCAAGTGTTCGCCGACACGGGCGTAGCTGCCGAAGAGCGCCGGCCCGAGTTTTTCCTGGGCGTCCAAAAGTCCCACGCGCAGCACCGGCTCGGCGCGTTCGTTGGGGACAGCGCCGACGGCGAACGGCAAGCTGCCCAGCGGCGCGACGACTTCGTACGCCCCCGCGGCGTCCTTGCGAAAGCGAACCAGTTCGGCTGGGTCGACGCCGAGCAGCGTCCCGGCGAGAAGTAACGAAAGCATGGCAGGCGTCCGAGAGAAGAGAATCGAAACCCATGTTTAGTATCGACCAGCGCCCAACATGCCGCAAGCGCTACTTCCAGTCCGCGACGATCTTGTCGACGAGCCGTTGCGCCATGCCGGCGACGCGCGGCTCCACGCGCTTCTCCCCCTTGGCCGCCAGCTGAATCTGTGGCAGGCCATACTTCGCGCGTGGGCCGATGGCGTCCAAGGCGTTCAGCGCCTGAAACGTCACCGCGTAACCGTGCTTCTCCAGGGAAGCCAGCGGCAACAGCACGTCGATCGCGCTCCTGGCGTCGACGTCGTTGCCGAAGATTCCCAGCGTCTCCGCGGCGATGATGCGCACCGACGGCGCGGAATCGTTGAGCGCTCCGCGCAGTTGCTTCGTCCACTTTTCAGCGCTCTCCTTCCCGTATTTGCGGACGTTCAAAAACCCCCAGTAACGGACGGCACTGTCGGAACTGGTCAGCGCGTCGGGGAGCGATTCCCGGCCCGCTCGCCAAAGATTCATGGCTGCACCCAACACTTCGTCCACGTTGTACTTTTTCTCGTCGAGTGCCATGTCATACGGCGACGCCCCGCCGCTGCGTGCATGGAGTTCGTCCTCTGGAAGGAAACCGACGTCGCGCGTCTCAATGAGATGCTCGATCAGAGCGTTCCGCAATTTATACTTCAGTTCTTGAAGTTCCGGAGCTTCGGCCAGATTCTTCGTCTCGTGTGGATCGGTCTTAAGATCATAAAACTCCTCTTTTGGCCGGGGCTTCCAAAATGCCGACTGTACTTCGTTCAGCTTCCCCTCGTCGAACAGCTTCTTCCACACCTTCGTCGTCGGCGTCTGGAACATGTACTCGCAGTGCTGCCCGCCGATCTTGTGCGGCATGAAGTTGCGGACGTAAACGTACCGCTTGTCGCGCACGCTGCGGATCAGGTCGTAACGCTCGTCCATTCGGCCGCGGAAGCCGTGCAAATACTCGTTGGGGGGCGCCTCGTGTTTGCCGAGGAACGCGCGGCCCTGATGGTACGTCGCGGCCTTCTCACCCGCCAGGCTGAGGAGCGTCGGCGCCAAATCGACGAAGCTCACCAGCCGATCTGTGCTCATCCCCTCGCGATATTCTTTCGGCGCCAGGCCCTGCAGGCTCTGCGGGAAGTGGACCATCATCGGCACGTTCAGGCCCGAGTTATAGGGCGAACGCTTATTCCGCGGCATCCCCGAGCCGTGGTCGGAGAAGAAGAAGACGATCGTCTCCTCCGCGAGCCCGGCGTCCTCCAGTTCCTGCAGCAGCTTGCCGACCATCTCGTCCATCTTGGCGATGTTGTCGTAGTACTGCGCCCAGTCTTTCCGAACCTCGGGCGTATCGGGATGGTATGGCGGGATCGGGACTTTCGCCGGGTCGTGGATTTGCTTGTGCGGCCGAGTGCGGATCTGGCTTTCGTGCGTCACCGTGAAGTTGAAGATCGCGAAGAACGGCTGCCCCTTGGCGCGGTTCTTAAAGTGGGCCGACTTCGACGAATCGTCCCAAACTTTGCCCATCTTGGCGAGATTGTAGTCTTCCTTGATCCAGTTCGTGCAGTAGTACCCGAGTCGACGCAGCAGCGACGGATACATCTCCGTCCCCTTCGGCATCGGCACCATGGAACGCATGTGCTCCGCTCCCAGCGACGTCGGATACATGCCGGAGATGATCGTCGAGCGCGCCGGCGCGCAGACCGGCGCGTTCGACCAGGCGTTTTTGTAACGCAAGCTGCGTTTGGCGAGCTTGTCGAGGTTCGGCGTGTTCGCGTACTTGTCGCCGTAACATCCCAGGTGCGGGCCCATGTCCTCGCAGGTGATCCACAAGATGTTGGGCCGTTTGGGTTCGCCGGCCAGCGCCGGTGCTGCGAACAACGCGAGCATGAGGCAGATGCGCATGAGGTCTCTCCTGGAGGATTTCCAGGTATAATACGAGAACACGGGGAGAATCGACCATGCAGTCTCGACACGAAGACTATCCGATCGCCGAGCCGGTGGCGCCCAATCGACACGGCCTGTGGACGCTTGTTGCGCCGCTCTTGGCGCTGGCGCTGGGCGGCTTGCTCGTCATGTACCTCATCCCCGACGTCAAACAGCGCTGGGGCCTGCGCGAAGCGAGCGTCGACGCCGAGGCGGTCTACCTCAAACGTAAGGCCGAGCTGCGCGCCGAGTCCGAGCAGGCGGTCGATCTCCTCAAGGATCTCGATCAGCGCGTGCAGCTTGTCTCGCTCGGCTTTCGCACGACGGTGCGCAAGGTGGTGCCGACCGTCGTGCATCTGACCAACGAACGCAAGGAAGTCTCCTACCGCACGGCCGGCACGGGTTCGGGCGTGATCGTCAAGCCGAACGTGATTCTCACCAATCACCACGTCGTCAAGTCGGCCGACCGCGTCATGGTCACGTTTCCTTCGGGGCGCAAACACCTCGTCGACGCCAAGCACCTCCGCCTCGACGACGCTTCGGATCTGGCCATCTTGATCTTGCCCCCAGAAACGCCTGAAGCGGTCCAGGACGAGATGAAGATCGTCTCGGAATTCGCCGACAGCGACCGCGATATCCAGGTGGGCGACTGGACGCTCGCGATCGGCAGCCCGCTTGGCCTGCGACAGACTGTGTCGCAGGGAATCCTGAGCGCGACGGGCCGGCGGCTGCGGTCGATGGATCTGGTCAAACTGCTGCAGACGGACGCCGCGATTCATCCGGGGAACTCGGGAGGGCCGCTCTACGATCTCGTGGGACGAATCGTGGGCATCAATGTCGCCATCGCCAGCGACAACGGCTCGAACCAGGGGATCGGCTTCGCGATTCCGAGCAACGTGGTCAAGAAGAATATCGAGGAGCTGTACGAGTTCGGCGAGGTGCGGCGCGGCTTCCTGGGCATCGTCCTACGCGATTTGAGCGACGAGGAGCGCGAGGGTCTGGGGGGCGAACGCCATTCCGGGGCGGTGTTCATTTCTGCGGTGCAGCCCGATTCCCCCGCATCCCACGCGGAACTGCTTCCCGGCGACGTGGTGCTGCTGGTGAACGAGCAAAAGCTCGACCGTTACGACAGCACGTTTCACTTTCGCCAGCTGATCGCGGACTTCGCGCCGGGAGCGGAGATCTCGTTTCGGGTTTTGCGGACCGGCAATGCTCTGGAGAAACGCGCGACGGTCGGCAAACGCCCGGTCGATCTGAAGCGGTGAGATTGTGCGAGGAGAGGTGTAGAGCCAGGCAAATTTTCGCTCGCGGATTGAAACATGCACCAAGACCTGGCGAGAAATCCTTGCCCCGAAGGGGCAGAGGGAGGTAGCCACGGGTGGAGCGCAACCCGTGGCAGGTAAGACAATCGAGTCGCTCCGGAGGAGCGAAGGAAACGTTTTCCGATGAGGACGGTAGTCTTCTCTGCCCCTGCCCGGGCAGTTCATATTCCTCGTGCAACCACGGGTTGCGCTCCGCTCCACCCGTGGCTACATTCCATCGCCCCATCCGGGGCGAAAATCGGACCTGAATTCATTGGTGTCAGCGCAGCTTCAGACACTTCAATGTTTCCCGATCCCGCAAAAAGAGCATGCCGTCCGCCAGCGCCGCCGGCGCACGAACCGCGCCGGCGCCCAGCACCCGCGCCCGGGCCAACTCCTTGTATTCCCGCGGCGACGCTTCCGCGAGAACGAGGTCGCCTTTCTCGGTGAGCATGACGAGCTGATCGCCGACCGCGATCAGCGACGCGCAGCCAAACTTTTCCTGCGTCCAGTGAACCTTGCGCGAAATCGGATCGGCGCAGCGCAGGGACGCGCCGACCTCCTGTCGGCCGTGGATGCCGTAGAGCAATTTCCCGTGCAGCACGCAGGTGTTGTAGTGATTGTCCATGACTTCTTCGCCCGACCAGAGTTCCTGAGCCCCGTCGTCCTTCAGTTTCAGGACGAGGGCGCCGGTGTCGTAGCTGGTGGAGAAAAAGACGGTATCGGCTCCGACGGCGATCGGCGTGGCGGCGTTGACCGAGGCGTCGATGCGCGCTCGCCAGCGCTGCGTATGTAGCACCTTCCCCGTCTTCGATTCGAGCGTGACGACGCCGTTCCGTGTGAAGAAGACGGCCTGTTTGCCGACGACGATCGGCGAGGAGTAGCTGGCGCCGTCGCCCGTCGCCTTCCAGGCCTCCTTGCCGGTTTCGAGTTCGAACGCGACGATGCCCGCGTCCTTGGCGCCGACGTTGATGAGCACCAACCCGTCCACGACGATCGGCGACGTGCCGACGCCGAAGTAGCTCGGCGGGACCGCATATTCCTTGAGCAGCTGCCGGCCCCAGATTTTCTTGCCGTCCGCGAGGCTGACGACGTGAAGTCCGCCGTCGGCGCCGAGCGTCACCACGCGGTTGCCGGCGATCGCCGGGGTCGAGCGCGGCCCGTCGCCTTTGCCGAAGTCATCCGTAAATGACGTTTCGTAGGCGAATGTCCACAGAGTCTTGCCGTCGGCGGGATCGAGCGCCTCGACGACCTCTTGATCCTGCACGCGGTGGAAGAGAATCAGCTTGCCGCCGGCGAGGACAGGGCCGGCAAACGCGGGGCCGACGCTCTTCTGCCAAACGAGCGGCGGCCCTTTCGCGGTCCACGCCGGGATCGCCGCGCCCTTCGGGGCTACGCCGTCGCGCGTCGGTCCGAGAAACTGAGGCCAATCGTCGGCGCAAAGTGCTGTTGAAAGGAGAAATATGCTGACAAGTACATGGCATTTCATGAGTCACTACCCCTGAACTCTGTGATAAGCCCAGTGGGTGAGGTACGCCGAACCCCTGGGATAAAGCCGGCGCGTGAATTCCCAGGGGTTCGGCGTGCCTCACCCACTGGGCTTTGACCGCATGGACTTACTTCCTTAGCGTGGCAAGCACGCAGCGGAAACCGATGGCGTCGGTCATGCCGTCGGCAGGGTGATGGCCTCGGTACGCCGAGCGCGCCGCGTCCGGGCCGTCGTTCCACGAACCGCTGCGGATCACCTTGTGCCGTTCCTTGTCGGTCCCGGAAATCACCGGGCTGCCGTCGTTCGGGGCTTTCTCGTAGTTGGGCATCCAGTCGTCTGAGACCCATTCCCAGTTGTACCCGTGCATGTCGAACAGCCCCCACGGATTGGCCTTCTTCATGCCCACCGGCGGATCGTTCCCCGGGGCGTTCTTCTTGTACCAGCCGAAGGTCGTCAACTTCTCCACGTCGTCGCCGAACGAATACGCCGTCGTCGTCCCCGCACGGCACGCATATTCCCATTCCGCTTCACTGGGGAGACGAATCGCTTCGGTCTCGGCGATCAGCTTCCGTTGCCGCAACTCCTTCGTCGCCTTTCGGCAAAACTCCTCTGCCTGCGGATACGTCACCAGTTCCATCGAATTGCGAGGCCCCTTCCACTTCGCGGGGTTGTTCCCCATCACGATCTGGTAGAGTTCCTGCGTCACTTCGTACTTGGCCATCGCGAACGAATAATCGAAGCGAACTTCGCGCACTGGGCTTTCGGCCGGCGAACCCTTCGAACCCATCATAAACCCAGCCGGGTACGGCGCCTTGCCCGGCGTGATCTTGAGAAATTCGTCGGCGAATCGCTTCAGAATTTCCTCCTTCCGCGGCACCGGATCGAAGTCCTTCTGGGCGTGACTTTCCATGGGAAATAAACTCCCGGCGAACAGAGCGAGCAACACATACTTCATGGCAGCGACTCCTCATCGTGAATGTGGAAGCCCGCAGCGCAAACAAGGGTTGTGAATGTCCCTTGCGTGCGCTGAGGGCTCCGAGATATTACTCATTCCACCCATGCGCCTCGCGCACGGCGATCATCGCGGCGAGGATGTCGTTCCACGTCCCCGGCTTCTTCATGACCTCGTTAGGAAACATGCAGCCGTCCCAGCAGACATGCTTGAACTTCTTCGTCACGTTGCCGTAACTGTCGCGCATCCAGTAGCCGGCGTGGTGCGCGATCTTCAGCTTGCCGTTGGGATCGTTCGGCAAACAGTGCCGACCCGTCTTGTCGTGGGAGCCTGACCCTTTGACGGTGGCGTCGTTCTGCGCGATGTGGAAATCGATGGTCCAGGGACGCAGGGCGGCGGTGAGTTTGGCGAGGGCGTCGTCGAGGACTTTGGGGTCGGACCAGTCGTAATTCTCGGGGAGAATGCGATCCTCGGCCGCGTTGTAACCGAGCGTATAAAGAAGCGTGTGAGCCATGTCGGCCTGGAAGCCGAGCGCGCCGGGGCGGTCGGTGAGTTCCAGGAGCTGAACCATGCGTTTCCAGCTGTGCATGCCGGCCCAGCAGATTTCGCCCTCGGCGGCAAGGCGCTCGCCGTGATCGGCGGCGATGTCGGCGGCCTGGCGAAACGTCTCGGCGATCTTCTTTTGGTTGGCTTCGGGGTCGGCGAGCCAATCTCCCGGCCCGGCGGCGGAATCGATGCGCACCACGCCGTACGGGCGCACGCCGATCTCGCGCAGCTTCTTCGCGATCCGGCAACCTTTGCGCACCTGGGTGAGAAAATTCTGCCGATCGCTGGCGGACCCCATCGACGAGCCGCCGCCGGTGGGGGGCCAAACTGGCGCCACCACGGTGCCGATCGCCAGGTTGCGCGCACGGACTTTGTCGGCAAGTTTCTTCAGATCGTCGTCGGAGGCGTCGATGTCGACGTGGGGTGCGAAGAGGAAAAGGTCGACGCCGTCGAACTTGACGCCGTTCACGTCGGCCTGGGCGGTGAGATCGAGCATGGTATCGAGTTCGAGGAAGGGCTCGGCGCCGGGCGAGCCTTTCCCGACCACGCCGGGCCAGGCGGCGTTGTGCAATTTGGGGAAGCGATTCATGGAGACTCCTTGGCGATGTCGATATCGGGATGGGGTGATTATCGAGAATTTGGCTCCGAGAGGCCACGGCCTCCAATTCGTGAAGATCGTGCAGGGCTCCGTCCGCGCACTTGAATTGGACTTTACCCCGAGTCTTGTAGTATAGTTGTCGGGTTCCTACGAGGCGCCTTTCGGGAACTTCCTCTCCCTTGGGTCGCCGCTCCAGTAATGCGCTCGCCGAGCGTCGAGCGCACATCCCGGTGAACCATGCGGAATATTGCGTCGACTCCGTCGGGCGTCACGGAGAACCTCTACGACGTGCTCAACGCCACGCTGGAAGAGGGGGCGTTCAGCGCCCATTTTCAACCCATCGTTTCCATCAAACAAATGGCCTGCGTCGGCGTCGAGGCGCTCGCGCGTTTTCGCTTTCCCGGTACCGGCCGAAACGTCTCGCCCGCGGATCTCTTCGAGTTCGCCCATCGACACAACAAAGTGCTCGAACTCGATCGCGCCTGCCGGCGCAAGGCGTTCGAGACCTTCGCCCAGCAGCGCGGGACCGCGGATCAGCTCTTGCTCTTTTTCAATTTCGAAGCCGCCGTTCTGGACAGGGGCGTGCAAGGTTCGGGCGTCATCAGCCAGGCCGTGTGCGAATACGGACTCAAACCCGAAACCATCGTCATCGAGATCAACGAGTCCGCCGTCGAAGATCTGGGGAGTTTGCTCCGGTTCGCCAATGCGTATCGCAAGCAAGGGTTCTTGATCGCGATGGACGACGTCGGCAAAGCGCATTCGTCGCTGCAGCGCGTCGCAATTCTCAAGCCCGATGTTCTCAAGCTCGATCGCAGCATCTTTCAAGGCATCGCCCAGGACGGCTACAAGCAAGAGATCTTCCGCGCCCTGGTCCGCATGGGGCAAAAGATCGGCGCCCTCATCCTTTCCGAAGCCATCGAAACCGAAGAGGAGGCCGTCTCCAGCGCCCTGCTGGGGTCCGATCTCATGCAAGGCTATCTTTTCGGCCAACCGCGCGAACTCGAATTGCTCGACGTCCAGGCCGTCCGCCAGCACGTCGCGGGCCTTTCGGAAAAGTACGCCACGAAATCCGCGTCCATGTCGAAGCAGCGGCAGAGCACGGTTCGGCATTTCGTGACGATGTTTCATCAGCTGTGCCAGGTCGTCGGTCAGACGCATCTGGACCAGTTCGGCCACGACTTCAGCCTGATGCCCGACATCCCGCCGCAAATCGAATCGCTGTACGGGCTCACGCTCGGCGGCATGCAGAACACGCCGACCGTGATCCTGGGAGCCGATTCCGGACGGGTACGCAACAAGCTCTACGAGCCGGCGCAGCTCGGGGCCAACCACAAGCTCAAGGAATATTACCTGTCGCTAATGACGCTGAAGAAGGACTTCTTCATCACCGACCCGTATATCTCGCTGGCGACGGGATCGCTGTGTCGGACGTTTTCGGGACTGTGCACGACGAAGGACGGCAAGCCGATGATTTTGTGCATGGACGTGATTCACGAACCGGGGATGTGAAATTTTTCTTACCGAGCCGGAAGCGTCAGCGACGATCTTCGCGTCGTTCGTCGCTGACGCTTCCGGCTCGGTAAGAGAATGCGATTACACCGTGGGCTCGTAGCCCTTCTCGTACTCGCGGGTCCAGTACTGCATGGCCTGCTTGTCGTCCCGGATTTGGCCGGTCTTGTTGTCGATGTTGAGCAGTCGGCCCGTCCGGTACGCGATGTTGCCGAGATGGCAGAGCAGCGTGCTCTTGTGGGCGATCTCGATTTCGCTGCTGAGTCGGCCGTTGCCGCGAACGCCTTCGAGGAAGTTGTTGATGTGGATGGAATCGCCCCCCTCGCCCTTCTCGGCGCGGAGCAACTTCCCGGCGGGATCGTAGACGCTGTAGCCGTTGCCTTCGATGGCGATGGTGCCGCGCTCGCCGTGGAACTGGATTTCGACGCCCTTGCCCGCGGGCATGCGGTTGCAGCTGAGGCCTTCCCACTTGATCGACTTGCCGCCGGCGAAGTCGTAGTTGACGAGGTTGGTGTCGGGGGTTTCCTGATCGTCTTCGAAGCGATATCGGCCGCCGGTCGAGGTGACGCGGGTGGGATACTCGACGTCGAGTCCCCAGCGGCACAGGTCGATGTAGTGGACGCCGTTGTTGCCGAGTTCGCCGTTGCCCCAGTGCCAGAACCAGTGCCAGTTGTAGTGCAGGAAGTTGGACCGGAACTCCTTGCGCGGCGCGGGGCCTTGCCAGAGGTTGTAGTCGAGATTCGCAGGGGCGGCGACCGCCATGCCTCGGCCGATGGTCGGACGGAGGTTGAGATACCAGCACTGCGCATAATAGGCCCGACCGATGGTTCCCTTACGAACTTCTTCGATGGCCTCGATGATCTTGGCGTAGCTGCGGCGCTGGTTGCCCATCTGCACTTTCTTGTCCGCCTTGCGGGCGGCCTGCACCATGAGCTCGCCCTCGCGCGGCGTATGGCTGCACGGCTTCTCGACGTACACGTGCTTGCCCGCCGCCAGCGCGGCGATCGTCGCCGGCGCGTGCCAGTGGTTGCACGTGGCGCACACCAGGATGTCGACCTCCTTGTCCTGCAAGATTCGGCGATAGTCCTGGATGACCTCGGGAGCCTTCTTCGTGAGCCCCTCGACGATCTTCGACGCTTCGGCCGCGCGGTCGCGATCGACGTCGCACGTGTATTTCACCTCGACGTTGGCGGCGTTGGCGAACCCGCGGCACAGGGCCGTGCCTCGGCCGCCGGTCCCCATGACGCCGACGATGAGTTTGTTGTTGGGGCTGTTCTGAGCCAGCGCCGTGCTGGCCGCGGCGAGGCCGGCGGCTCCAAGAAAGTAGCGCCGCGAGACGGGGTTAGTCATGTAATCCTCCGGAAGGTGAAGAAAGCGATTCCCTTAACCTAAACGAACGCGACGCCGCGGGGAAGCGCAAAATCGCGAGACTTTCACGACTCTGCCGAAAGTCCTACGCGGAGAATTCCGCCCGACGCTTGCGCTTCTCTTCTTCGCCCTGACGCAGGATCTCGTCCTTCTCCTCGACGCTTTCGGTCTCCAGCACCGCGTTGTCAATGTAGATTTCCTCGGCCTTGCGGTAGAAATCAGGTCCCAGCACGTCGATCACGGTCGGCTTTACCGCCGGGCGTTCGTACGGCAGGAAGTACCCTTCCACCTCCACCGCCTGCTCGCGATACTCCTGACAACCGATCAGAAACTCGTGCAACTCACGCAGCCGATAGTGCGGTATCGTCACGTAAAGATGGTGCGGTAAGTGATACTCCATGCCCATCGGGAAGACCGAAAACTGAATGAACGGATGGACGCGGAAGACGCGCGTGTTGTTGAGCCAGCCTCGATCGCCGTTGCCGTGCTGCACGATTTGGCGGAGAATCATGAAGAACGAGAACGACGTCAAGATCGGCACGGCCCAGAGCAGCAGATAATAGAGGACGGCGTACGGCGTCACGAGCAAGCTGAGCCAGGCCAGGCCGACGAAGAGCCCGGTCATGTACGTCATGCGCCCCAGCGAAGTTGCACGCATCGAAATCACCGGATGAATGCGCGTCTGATGATACAGGCGTTCGGGGATGAAATAGTAGAACGCCATGATGCCGACCCACATGGCCGTCGGCACAATCGCGAGGGCCAGCGGTTGTTCGTAGACGACCAGCGCCGTGAGCACGCCGATGAGCGTGAGCAAATAGACCAGCCCGACGCGCACCGTCAATTTGTTCGGCTTCCAATCCTTCTTGAGGTACGGATTGTTCGCGGTCGGCACCGAGTTGTATTTGCCGCGAATAATGATGTAGCGAAGCAAGTTCGGCAGCCAAAACTGCTTGAGCAGCGTCCACAGGAAGACTGCCTTCTCAACCGGAAATTTTAGCCAATGGCCCGAGGTGCGCAGTTGCGAGATGTCCGGGTCGCGTTCGGGGTCGTTGACGAACTGATGGTGGGCGAGGTGTTGCAGGCGATAATGATGCGTGGAGCTGAACATCGGGAACATGCAAAGCCAATCGGACGCGAGATCGTTCAGCAGACGGTTTTTGAAGAGAATGTGATGCGACGCTTCATGCGACAACGAGGTGAGCTGATGCTGCCCGGCGCCGACCAGGATGATCGCCAGCAGCGTGACGGGGACGTTCCACGCCCAGGCCCAGTCGTATTCGACTCGCGCATGGTAGAACCAGAGGGTTCCGCCGATGACGAGGAAGAAGTAAAGGTACGTGCGTGCAAAGTAACGCCAGTTGGTAAGGTTGTCGGTGAGCCGCAGTTCTTGCAGCTTTTCTTTGATGCGCGGGTCGGCAAGCGTTGCGATCGGGGCGGAGTCAGTGGTAGCAATCATGTACGAATTCCCATGGGAACGCGGCAACTCATCTTGTGTATTTTAGCCAAACCTCGCAGTCGCTGAAGAATATTCCGCGGAAAGCGGACGCGAACTGCGGGATCGAGGAGGTAAAATCGGTAAGGTTCGCCTATTCGTGATTCCAGGTCAACGTCACGACCGCCGCGGGGGCGTTCAGCTTGAGCCGAATGAAGTCGATCGGATCCTGATAGTTGCGTTCGCGCTCGATTGCGACACGGTGCGGCCAGGCGCGCATCCCGGCCTGGTAATGAAACTTCAGCACCACCACGCCGTTCTCCGGCTCAACATTCTTGAGCGTGATGTGATGCCAGTCGGCGTGTTGCACTTCCGCCTTGCCCTTGAACGTGTACGTGAACTCACGCGGCTTCAGGGTGAAAAAGACTCCGGGGATGTCGTCCTGGACCAGGCATTCCTGAGCCACGCCGTCCCAGGCGCGGAAGCGTTCGATGACATCGGGCGACCAGGCAACGATCCAGCCGAGGTTGTAGCGATTGCAATATTCGTCGAGTTGCTTGTCGGTCCAGTTGGCGAGTTTCTGATTGAGCAGCTTGCGGTTGACGAAGCTGATGGACGAATGCTCGATGGTCCCCGCCGGGTCGAGTCCGCCGACGTAACTACGGCCCGTGAGCACCGGCAGCAATGTCGGCCAGCGCGAGGCCGATCGGACCTGCACGCGATCTTCCCAAAGGATACGGGCGCGATTATCGGTCTTTTCCTTGAGTAACTGCACGAGCACACGCCGCGACTCGCCCAATCCGATCGGCAGCCGATGCGTATGCGTGACCCGTTCCCAGAGCCCGGCCAACTCTTCCCGAGCGATCGACAGGGGAATCAGCAGCAGGCAAACCATCCCGCAGAAAACACCTCGGCCCACGTGATTGGCCAGCAGCATGCGAATCATGCCGAACCAGGCGAACGACGCGGGGATGACGGCGAACCATAACGCAGGCAGGTAGAGCGCCGACGTGCCGACTTCGCCGAGCGGCTCCCAGGAGATGCCCAGGAAGGCGAGTAGGAGCAGGCTGAGCGAGCCGAGCCCGAACAACCGGGCGGCGGGGCGCTGGCGGCATTCGTGCAGCGCCAGGACTCCGACCACCGCACTGGCCAGCAACGTGACGGCGAGCAAGCGCAGACCGTGCCCGCCCCAGAGCGACGCGTTCCAGAACGTGCTGATCGTGCGATTCTTCAGCAGATTGCTCGCGGACGGCAGCGGCGAACGAAGCCACCAGTAATTGACCCACTCGATCATCCACAGGACATTGACGGCCAAGGCGGCGACCTGAGCGAGAAAAAGCGCCCCGTGCCACAACCAGCTTCCGTGTTTGACGCCCGCACTCAGATAGTAAATCAGCAAGAGCGGCAGCGCGATGGGCACCATGAGCGGCTGAAAGTACCACCCCAGGCACGCGGTCACCAGGATGCCGAGCCAGGCGCGGAAGCCCGGTTTGTTGTCGAAGCGAATGAGCATGCCGACGTGCGCCACGATCGCCAGCGAAGCGAGGAAGATTTCCGCTTCGCCCGCTTCTAGCGCGGCTCGGCCATGCGGCCCCCACCAGATCAGCATGGCGAGAAACACCGACGCCAACGTTGCCGGCCAGCGGAGTCCGGCGCCCCAGGCGGCGAGGAACATCAGGGTCGGACAGAGCATGCAGATGCCGACGACGCCGATTTTATACGCCGCCGGTTGGAAGGTTGCGCCCGCCAGGTAGAGCGTGATCTCGGCGATGCGCCCGCCGTCGAAGATCGGCGTTTTCGGATAGGCGCCGTTGAATGCCGGGTCGTAGACGCTGTGATGGCCGATGTGTTTGAGGCCCAGGGCGCCCAGGTAGCCAAAGTAAAGGGATTGCGGATGAGAGCCGGAGACGAGGATTTCGTCGTTGGTGAGGTCGGTCCAGGGATAGGGGCCGAACATTCCAAGCGCGAGCCAGGCTTGCCAGCCCATAAGAGCGAGCAAGAGAAGCGAGCCGAGGAGGCTGCTCCAGAAAGATTTCGCCGATCCATCGGCTCGGGGACATACCGGTTCCATCGTGGCGTCATGGTACAAGCGAGGGGAGTTTGACACAAGCCGAACCTCAGGCGCGGGCGGGCCGGAAACCCTTGCACAAACCGAATGCAAACGACGTAAACTGCCGCGTCGCCTGGGGGCTCTCCTCGTAAAATAGCTGAAGCCTATACTGCTCGCGGTTGTAATTGAGGCGTTCAGGATTTCCTTCCGAGCGACGATCTTGCGAAAATCGTCGCTTACGCTTCCGGGTCGGAAAATTCGACTTCTCATTGCTGATTGCGTGCAGATTATTTCGATCGAGGCGTTTCATGCTGACCGCACGCGGTTGGTGGTTCCTGTTCTTCACCCTCCTCCTCTTCGGCCTGGCCGTGGTCGTGCGGATCCTTTCGCTGCGTCTGATCTCCACCACGCTGTTGCTCTGGTTTCTGGGATCGTGGTTTCTGTTTCACTTCAAGATTCGCTGGCTGATGCCGCGGCTGCGCGTCCATCGTCAGGTGCTGGCCGGGGAAGACGCCGTCGATCTCGCCTGGGCGGGGATGTCGCTGGAGGTGCGCGTTCGCCTCGAAGGCCCGCGGCTTATGACGTTCCCGTGGGTGCTGGCGATCGATCGAGTGCCGGGATTGGCGCGCTGGCAGGCGGGCGAAGTGTGGAACGAGGGGCGCCTGGCGCCCGAATCGCCGCTGGAGATTCGCTACACGATCCGCTGCCCGAGCGCGGGCCGGCTGCTATTTTTCGGCATGCACGTGCGTTTCTTCGATCCGCAGGGCTTCTTTTTCACGACGACGTGGGTGCGCCAAGAGGAAAGCGTACGGGTGCTGCCGCCGCCGACGGATGAGCCGCGGACGTCGCCGTTGCGCAAACGGCAGCACATGATTCCGCTCATCGGCAGTCATCGCTTCCTGCGCAGCGGGACGGGGACGGAGCTTCTGGACCTGCGCGATTACATGGTGGGCGATCCGCCCAAGCTGATCGCGTGGAAGGCATCGGCGCGGCGCGATCGGCTCATCACCAAGGAATACGAGAGCGAAGTGCCGATCCGCTGCACGCTGTTCGTCGACACGTCGTCGTCGGTGCGGATCGGGCCGTTGGGCGAGAACGCGCTGGCGCGCCTCGTCGAGATTTCCTCGGCCGTCGCCTACTCCAACACGGAGCAGCGCGACCTTACGGGACTGGTCGCTTTCGACGAACGGGCCGTCACGAAATGGGTGCGCGCGGGGCGCGGCAAGCGGGCGCTCTATCATCTGCTCGGCCAACTCGCCGACCTCGCCGATTTGCCGCCGACGTCGGACTTCGTTTATCCGGACCTCTTACTGAGTTACGCGTACGGCGTCGCCCAGGATTTCTACCCGGAGCGTCTGGAGCCGGACGTCAATCAGGTGCCGTGGTATTGGCCGAGGTTCTGGTTTCGGCGAGGACGCTGGCGCAAACGGCTCTCGGCGCTCTTCGCGGTGCGCTACCATCTGGGCCCCGGCGGCGTCGCCCAGCTCCTCGCCGACGACGCGGGGTTCTATCACTGTGCACAAAACTTCCTGGCCGAGCATCAGGTGGCGTGTCCGTTGCGGTTGCTCGACGACCAGGGCCGAAACCCTTACGCCGCTCCCGGCAAGATCGACGTCTTGAGCCAGGCGCTGCACCGCGCGATCCTGCATGGCCAGGAGAACGAACTCTTCGTGCTGATGATCGAACTGGCGGATCTGGAGGAACGCATGGAGCCGCTGCTCCGCAGCATCCGCCTGGCCCGCGCCAAACATCATCAGGTGCTGGCGGTGATTCCCTGGCCGTTCGGCGTCGACCTGCCGGGTCAACCTCAACTCGCCGAACCGCCGCGTTCGCTGCAAGAGCAACTCTTTCGCGCACAGACGGTTCGGCTGCACGCCAATTTCGAAAAGGTCAAACGCCTGCTCGCCGCCCAGGGGGCGCCGACCTTGTGTGCCGCCCGCACCGACTCCGTGCGGCTCATTCTCGAACGCGTGCACCGCTTGAGAGGCTGGCAATCCCGATGAAACCCGGCTCCGTCGTCGCTCCCGGATCCCTCCCCTACCTCGGATTGTGCCTGGTCGGCATGGTGCTGGTCACCACGGCACTCCTCTTTCAAGGCGCCCGCAACCTCAACGGCATCGTGCTCGCCGTCGGCATGGGGTCGCTGGTCGCCCGCTTCGGTTTCATGCCGTACCTGTATCTCGGCGCCATCGCGTTTGTCCAGTTCAGCCGCGAGCGCCGCTTCGAGACCAGCGGCAATTTTCAACTCGACGATCTCCTGCTCGCGGCCGGCACGCTTCTCTACATGGCCTCGATCTTTCGCCTGCACGGGCTGACCAAAACCCTGGGGCCGTACGATTCCCGGTTGTCGGCCAAACCCGTACCCGACGGACCGACGCTCCCCGCCAAC
Organism: Gemmatales bacterium; assembly: GCA_038217425.1. Classification (GTDB taxonomy): domain Bacteria; phylum Planctomycetota; class Planctomycetia; order Gemmatales; family Gemmataceae; genus JAIEPT01. Next base: position 16,194 of record JBBQPM010000119.1, read on the forward strand.
TTCCGCACCGGCGCCAAGATCCATCCCCTGGAATTCGCCTGGCTTCTCCTGATGATCCCCGTCTTCGTTTTCTTCGGGCAATTCCTGACCCTCTACTTGCGCTCCGAGTATCCACTGCCGTTTCACGAAATCCTCGTCCTGGTCTGGAGTCTCGCTCTGGGGTTGTTGGTCGTGGGACTGCTCTTCAACCTGTGGCGCCGGGCGCAGATGGACGGCGAAACCGCGCAGCTCGTCTTGCAGGAAACGCTCTGGCAGCAGACCCGCAGCGAGCAAGACCGCATCGCCGCCGGCATGACCGACAGGCGCTGGATTACCTGGGGCTCGGCGTTCCGCTTCGCCTGGACGCTCTTCAAGATCGCCCTGGTGCTGGCGGCGCTGGAACGGCTCTTGACGCTGCAGCGCTTCGTGGAAAATTCGATGCGGTAGTCGTTGTCGCCCCGGATTGGAGCGGCTCGCCGTAACTCAGTTTGGGAAGTTCTCGAAAAGCTCCAGGCGAGCGAGGGACATACGTCCGTCGCTCGCCTGTTTCGCTGCGTGGCGGGGCATTCTTACAGGAGTCGACCGCGCGTCGTGAAGGTCACGTCGGTGAATAAGCCGTTGAACGCGAAGCGGATGGTGTAGGTTCCGCCCTTATTGACCGAGAGGTTGTTGAAGCTGGCGCTGCCGCCGGAGATGGCGACCGAGGTGGTGCCGCTGAGGACGGCGCCGACGGGGGCGGAGACAAGGGTCGCGGTGACGGGGCCCACGGAGGTCGTGACCAAGGCGCCGGTGGCATCGTAGGCCTGGATCGTCACGGAAAACTGCGTGAAGGCCGAGACCGAGCCGCCGAAGATTGCGGACAGGTTGCTGGCGGTGACATTGATCGCGGCGGAGTTGGAGGTCGGCAGCCCGGCGGAGGAAGCCGTGAGCGTGTAGGCTCCTCCCTTATCGAGGGTGAGACCGGTGAAGGAGGCGACGCCGGCGATGGCGTTCACCGTCAGCGTGCCGCCCAGGGCGCCGCCGCCGGGGTTGGTCCCGATCGCGAGGGTGATCGGACCGGTGAACGCGGTGTCGACCGCGCCGCCGGAAGTCCGAGCTTCCACCTGCAGACTGAACGGGACGCCGGAGACGACGGACCCGGCCAGGCCGACGAAGGTGAGGGGCGGGGCAAGGACGTTGACGTTCACCGTGCCGAGGCTCTGCGTGAAGTTGCCGTTGGCGTTGAAGCGGGCGGTGATGGTGTGGGTGCCGACGGTCAGCGCTGTCGTGGTGAAGGTCGCCACGCCGCTAGCGCTCACGGTGACGTTGCCGCCCGTGGCCACGCCGTCGACGAGGAAGGTCACGTTGCCGGCAGGCGTGGTGAACGGGGTCGTCGAGGTCGCAGTGAAGGTGACGGCGCCGCCCACGAACGGCGAGGTGTTGCTGGCGGTGACCGAGGTCGACGTCACGCCGGGGTTGACGGTCAAGTTCGACACCGAGGAGTCGCTGGCGCTGAGGATCGGCGAGCCGTTGTAGCGGGCGGAGAGGGTGTGCGTGCCGACGGGGACGCCGGCGAGGGTATACACGGCCGAGAAGCCCACGGTGGGGACGGTGGCCAGTGCTACGCCGTTGCGGAAGAAGGTGACGGTGCCGCCGGGCGCGGAGCCGGCGGTGACGGTGGCGGTGAGCGTTTGGTTTTGGCCGAACTGCGTGGTCGCCAGCGAGGTCAGAGCGATCGACGTGGCGGCGCCGGAGATGCTTTGCGACAGCGGGCCGTTGGAGCTGCCGGCGAAGTTCGGGGCGGCCGCCGGCGGTGCGTAGGTCGCATTGATCGTGTGGCTGCCGATGGCGAGCGGCGGGCTGAGGGTGGCGACGCCGGAAGCGTTCACGGGGACGACGTAGTTGACGCCATTGACGTCGAAGGTGACGTTGCCGTTGGGGACGACGGAGCTGTCGAGATTGGTAACGGTGGCGGTGATGGTGGCGCCGCCGACGCCGCCGGGGTTGGAAGAGGCGAGCGCGAGCGAGGTCGTGGCAGCGACGATGGTTTGGTTGATGGCCGGGGACGAAGCGGTGCTGTAGTTGGCGTCGCCGCCGAAGATGGCGCTGATCGTGTAAGAGCCGACGCCCAGAGGCGGGGTGAGGTAGGCCACGTTGCCGGCGCCGACGGGTACGGTGGCGGTGGTGATGGTTCCGCCGCGGTTCATGACGAAGGTGACGTTGCCGCCGATCGTGTCGAAGCCGGCGGCGGTCGGCGTGAGCGTGGCCTGCATGACGTTGACGCCGTAGAGGTTGCCGTTGAGAGAAGTGACTGCGACGCCGGGAATGGCCCGACTGATGGTCAGGGGCTGGGTGGGGGAGTTGCTGGCTCCGAAGTCGGGGCTGCCGTTGTAGACCGCGCGGACGGTGTGACTGCCGGCGCCGATCGTTGCGGTGCTGAGACTGGCGATGCCGCTGCCGTTCACGGTGACGTTGCCGGGGATGGCGACGCCGTTGACGAAGAAGGTGACGTTGCCGACGTTGACGGTTCCCACCGACGTGACGGTGGCAGTCATCGTGATCGACGTGCCGAGGACAGCGCTGGAGGGAGCGACGGACAGCGCGGTACTTGAGGCGGAGGCGAAGATCGTTTGGCCCGCGCCTCCCACGTTGCTGAGGAAGATGATGCTGCCGTTATAGACGCCGAGGATGGTGTGGCTGCCGACGGGGAGACTGGCGAGCGAGAAGGTCGCCTGGCCGGCGCCATTGAGCGGCATGTCGGGGACTTGCTGCACCCCGTTGACGAAGAAGGTGATGTTTCCGGTGGGGATCGGGGCGCCTGTATTGACGGGCGTGACGGTGGCGGTGAAGGTCAGGGTGGTCCCCAGCGGCGCGGAGGGCATGCTGGAAGCGACGGCGACGTTGACGTTGCCCTGGACGGTGTGCGTGAAGGTGGTCGACCCGCCGCTGAAGTTGCCGTTGGCGGGGTAGGTGACGGTGATGGTGTGAACGCCTACGGGGAGGCTGCTGAGGCTGATCGATCCGCTGCCGGCGGCGTCGAGGGTGGCGTTGCCGAGATTGGTCGGTCCGACGCTAAAGGTGACGTTGCCGGTGGGTAGCCCGAAGCTCGAGTTGGTCGGGATGACGGTGACGCCGAGGGTGATGCTGTCTCCCACGAGCGAGGGGTTGGGGGAGGAGTTGGGGGAGAGGGTGACGCCCATGGCAGAGACGAAGAAGGTCATCGTCTGGTTGGAGAGGTTGAAATTGCCGTCGCCTTCGTAGAAGGTTTGCAGGGTGTGATTGCCCATGCTGAGGTTGCTGGGGAGCGTGAGGGTGGCGGCTCCGGCGGCGAGGGAGAAGGGGCCGGCGAGGGCGCCGCCGTCGATGCGGTAGGTCAGGTTGCCGCTGGGAATGCCGGCGCCGGGCGCGACCGCCTCGATGACGACGTTGGCGGACAGCGGCACGCCGAACTGCGGCGTCGCGGGGGTGAAGGTGACGTTCGCGGTGGTGTTGGCCGGGTTGACGATCTGCGTCAACGAGAGGGCCGAGTTCCCGCTGAAAGTAGTATTACCGAGCGTGATGGCGTCGATCGTGTGCGTGCCGACGGTGAGATTGCTGCGCGACAGGGTAGCGGTGCCGAGCGAGCCGTTGGCATTGAGGGAGATCGGCACGGTGACGTTGGTTCCGTCGACGCTGAAGATCATGTCATCGGCAGAGACGAAGAAGGTGCCGCTCTCCGGGGTGACGGTGGCGGTGAACGTAATATTTTGCCCAAAGACGCCGGGGGTCGCGCTGGAGACGATGCCGACCGTCAAGGGGGAGAGGCTTCGCACGAGGTAGACGCTGGTGGGGGTGTAGTTGATGGTGTAGCGTTCGCCGTTGGAGGCGATGAGGCGGGCGCCGTTGCTGAAGGCGCCGGTGATGTTGGCCGCGGTGATGAGGGTGATGTTGGCGCCGAGGGGGACGCTGACGTTGGCGAGACCGACGAGCAGGGAGTTGCCCAGGGTGATGTTGCCGGCGGAGACAAGGGTATCGAACTGCCCGGCGCCAACGCCGTCGAGGTGGAAGGCGTAGGAACCGTTGGCGTTGAGGGTGATGTTGTTGCCGGCGAGGGCGCCGATGGCGGTGAGGCTGCCGGGATTCACCGTGCCGCCGATGGCGTTGCTGGTGATGTTGCCGGCATTGCCCGAACCGCCCACCGTGCCGCCGTTCAGGGTGATGTTGCGCAGGGAGCCATCGACCTGGAGCGTACCGCAACTGGCGATAGCGCGTCCGAGGAAAGTCGTATTGGCGGCAACGTTGAGATCGACCGTGCCCAGGCCGGTCTTGACGACCTGGACGTTGGCGGTCGCGCTGGCGAAGGTGCCGTTGATGCTGAGCGTCTGACAGGCATCGACGTTGAGGTTCGCGTTGTAAGTGACGGCGGGCGAGGCGGTCGGCGGGGGCGTCACGCTGAGCGTGCCGTTCCAGGTATTGTTGCCCCGGCCGTTGTGCAGCGTGGCCCCCGCGAGGGCGGCGTTGGCGTTGGCGCCGATCAGCGTGAGCGCCTTGCCGGTAACGGCAAAACC
>JBBQPM010000120.1:0-20445 GCA_038217425.1 Gemmatales bacterium
AAGCGATCAACCTTAACTACAGCAGGCGCGAGAATCGCGATTGCTGACGGGGAAAGCATCATGCAAATCCAGGTCAACACGGACAACCACATCAAAGGCAGCGAAGAACTCACCCGCCACGTCGAAAGCGTTGTTGAGGGAACCTTGAGCCGGTTCACCGACCGGATCACGCGGGTGGAAGTCCACCTCACTGATGAGAACAGCAGCGCGAAAGCGTACGGCAACGCCATGCGCTGCGTCATAGAAGCCCACCCCGCGAGTCATCAGCCGATCAACGTGAGCCATGAGGGCGGGTCGCTCGAACAGGCGCTAAAATTTAGTTCAGATAATTCCGCCTTCGCCTTGTCGTATTCTTGCGCGGCTGCGATCATAGGGTAGTTTCACCCGAACCAAACCCTGCAAAGCAACGCTTAAATCTTTACGGCAATGTCGAAAGCGAGATGACGAATGGTAGCATCGGCGAAACGGCCCGAACGAGTTTATCGTCCGCCGACACGACTTCGCATCCCTCTCGTTCCGCCAACGCGACGTAGAGGCAATCGTAAACGGACTGCCGAAACTGCTTGGCGATTTCGAGTGCTCGCGGCAGAAGTGGAACGGCTGAGTACAACGGCGGAAGTTCGCCTAGACAATCCATAAATGCTCCGACTGGAAGGTCGCAAAAGTCTTGGGCTCGAGGTCAAGCAGGAATTGTATTCTACGCAACGAGCGCCGACCGACGCAAGTCCGCGATCTCACTCGGCCGTCAAACTCGTTTTCATACAACGATTGCGGTGAGTGGTGCTGCTGAATCTCCAGGAGTCTTCCTTTGCGCGCTGCCATACTTGCGATCTTCGTGATTTCTCCGTCGCTCCACGCCCAAGACGCCGACCTCGCGGCCAAGCTTCGCACGCTCGACGCCGGGACGATTGTTCTCGGCCCCGTGCGCGAACCGCCGCTGGCCAGCATGCTGCGCCGCGAAGTCCAGTCCGATCTCAAGGCTGCCGTCGTCCGCGAGACGCAAGCGTGGGAGAAAGTCACGACGCGCGACGCGTGGGAAGCGTTCCGTGCCGAACGCCTGAAACGATTCGAAGCGTCGCTCGGCACCTTTCCCGATCCACCGAAACCGCTCAAGATCCGCGTGACCGGCTCGCATCAGGGGGACGGCTACGTCGTCGACAACGTCGTCTTCGAAAGTCGGGCCGGGATTTTCGTTACCGCCAATCTTTATCGCCCGGCGAAGCCGGCCGCTTCCATGCCGGGGATGATCGTCGTCCATAGCCACATCCAGCCCAAGAACATCGGCTACCGCCAGGACATGGGCATGACCTGGGCCCGCGCTGGCTGCGTCGTTCTCATCCCCGACCTGATCGGCCACGGCGAACGTCGGCAACATCCCTTCCGCGACCTCAAGGACTATCCCAAGCCGTTCGCGCCGGGCCGACAAGACTACAACTTCCGCTACGATTCGAGCCTGCAGTTCTATCTGATGGGCGACAGCCTGATGGGCTGGATCGTGTGGGATCTGCGGCGCTGCGTCGATTTCTTGCTCGCTCAACCGGGCGTCGATGCCAGGCGAATCGTGATGTTCTCCGAGCCCGCAGGGGGCGGCGATCCGGCCGCGGTCACGGCGGCGCTCGAACCGCGCATCGCCGGCGTCCTCGTCAACAACTTCGGCGGCCCGCAACCCGAAACGCCCTACCCGCTCCCCAAAGACGCCGAGATTTCGTTCGACTTCGCGGGGAACGGCAGCTGGGAATCGACGCGGAATCTGCATCGCAGCGCCCGCGATGGTTTTCAGCCGTGGTTCATCCTCGCGTCCCTCGCGCCGCGGCAGCTCCTCTACTACCACGAGTTCTACTGGGACCGCGACGGCGATCCCGTCTGGACTCGTTTGCAAAAGGCGTACGATTTTTACGGCGCCAAGGACCGCTTGCTCGGCCTCGCGGGGCACGGCTTCGTGGTCGGCAAGGAGCCACTCAACACGCACTGGATCGCGTATAGTCGGGAGATGGCCTATCCGCATCTGCAACGAATGTTCGCGATCCCCGATCCAAAGAAAGAGTACAGCCAGCGACTCCCCGAAAGCAAATTGGAGTGTCTGACGCCCGACCTCGTCAAGGAATGGAAGATCGGCCCCGCGCACCTCGAAGCAGCGAAAGAGGCGGATCAACGTTTGGCAAACGCCCGGGCAATGATCGCGAAGACGCCGCCACCGCAACGTCGGGAGAAGTTGCGCACGCAATTCGCGGAAGTCCTGGGCGATGTCAAGCCGCGGACTCCGACGGTCGTACGCACCGTGAACGAGACGCTGGGCGACGTCGCCGTCGAGAAGATTCACCTACGTATGGAGCCGGGCGTCGTCGTGCCGATGATTCTGCTGAAGCCGAACGTCAAACAGCCGCCAATCGTCGTTGGTCTGGCTCAAGGGGGCAAGCAAGGCTTCCTCACGCATCGCTCGGCCGAGATCGCGCAACTTTTGAAGCTCGGCGTCGCGGTCGCCCTCCCCGACCTGCGCGGCACCGGCGAGTCGAGCCCTGGCGACGCGCGCGATCGCGGCGCTCCGATCACCGCCATCTCCGCCTCGGCCCTCATGGTCGGCGAGCCGCTCGTCGGCCGACGCCTCCGCGACCTGCGCGGCCTCCTCGCGTATCTCCGCACGCGCAGCGACCTGTCGCCGCGCTTCGGGCTGTGGGGCGATTCGTTTGCCCCCGTCAACGGCCCGACGCGCGAACTCCACGTTCCGTACGGCATCGACAACCGCCCCGCCCCGTCCGAACCGCTCGGCGGCTTGCTCGCGTTGCTCGGCGCCCTCCACGAAGAAGACGTCCAGGTGCTCGGCATCCAGGGAGGCCTGTCGGATTTTCGTTCGGTGCTCGACAGCCCGTTCGTCACGATCCCGCACGACGTCGTCCTCCCGGGGCAACTCCGCATCGCGGATCTGCCCGATCTCGTCGCTACCCTGTCGCCGCATCCGATTTGGCTCAGCGGCCTCGTCGACCACCAGAATCGCTCGGCGACGCCAAAGCACCTGGAACTCATTTACCGCATCGCCCGAACCGCGTATCAGAATCGACCGAGTTTGCGGATCGGCGCCTCAGACGGCGAAACGATGGCGCGGTGGCTCGCGAAGCATTTGGTCCCGGTCGGCAAGTAATCGTCCCCCGATTTCGCATCAGGAGTTTGTGATGATTGGTCGCATGTCTCTCTTCGCGGGATTGCTCTGCGTCGCCGCGGCCAGCGCTCAGGCGCCGCTTCAAGTCACCGGCATCGCCGCCGTCCATCGGCATGGCCAAACCTTCGTCACCTGGAAGGACGTGGCCGAGGGGGAAGCCGGCGCCAGGTTTCGCTACACGCTGCTGCGCAGTACCGCGCCGATCAAGCAGGAGAACCTCGGCAAAGCCCAAGTTTGCGCGACCGGGATCCTACACCACTCAGGCCGAATGTTTGGCTCCGCCTTCAACCGCAAGGATCGCCTTGATGCTGAGAAGCCGATGGCGATTCTCGAAACCGGCGGCAAACCGCTGCCGGTCTGGAGCGGGCTCGCGGTTCACACCGTGCAGAAGCCCGGCCCTCATTACTACGCCGTGATCGCAACGGATGAGAAGGGAGATCGGCTCAGCGACGTCGTCGCGGGCAAGAGCGCCACATCGACGCCGATCGAGGAAAAGGTCGCGCCGCTCGAGCCGATCAAGGTCTTCGACTCGAAGGAACGCAAGACGTACGTCGCCCAGACGCACCTCACCGGCAAAAAAGGGCTGCCGCTGCATCTCAGTCTGCACGGCAGCACCGGACAAGGCGGCGGCGCGGGGGAGTGGGGCGATTCCTACCTCCACTTCGCGAATGCCGACATGGGCTACCGCGACGGTCTCCCCGGCGTCTTCTCGATTCTCGAAACGCGTAGGAAGGAAGGAAATCACCTGCAGCTCATGGTCCGCGACGCCATCGAGCATCCGAGCGGGCTGCGGGCGATGGAGACGTTCTGGTTCGGCTACTGGTGCGTGCCGCAGAATGCGAAGATCGCCGAGCCGCGCGCGTATCCGTTCACCGAGAATCGCCTGCTCTGGATCCTCGACTGGACGATCGAGCATTACGGCGCCGACCGCAATCGCCTCTACGCCAGCGGCGGCTCGATGGGCGCCTGGGGATCGGTCACGTTCGCCCTTCGGCATCCCGAGTTGTTCGCGGCCATCTATCCGAATCGTCCCGGCCTGCGTCGCAAGGGCCTCGCGATTCTCGAAGGCAAACTCCCCGACGATCGCGAGACGATCCTGCTCCCCGACGGCAAGACCAACTTCCTGCACCGCATGGATTCGGTCCGCTTTGCCGAGGAGCACGCGGAGGATCTGCCGTTCATCGGCTGGTGCTGCGGCCGCTACGACGGCTTCGCCACTTGGAAGGAACAAGTCGATTTCGCCAAGGCGCTGGCGGCCAACAAGCACGGCTTCGCCTTCGCCTGGAACAACGGCAACCACGGCACCGGCGCCCAGCCGATGGCGCACGTGCTCAAGCACTACCCGGCCGAGAAGTTCGCCCTCAATCGGAGTTACCCTGCGTTTCGCAACAGCTCGATCGATCAGAATCCGGGCAACGGCGACCCGAAAGACGGCGACCTCGAAGGGGGCATCAACCTCGGCTTCACCTGGACCGACCCCGAAGACTCGGACGGGAAGTGGTCGATCGCGGTCGGCAACGACCTTGCCAAGAAGCCGATGACGGTCGACGTCACCCCTCGGCGCGCGCAGAAGTTCAAGCTGAAGGCGGGCGAAGCGTGTTCGTGGACGTCGTCGCACGGAGCGAGCGGCGAAGTCGTCGCGGACAAGCATGGCCTGGTCACGGTGCCGCGACTCGAGATTCGCGAGGGACAGGCGACGACGCTGAAGATCGTGCGGAAGTGAGGCAAGTTCACGTCGCGCGGATCAACCCGAACACCGCCCGCACTTGCTCGAAGCCAGCGCGGAGTAAGAAATTCGAGTGCCGGCCGTAACTCTTGGCGCCGAGTACGAAGAAGTTCGGCTCCGGGTTGCGCAGCAACTCCGCGTCGGCGGTCTTCGGGCTGTCCTGGCCGCGGAACTCGAGTAGCTTGGCGCCGAGCTTCATCGGGGCGAGACTCGCGAAGCATTCGTGGACTTGCAGCTCTCGGTATAGATTCGTATCTGGGGTGTAGCCGACATTGGCGATGATGCGTTCGACTTCGAGCGTGCGAATCTTGGGGACGCCGCGGGTCGTCACGCGGAAGCCCTTGTCCTGGCCGAGCGATTCGATCGCTTCGAGGACCGCGCCGGGATGGAACGTGACGTTATGATCCTGACGGGCGGCGATGTTGTTCGCCTTGGCGGCGAGGCGGTCGCGTTCCTTGAGCGGGTCGTTCGCGAGCCGGCGTAACGGCGTGCTGGCGTCGTCGCGCGAGAGCCAAATCGTCCAGGTCGTCTGCTGCTCGAGGGCCAGGTCCGCGAGCAGGCTAACCGACGTCGCGGCCGAGTAGCCGGAGCCGACGACGAGCGTGCTCTTGTTGGCATAGTGGTTTTTGCGGTCGCCGAGAATGTCTTCGAGGCCATAAGCGATTTGGGCCTCGGCCTGAAGTTCGCCCGGAGCGGGAATGCCGCCGGCGCCGGCCCAGCGATGTTGGCCGTAGACGCCGGTGCAGTCGAGGATGACGTCCGCCTCTTCGATCCGTTCCTTGTTGGCTTTATCGCGGAGCAACAGGCGAAACGGGCTCGTCGTGCGGCGGGCATCGCCGGGGCCGTCCATTTTGAAGAAGTCTTGCCGGCCGATGCGCAGCACGTGCGTCTCGGTCTGGATCGAGCCAAGCGCATCCGCAAGGGGCTGCCAGTAGGCGGCGACCGTCTCGCGGCCGGTGAGGTAGGCGTCGTTCGCGGGGAATGCATGCTGCGGTTTGGCGGTGAGGATGGCGTCTCGGCCGACGTCAGTGCGGTTCATGCCGAAGGGGCTGAACATCTTGACGTGGCCCCAGCGCTGCACATGCTCCGCGAGTCGGCCGCGCTCGTAGATGGCGAATGGGAGTTTGAGGAGCTTGGCCTGGGCGCCCGCTTCGAGGCCGATCGGCCCGGCGCCCAGAATCGCGATTCGCGGCGGGTTCGACTTGGCCATCCTTCGCCTCCATCAGCGTTTCGAGCCCGCAGCGCAAGCAAGGGTTGACATCATCCCTTGCTTGCGCTGCGGGCTCAAAATCAATCAACGCTTGATGCCCGAGATCGCTTCCAGCGCGAGCAGCAACGACTGCGTCCCCTTGCGACCGTATCCTTGCGCCCGCACCGCTTCGTAGAGTTGCTTCGTCAGCGCCAGGCCTGGCAAGAAGAGGTTCATTCGCTCCGCCTCGGCGAGGGCGATGCCCATGTCCTTGATGAAGTGCTCAACGTAGAAGCCGGGTTCGAAGTTGCGGGCGATCAAGCGGGCGCTGTAAATGTCGAGCGATTTGCTCCCCGCGGCGCCGACGGAGACGCTCTTGAGCACCGTCTCCAGATCGAGGCCCGCCTTGTACGAGTAGATCAGGCCCTCGCACAGCGCGACCATCGTCGAAGAGATCAAAATCTGGTTCACCATCTTGGTGTGTTGCCCGGCGCCGGCCTCGCCCTGGTGGACGATCGTCTTGCCCATCGCCTCGAACAAGGGCCCGACGGCGTCGAACGCTTCCTTCGTGCCGCCGATCATGATCGACAGCGCCGCATTCTTGGCGCCGACGTCGCCGCCTGAAACCGGAGCGTCGAGCGAATGGACGCCCTTGGCTTTCGCGGCCTCGTAGATCTCGACGGCGAGCGACGGTTCGCTGGTCGTCATATCGACGAGCACCGCGCCCGATTTGCTGCCGGCCAAAGCGCCGTCGGCGCCGAGGAAGACTTCGCGGACGTCCTTGGGGAAGCCGACGATGGCGAAGGTGACGTCGGAATTCTCCGCGACCTTCTTGGGCGTGTCGGCCCACGTGGCGCCGGCGTCGATCAAGGGTTGGGCCTTGTCTTTGCTGCGGTTGTAGACGGTAGCCTTGAAACCTTTCGACATGAGGTGCTGGCACATCCAACGTCCCATGACGCCGGTGCCGATCCAGCCGATACGCGTCTTGCCTGCTTCCGCTTTACTAAGAGCCATGATCGCTTTCCTCGGATTGAGCCTGGAGGTCGGGGTAGTTATCGTAGAGAAACCAGGCCCGCTCGCCATGGGCCTGTGGTAGCGGTATATTAACCGCGGGTGTTCTGTAAGAAAAGCTAACCACAGAGGCACAGAGGACACTGAGAAGAGGAGAATCAAGAGCGGCTTAGGTTCACCGGCGGTTCAGCCGCTCTCGCGCGGTCGCGGCTTCTGATTGCCTTTTCCTTGTATTCCTCTGTGCTCTCTGTGCCTCTGTGGTTAGTCTTTCTGGCACACCGCCCTCACGGAACCAGCAGCTTGCCCGGCACAACATGGACACGATATGCCTACCGATTCGTCGCTCATTCGGAACTTCTCGATCATCGCCCATATCGATCACGGCAAATCGACCCTGGCCGACCAGTTCCTGCTCGTGACCAACGCGATCTCGAAGCGCGATTTCCAGGCCCAGCACCTCGACTCGATGGACCTCGAACGCGAGCGCGGCATCACCATCCGCATGCACCCCGTCACCATCTTTCACGAATACAAGGGAAAGACCTACGAGCTGAATTTGATCGATACGCCGGGGCACGTCGATTTTTCGTACGAAGTTTCTCGCAGCCTGGCCGCATGCGAAGGGGTCATTCTGCTCGTCGATGCGTTTCAGGGCGTTCAGGCGCAGACGGTCGCCAACGCTTTCCTGGCCATGGAATCGAATCTTGTGATCGTGCCGGTGCTGAACAAGATCGACCTGCCGATCGCCCGGCCCGACGCCATCATTAGCGAAATGGAAACCGTGCTCGGCATCGTCCCCGAGGAAGTTCTCCGGGCGAGCGGCAAAGCGGGCATCGGCATCGAAGAGGTGCTCGAGGGGATCATCCAGCGCATCCCGGCGCCGAAAGGCCGCGCCGACGAGCAGACGCAGTGCCTCGTTTACAACAGCCATTTCGACACCTTCAAGGGCGTCGTCGTCTACGTTCGCGTGATGTCGGGCCGACTGCACACGGGCCAACGAATCAAGTTCATGCGCACCGGCACCGAGCACGTCATCATGGAGATGGGCCAGTTTCGCCCCAAGATGACGCCGATCACCGAACTCGTGGCTGGGCAGGTCGGCTACTTCATGGCCCAGCTCAAAAAGATCGACGACGTCCACATCGGCGACACCGTTACCGACGCCCTGAATCCCGCGACCGAGGCCCTTTCCGGCTATAAAGAACCCAAGGCGATGGTCTTTTCCGGTCTCTATCCGATCAAGAACAACGACTTCGAAAACCTTCGCGAAGCCCTCTCCCGCCTCAAGCTCAACGACTCCAGCTTCAGCTTCCTCCCCGAATCGAGCGAGGGCCTGGGCTTCGGCTTTCGCTGCGGCTTCCTCGGCATGCTCCACCGCGAGATCATCCAGCAGCGGCTCGAACGCGAAAGCGACCTCGAACTCGTGCAGACGGCGCCCAACGTCACGTACGAGATTCTCACGCGCCGGGGCGAGATCCTGGTCATCGACAACCCGCAGAAGGTCCCCGATTCGGGCCAGATCGAAGAGTTCCGCGAACCGATCTGCAAGATCAGCTTCATCCTGCCGTCGGAAAACATCGGCGCCATCATGAAGCTCTGCTCCGAACGCCGGGCGACGTACCTCCGCACCGAATACCTCAGCCCGACGCGGGCCATCCTCGTCTACGAGATCCCCCTGGCGGAAGTCATCTACGATTTATACGACCGACTCAAGTCGATCACGCACGGCTACGGCACCATGGATTACGAGATCACCGGCTTCCGCAAGGCGGAGTTGGTCCGGCTCGACATCCTCGTGCACGGCAAGCGCGTCGACGCGCTGTCGTCGATCGTGCACAAGGATTTCGCGGAGTATCGGGGCCGAAAGTTGGCGAAGAAGCTGCGGACCGAAATCGACAAGCACTTGTTCGAGATCGCGATCCAGGCGGCGGTGGGAACGCGAATCATCGCGCGCGAGACGATCTCGGCGATGAAGAAGGACGTAACCGCGAAGTGCTACGGCGGCGACATCACGCGCAAACGGAAGCTCTGGGCCAAGCAGGCCGAGGGCAAGAAACGCATGAAGCAGATCGGCAGCGTCGAGATCCCGCAAGAGGCGTTCCTCGCGGTACTCGACACGTCGGATGAAAAATAGGCCGACTTGCCGGCGCTATGCGGGCGGCGCGGAACCTTCCGCCAGTCGTGCGGCAGCTGCGGCTTCCGCGGCGATCCGCGCCTGCTCCGCGGCGAGGATGTTGAATCGCAGGGCCACGAACACGAAGGCGCCGATCACCAGTACCATCAGCCCGGTCAGGAACGCGAAGTAAACCCCCGGGTTCCAGCCCTCATAGAATCGGCCCACCTGGGCGTTAATCAGCAGATTCGCAATACCCACCGTGAGCAGCCAAAGAGCCGTGACGAACGACTTCATGGAGTTCGGCGAAACCACGAATGCCAGTTCCAACCCGGTGACGGAGATCAATACTTCCGCCAGCGTCAAGGCGACGAACGCCAGGACTTCCCACCAGATCGACACCTTGTCCTTGGCGTCGACGACTTTTTTCGTGCTCACCTTGGCTTCGCCCTCATAGGTCACCGTCATCGAGTTCGGGCCGGAAACAGTGACTCGGTTCTCCGAGTCGATCGCGACCTCGGGCTGAACCGAATGGTCCGCCCAAGTGAGGACGACCTTGTCTTTCTCGTTCGCACCCCAGACGACGGTCGCCTTGCCCGGTTCCTTAGTCACTTCGGGCGTCTTGTTCTGAATGACCCACAGCAGCGAGACAGTCTGCACGTTCTGCATCGGCGGGGCGACTTTCAGCTGGTCGTCCTTCTTGAAGATTTCGCGCGTCTCTTCCGAAACCTTGTCGGGCGTGGTCAGAATGTACGGAGCGTCTTTGTCGTTGCCTTTGAGCGCGGGCCGAACTTCGTATTTGGGGACCAAGTAACCCGCCAGCGACATGATTCCCATGGTGACCGCGGTGAGGATGAAACCGATCATGATCTTGTCCGTGGCGCGGGGGATGACGCCTCGGGCGGCGAGTTGATTCCAAAAGACCGTGAGCAGCGGTACGAAGAGGACGATCAGGAACGGATTGATGGCGCCGACCGCGTCGGGGGCAATGCGCCAGCCGAACAGCGAGAGATCGGTGAAATCGCGTGCGAAGAAGATCCAGGTAGTATGCGATTGGTCGAAGATCGCCCAGAAGAAGGTGATCGTCAGAAAGACGCCGGCGATGCGGCGCAGGGTCAGCTTTTTCTCGGCCCATTCTTGGGGAGTGGCGACGTGCTTGGAAATGGTCTCGACGGCGTAAAACGGCTTGCCGATCGCAAAAAGTAAAAACGACACGCCCATCAGCACCGCGGGAAACATGAAAGCCCAGTGGTAGTCGAACCAATCTCGAAGTTTCGGCAACATGGCGTAGGAGACGAACGCCCCAATGTTGATTGCCATGTAAAACATGCCGAAGGCCATCGTCCGCAACTGGTCGTCGCCGGGGCGTTTCTGGTCGTAGGTCATGCCCATCAGCGTGGAGATGTTGGGCTTAATGGCGCCGCTACCCATGGCGAGTAAGCCCAGGGCAATGATCGTGTAAGTGATCTCAGGTACCGCGAGAACGACATGGCCGAGGATGTAAGGAATCGAAAATATGATAATGAGGCGGTACTTTCCCAGGTAGTTGTCGGCGAGGAAGCCGCCCAGCAGCGGCAGAAAATAGCATGCGGCCTTGAAGTACGAAACCCAATTGTTAGCCGCTCCGTCTCCAAGGTCCATTTTTTCCGAGAGGTACCGGGCAAGGATCGCCATCATGCCGTAGTACGAGCAGCGCTCGGCGAGTTCGCCCCAGAAGATGAACCAGAATCCCGTCGGATGGCTGCGGATCATTTCCCACAGGCTGCGGGTCGGTTGGACGGTTGCGTTGCCGGCTGCCATGGCCATCTCCGGAGGAAAAGAAGAAACCGCGATGGAGCGAATGTATCAGCTTCGGCCTGAAAAGGAAACGAAGGAGCCCGCGAAAAATTCTGTGCGCGACGCCTTGCTATTTGCGGCACCCGTGTTTATGATGCGAGTAGAGATCGCACGAACGTGGTGCGATGGGCTAAAGCCTGCCGAGGCTTGGAGTTTGCCGGGCTCACGCAGGATGTCCACAAGCAAAGGAGGTGATACGGTGATATATGGTAAACAGGTGCGGCTCACCTAGGCCGCCGACGGGCTGCCGTCGGTGCAGCCGCAAATCGTAGGGAGTCGCGTCGTCTATCCGACGCGGCTCCCCTTAAGTTCGAAAGCCCAGGAATGTCTATCCCTGGGGGATTTGTCTGAGAATAGTATGCGTTTCCTCCCCAAGACCTTTGACGCTGCCGCTTCGCATTCCGCGGGCGCGTTTTGGTATCGACTATAGCCCTAGTGGTTCGCGGGGACGCTGTCTGCTGTTTTGTAGCAAGCCCTGGGAACCACCCGGGGCTTTTTTCGTTTCCACGCTCGGCCAACACCCAAAAATCCCTTTTCATGGCGCGTCCCCAGGGATAGCCATCCCTGGGCTTTCTGAAAAACATCCTCGGAGACCCGAAACATGATTGTCGTGATGAAGCCGAAATCCACGCAACAGCAGATTGACCACATGGTCCGGCAAATCGAAGACCTCGGCCTCAAGAGTAACGTCATCGTCGGCACCGAGCTGACCGTGATCGCGGCGCTGGGCGAAAAACGCGACGGCGCCAAGGAGGCGCTCGAGACCGGCGACGGCGTCGATAAAGTCATGCCGATCCTCGCCCCCTACAAGATGGCCAGCCGTGAAGTCAAAAAAGAATCGAGCTGCATCGAGATTCTCAAACTCAAAGTCGGCGCCGGCAAGATCGGCGTCATCGCCGGGCCTTGTTCCGTCGAAAGCAAAGACCAAATCCTGCAGGTCGCACACAAGATCCGCGAGACCGGCGCCATGGGGCTGCGCGGCGGAGCGTTCAAGCCACGCACGAGTCCCTACAGCTTTCAGGGGATGAAAGAAAAAGGCCTCGAACTCCTCGCCCTGGCCCGCGAAGAGACCGGCCTCGCCATCGTCACCGAAATCATGGCCTCCGAACACGTCGCGCTCGTCTGCAAATATGCCGACGTCCTCCAGGTCGGCGCCCGCAACATGCAAAATTATCCCCTCCTCGAAGCCGTCGGCGAATCGGGCAAACCGGTCCTGCTCAAGCGCGGCCCCTCCGCCACCATGGACGAGTTCCTTCTCGCGGCCGAATACATCCTCAAGACCGGCAACCAGAACGTCATGCTCTGCGAGCGCGGCATTCGCACGTTTGAAGAACACACGCGCTTCACGTTGCCGCTCGCGTCGGTGCCGTACTTGCAGATGAAGACGCATTTGCCGATCGTGGTCGATCCGAGCCACGGCACGGGCAAGGCGGCACTGGTGGCGCCGATGGCGCTCGCCGCGATCGCGGCCGGCGCGGACGGATTGATCGTCGAGGTGCATCCCGATCCGGAGAAGGCGGTGAGCGACGGCTATCAATCGCTGACGCCGGCCGCGTTCGCGAAGATGATGATCGATTGCGGCAAGGTGGCGCGGGCGCTGGGCCGGGAATGGTAAATTGTGCGGGTTGGAGGTAAGAAAGATTAACCACAGAGGGCACAGAGAAATGCAAGGAGAAGGGAGAGTGATAAAAGATCGACCTTCAATTCCTTTCTCCTCTCCTTGCATTTCCTCTGTGCTCTCTGTGTCTCTGTGGTTAGAAATTCGAATCGGTTGTGCCGATCGTACCACATGAACTTTTCGCCTCATCGCCCTCGACGACAGGTTGCCTTGACATTTCTCCCCGCGTCAAACCGATATTCCCTTCGACGTCAAGTTTTTCGTTCTCGGATTTCAGGGAAGCGGAGTGCGAACCTCCCACCGCCCAGCGACTGTATAGGGGACTGCCGACACTCGATGCCACTGGTTCGATCGAACTGGGAAGGCGTGCCGGCGGGAAGATCCTGAGTCAGGATATCTGGTCCGCGAGCATTCTTAGGCCCTTGCCTCTGGGGAGGCACAGGAGAAGGCACATGCTCCGTTTCTGGTGTTTGGCAGGAAGCCTCGTTTTCGTCGGCATGCTCCGGGCGCAATTCCCGGAACTCCCGGAAGTCAAAATCCCCGGCGAAATGACCCCCGCGCCCGCGACCTCGGCGCCGACCATTAACCCATTCCCCGCGGTTCCCAATCTCGCCGCCGACGTCGCCCTGACGCCGACGCGCACTGAAAGCCCCATCCGCGAGTTCGGCGGTTCCGTCTCCGTCATCCCCGAATCCCGCATCGTCAACTCCGAACAGCCCTTCATCAAGGATCTGCTCACTACCGTTCCAGGCGTCGACGTCGTGCAGAACGGCGGACCGGGACGCGTCTCTTCCGTCTTCCTCCGCGGTCAAAGCGGGCGCGCGACCAAGGTCTTCCTCGACGGCATCCCGCTCAACGATCCCAGTTCGCCGACGCGGGCCTTCGACTTCGGCAACTTCAGCGCCCTGGAAATCGAACGGATCGAAGTCCTCCGCGGTCCGCAAAGCGTCCTCTACGGCGCCGACGCGGTCGGCGGCGTCGTCAACATCACCAGCAAACGCGGCCAAGGCCCCCTCGCCGTCTCCTTCACGAACTACGCCGGTACCTACGACACCTACAACTCGCAACTCAATCTGAGCGGCGGCACCTCCGAATACTACTACAGCTTCGGCGTCGCCCAGTTCCTGCAAAACGACTTCAACTCCGCCAACACGATGTATGGCCGAGACTTCAACCAGCTCTCCAATCCGTTCCATCAGACGACCATGGGAACCCGCTTCGGCTGGACGCCCAGCAAGTTCTTCGACGTCGACGTCGTGCTGCGTTACATCCAGTCCGACACGTCGCTCGATAGTTTCAATCGTCCCTTCGATTTCAACGATCCCGAGAACATCCCGAACTCGCTGGTCTCCGACGACGCCTTCGCGCACAACGCCACGACGCAATATTTCGGCCGAATCGGCGCCCGGTTGGAATTGCTCGACGGTCTAGTCGAACAGCGCGTCGCGTTCAATCGGGCGAGCACACGGCGCTACTTCATCGATCCGAACAGTTTCGCGCCAGAAGCCCGCGTCACCGACGGCCTCACCCATAAGTTCGAGTATCTGACGAACCTCAAGTTCTCCGAGAACCACAAGCTAACGTTCGGCTACGATTACCTGCACGAGGACGCCCAGACGCCAACGTCGGATCCGATGGCACTGCGGCGCTCGTACAACTTGAACGACAACGCCCTGTACATCCAGGATCACATCGGCCTCTTCGACCGCTGGTATACCACCGCGGGCATCCGCCGGGACGACTACTCCCAGGCGGGCGCCGCCACGACGTATCGCATCGCTTCGATTGTCCACATCGACGAGATCGAGGCGGCAGTACACGGCAGTTACGGTACCGGCTTCCTGGCGCCGTCCCTCTCGGAACTCTTCGCCTTCAACCCGCCGTTCGACATCGGCAACGCGAACCTGCGCCCCGAACGGGCGCGCGGCTTCGAGTACGGCTTTCAGAAAACCTTCTTGGACCGCAAGCTCTTCTTCGACATCACCTACTTCCGCATCGATTCCGAAGACCGCTTCGGCTACGTCTTCGACTTCGCAAACTTCGGCGGCGCCAACCTCCCCACCAACTACAACATTAGCCGAGCCCATTCGTCGGGCTTCGAAGTCATCACCTCGGTGCAGCTCATGGAGCAGACCCGGCTCGACGTCAACTATACCAACACCTCGACGCTCGACCACGATAAGAATTTCTACCTGCCCCGCATCCCGCAGAACAAGGTGAGCGCGACGCTGAACCAGGGGTTTGCCGCGGGCCGAGGCAACGTCTACGCGCAGATGCTCTGGGTCGACACGCGTTACGACCCCGCGGCGCCCGCGGCAGTTCGGCGGATGGACCCGTACATGGTGGTCAACACCGCGGCGTGGTTCGACGTCTTGCCGCGCGTGCGTCTGTTTGGTCGGATTGATAACCTATTCGATCGCCCGTACGAAGAGTTGGTGGGATACAACACGCCGAGATTCTCGGTGTTCGGCGGCGTGAAGGTGTCGCTGGGGGGGATTTGAGCGTTCTAACCGGGCCCGAACCTCGCCTCGGGCCCGAGCACGTTGCCGCGGAGGAAGTCTGCAGCGTTCATGCGGCGCTTGCCGGCGGGCTGCAGCTCGAGCACCTCGAGCCAGCCGCCGTCGGCGCCGACGAATAGTCGTTTGTCGTCGACGCGGACTGCTCCCGGTTCGCCGACAGCGCCCGACATCGGCGTGGCCTGGAAGATGAGGATGCGCATCGGCTCCGCGCCGGCTCGATGCAAAAAGCAGTACGGGCCGGGCCAGGGCTGAAAGGCGCGGATCTGATTCCACACCGCAGACGCCGGCCGCGTCCAGTCGATCAGTCCCATCTCCTTCGTCAGCTTCGGCGCCTTGCTGACCAGGCTCCGATCCTGCACGATCGCCTGCGCCGTCCCGGCTTCGAGGCGAGGCAATACGTCCAGCACCATCTCGGCGCCGAGCGTCCCCAGGCGCGGTTCGAGATCACCCGCGGTGTCATTCGCCGCGATGGCAATCGAGCGCTGGGCGAGCATGTCGCCGGCGTCGAGCGCGGGGGTCATGTGGATGATGGTGACGCCGGTCTCGGCGTCGCCGTGATAGATGGCCCACGCGATCGGAGCGGCGCCGCGGTACTTCGGCAATAGCGACGCATGGACGTTGATGCCCCCCAGGCGAGCGGCCGCGAGGACGTCCTTGGCCAAGATCTGACCGTAGGCCGCGACGACGAGAAGGTCGGCCTGGAAGCTCTGAACGAGGGCCAGGCTCTCGGGCGTGTTGATGCTTTCGGGCTGATGGACGGGGAGGTTCTTGGCGAGGGCGATTTCCTTCATGCCCTTCCCGGTTTGGCGGGTGGTGCTGCGTTTGTCGCCGACGGCGCGGTCGGGTTGCGTCACCAGGGCGACGACGTCATGGCCGCTGGCGAGCAGGGCTTCGAAGGTCGGTTCGGCAAAGGTGCCGGTTCCCATCATGACCAGACGCATGGTAGACGCCCTCGACACGCGTTCGGCGAGCGGGGGACGTTAGTCCCCCGGTACTTCAACCCTCTACAGAAACGCGTACGTCCCGAATCGCGCTCGACGTTAGATATTGCAGGTGGCCGAGATACCGGCGGACTAACGTCCCCCGTTCGCCAAATTGCGTCGGGCCGAGATACCGGGGGACTAACGTCCCCCGCTCGCCGAATTAATGTCGCACGTCGACCGCCTTGTAGCCGCCGGTCGCCTTGAAGTACACGATGAGTAGCAAGTACAGCCCCGCCATCAGCAGCGGCACGAACGCGGTCAGCTGCAACGCCATCTTACCGCCGAACAGGCCCGCCTTGCCGACGGGGTCCGCGTCGTCCGCGAAATAGCCGCGGGTAGCGTTGCGCCAGTCGATGGTTTTCTGGTTTGCCGGCTTGGACGAATCCAGGGCGCGATCGAGTTCCCTGCGAAACTCCGCCTCGTCGTCCGGCTTGGTCTTGCCGCTCTCCAGCTTCGTCTCCCATTCGAGGATGCTGACTTTCGTGCCGTCGAGCCCCTTCTCTTTGAAGAGCAAAAACTGCGATTCCTTCTCTGCCGCGTAGCGGTCGAAGATCCCGGCTGGGGCGTCGGTGGTTTCCTTCAGTTGCTTCGCGGCGTAGAAGTCTTGCTTGAAGCCGATGCCCGGAGCGCCCAGAAGCCCGGCCGACAACATGCCGATGCCGCCGACGGCGCCGAGTACGATCGCGCCCCCCTTGGGGTAAAGCTCCGAAACCACTGCCAGCATCGTCGGCCAAAGGAACGTCTTGCCCAGCGCGTAAATCGTGGCGGCGATGATGCACATTTCGATCGTTTCCGCCCGGCCCAGCAGCGACAACCCCGCGAACCCCAGAATGCCGCTCAAAAACAAGAGCCCCAACGGCGATAGCATGCGCTCGAGCGGGCCGCCGAAGAAACGCAACAAGAACATCAAGCCCGACGTGTAGACGAAGAGGAGCAGGCCGCGCGTCGGGTCTTCCATGATGCTGCCGGTGATTTTGCTGATCCAGCTATCAGTGCCGAGTTCGACGTAGCCGACCAGGGCGTGGATGAACAAGAGGAGCAACAGAATGGG
This sequence comes from Gemmatales bacterium, assembly GCA_038217425.1. Classification (GTDB taxonomy): domain Bacteria; phylum Planctomycetota; class Planctomycetia; order Gemmatales; family Gemmataceae; genus JAIEPT01. The sequence goes on from JBBQPM010000120.1 coordinate 17,201, forward strand.
CGAGGCGAACTGCGCGAACATCTCGCGGTAGCTGACGCCGGCCTCGGTGGCTTCCGACGCGGGGAAGCGCTGGCCCAGGCAGAGCAAGCCGTAGATGGCGACGGGCACGAGGAAGAACGACATTTGAATGAGCCAGCCGACTCGGCCCAACGGCACCCATTCGCCGATGGCGCCGCCGTTCATGAAATAGGAAAGCAAGCCGCCGACGATGAGCCCGCCCGGCCAGCCCGCGTGCAAGATATTCAGGTAATGCGTCTTGTCGCGCGGATACAGAGTCGCGACCATCGGATTGACGACCGCCTCGCAGATGCCGTTGGCGATCGCGAATAAGAACATCGCCAGGTACAAGTTCCAGTAGACGTGTTCTCGGCCAAAATTGTCGTAGATGGGCTGCACGGCCAGTTGCAGGCCAGCGGAGATGATGTGAATGACGAAGGCCAGGCCCATCAGTCGGCCGTATCCGATTTTGTCCGCGAGGAGCGAACCGAGCAGGATAACGACGCCGAATCCGGTGAGCCCGCCGCCGGTGATGGCGCCGAGTTCGGTTTGCGTGAAGTTGTAATGGGCGCCCCACTGCAGCAGGATGCCGCCGCGAATCGAAAAACCCACCCCCGCGGCGAAGATCGCGAAGAACCCCGCCCACAGCAGGCGACCGGCGCCCGGGTAAGCGGCAGACGATGGGGAACTCGATTGGCTCTGGTCCATGGAGCGGGTCTCTTTCGTGTGAATTTCAGCTTCTGAGAATGCCGCTAATGTACGGCGAATCCTCCCCTCGGCCAAGGAATTCTTACAATAAATCAACATGGCCGACCGAACCTTCACCTTCCTGGGCACCGGCACTTCCGTGGGCGTCCCCATGCTCGGCTGCCAGTGCGCCGTCTGCACCTCCATCGACCCGCGCAATCACCGCTACCGGACCAGCGGCCTCATTCGCCTTCCTGAAGGGCACATCCTTATTGACACCGCGCCGGAACTTCGGCTCCAGCTGCTGCGGGCCAAAGTCGGCTTCGTCCATGCCGTCCTCTACACGCATTACCACGCCGACCACATCTACGGACTAGACGACCTCCGCCCGATGCAGCACTACCTCGGCGGCCCCGTCCCCATCTACTGCTCCACCGAAGTCGAACGCAAGCTGAGGCAATCGTTCTCGTACGCCTTCACGCAGGATCCCGATCAGGCCTACCGCGGCTTCGTCCCCAAGCTCGCTTTTCACACCATCGAGGACCGGCCGTTCCAGGTGCTCGGCCATCAGGTGACGCCGATCCCGCTCATTCACGCCCACTTCAATGTGTACGGCTTCCGTATCGGCGACCTCGCTTACTGCACCGACGTCAACAAGATCCCGAAGGAAAGCTGGCCGCTCTTGGAAGGCGTGCGCATCCTGATTCTCGACGCCCTGAGGCACAAGCCGCACGCAGGACATTTCGGGCTGGAGGAGGCGCTCGACGTGGTGGGACGCGTCGATCCGGAGCGAGCGTACTTCACGCACATGTCGCACGATCTGGACTACGACGAGACGAACCGTCTGCTGCCGCCGCACGTTCGGCTGGCGTACGATGGACTATCGTTTCCGTTCTAATTTCGTGGGGCACGTTGGTAACGTGCCGCGACAGGAAATGGCACGTTAAAAACGTGCCCCACGGCGGCGCGTTCGGTTGGCTTACGAGGGACTGTCGTTTCCGTTCTAATTTCGTGGGGCACGTTTGTAACGTGCCGCGACTGGAAATGGCACGCTACAAACGTGCCCCACGGCGGCACGTTCGGTTGGCGTACGAGGAACTGTCGTTTCCGTTCTAACCCATGTTTGACACTTGTCGCCGTAAGTCGTTGCCTGGTAAGGACCGGGTTTTGGGATTGTCACTACAGGGTGGTTTTTGGGCCGGCGGGGGTGGGCGGACGGAGTTCGTGGATCTTCAAGGCCTTGAGGACTTGGCGAGCTCGCGCGCTGCCGGGCGTGATTCCCGTGCGTTCTTCGTCGCCGGCTTGGAAGCGGACGTGGCGGATCGTTTGCAAGGCCACCAGCGCGGCCTGGGCCGAAAGCAGGACGCCAGCGTCTTTGAGGGCGCGCTCCAGCATGCGCTCGATCAAGAACGCCAACGCGGCCACGAAAATATGAGCCCGTACCCGGCGCTCGTTCGTGTGCCAAATCGGCCGCATGCCAATCGGATCCTTCAGCGAGCGAAAGCCGCGTTCCACCTCGTTGAGTTTCTTGTAATGGGCGACGGCGTCTTGGGCGGTCAGATCGGTTCGGTCCGTTTGGATCAAGTATTTTCCTTCATACTTTTTCTCGCGCACCAAGTTGACCGGGTGCTCGAAAAGCTGAAACTCCCCCGCCGCCAAACGCCAATCGTAATAGCGCTGGCCGTGGTGACGCGACAGCACCCGTTGCGCGGCGGCGCCGATCTTGGACGGATCTCTTAATTGTCCCTTCGCAACTCGCGCCTGTAGTTTCTCCATTGAAACCGCGTCGTCAGATCGCGCACCACGTCGGCGACGGTTTTGCTGTCGCGCGTATTGCCGGCCCAGACGTGATGAGCGATCGGCCAACCGGCCACCATCACCATGCCGACCACTACTTGGACATTGCGAGGCTGACCATCGCGACTGTAGCCGTGCTTCGCCAATTCCGGCGGACCATGGCCTTCGAAATAAGTACTCGTCAAATCGTAAAATACTAAGTCCGGCTCGAAGTCGAACAGTCGCGCAGTCGGCCATAAAGCGCCACTTCAATTTCGGACTGATTGAGAATGAGGCGATCCAGCGTGCGATACCAACGTTGCAAAACAGTTAGATCGACCTGAACGCGGCCCTGACGTTTCCACTTGGTCAAGTAGCGACGGCCGGAATTCGCCTATGTCGCTGCCCACGATCTGCAAGAACCGTTGCGCAAGGTGGTGGCGTACTCACAGCTGCTAAGCGACACCTACAAAGGACGACTGGATGCGGACGCGGATGAGTTCATCGGCTATTGCGTCGATGGCGCCACACGCATGCAGGCACTGATCCGCGATCTGCTCGCATACTCGCGTGTCGGTCAAAACGGCCAGAACCTGGCGCCCACCGACTGCGAGTCGGTACTAAACAAGGCACTCGCGGCGCTTGGGGAATCGATCCTCGAGAGCGGCGCCGTGGTGACGCATGGCGCCATGCCAGGTCTCTTCGGATACGAGGTGCAACTCGTCCAGTTATTGCAAAATCTAATCGGGAACGCCATCAAGTTCCGTGGCCCTCGTCCGCCCCTG
>JBBQPM010000121.1:0-20363 GCA_038217425.1 Gemmatales bacterium
CGTTGCTCTACCCGCTGAGCTACAGGACGTTGCCGACCTGGCGGGATTCGAACCCGCGACCTACGAATTAACATGTACTCCGAACCGGCAGTCGGTCTTTTTTCGATCGCGGCGACGGCGCCTGAAAGCCCGCCAACGAAGTTTTGACTCGGACGTTTCATGGTAAAGATGTAGTCCGAATCGGCAGTTGGCCGGCAGAGACGCCGAGGGGAGTCGAACCCCTCCGCCATCGGGTTGCAGCCGATGTCCAGGCCGCCTGGATCAGCGTCGTTCTCACAGTGGACCGCCGGGGAATCGAACCCCGATTTCCTGGGTGCAAACCAGGCGTCGTACCGATTGGACGAGCAGCCCATTTCATGAAGTTGCAGAGGCCGGAATCGAACCGGCGTCGAACGGCTTATGAGACCGCGCTGGATCCGCTCCAGTCCACCCCGCAGCAAGGCCGGTAGGATTCGAACCCACTGCGTCGGTTTTGGAAACCGACTGCTCTCCCAGGAGCACGACCTTGTGAAAGCGTCCAGGGAGATTCGAACTCCCGCATCCGCCATGGCGAGGCGGCAGGCTGCCGAGCTACATCATGGACGCATCAAACAGTTCCGGCGGCTGGAATTGAACCAGCTCCTTCCCGGCTTCATCGGGACGCTCGACCTTCGAGCTGCACCGGAGACACAAGAGCCAGCGGCGGGAGTCGAACCCGCATGTTCCGCTTTACGAAAGCGGCGCTCGGCCGATCGAGCATCGCCGGCGTACTTCAGGGTGGCCGGCGGGAGTCGAACCCGCACTACTCCGGTTCACAGCCGGATCCCGCAACCGCTTTGGGTTCGGCCACAGTATCTCCGGCAGGAGTCGAACCTGCATAACCTCCGCCTTCGCAGGGCGGCGTGCATCCGCCACACTCCAGGGATATCTCGAACAGCACCTCGACCAGGAGTCGAACCCGGACCTCGACGTTCGAAGCGTCGCATGATCTCCGTTTCACCACCGAGGCGACTTCACTTCAAATTCTGCGGGTGATGGAATCGAACCATCCTCTCCGGGTTCAAAGCCCAGCGCCTACGCCAATCGGCCAACCCGCCAATTTACAATGTGTCGGGGAGGAGTCGAACCTCCACAGCAACGCGGGTGCTTTACAGGCACTTGGGCTCTCCGATGCCCAGCCGACACGAGGTTGATTGCGGAAGGAGAGGGAGTCGAACCCTCAAGGCTCATCGCTCGTCCGGGCTCGGACCGGATGCCGTCGCCCATCGGCTTGCCCTTCCGTATTCAGTCTGGACGGCTGGAATCGAACCAGCGTGTTCCGGCTCCCGAAGCCGGCGGACTTGCCGCTCTCCCACATCCAGATTTGCAGTGGGATCCGAGGGACTTGAACCCTCACCACCCTGGTTAAGAGCCAGGTATGCTGCCGCTAACACCTGAATCCCAATAGCCAACGAAAAAGCCAGGCGTCTCGGAACGCCTGGCTTGCAAGAAACTTGCACGCGGATTCAGGCATTACGGAGGCGGAGCGGAATTATTCAGCGGCCACGAGGCTTGCCTCTGGGGCCGGTCCGCTTGCTGTTTCAATAATTGACGCCAACCACAAGTCACGTTCATCACTCCCAAAAGCAGGTTACTCACTCATGACGAACCGACTGTGGAAAAGGTTCGGGCGAAATTGCGATTTTTCCGAGCAGTTCATTCCATGATCGGCAACCTTGCGTGTCCCGCGCCGTTGCAGTACGATATTTCGTACCCCCCCGCTTTGCCGAAAGGCCCTGCCGAAAAAGGACTCCTCATGTTCTCCTTCTTCGATTCCCATTCGTCCGGCTCGCGCCGAGACTTTCTTCGCGTCGGCTCCCTGGGACTCGGGGGCGGTTTGTCCCTCGCGCAGCTCCTCGGCTCCAAGGCCCAGGCCGCGGCCGGTAGCCCGGTGGCCGACAAGTCGGTGATCTTTCTCTTCCAGCACGGCGGACCGAGCCAGTACGAAACCTTCGATCCCAAAATGTCCGCCCCCGAAGGCATTCGCAGCACCATGGGGGAGATCCAAACGTCGATCCCCGGCGTCACCTTCGGCCCCGTCATGCAGCGGCTCGCCCGGCTTGCGGACAAGATCGCCATCGTCCGTTCCTACGTCCCGGGCGATGCCAATCACGACGCCAAGCCGATCGTTCATCGCGAAACGCTGGGCGCCAACCTCGGCTCGTTCTACTCCCGCGTCGTCGGCCTGAACCATCGCACCACCGGCATCCCGACCAACATGCTCCTCAACCCCGGCGCCATCGGGCCCGGCGCCCAACCCCCTACCACGGGGCTCGGCAACTTCCCGGCCACCGGTCCGCTCGGCGCCGCGTATGCCCCCTTCATGCCCGGGAGCAACAGCACGCTCCAGCAGAACATGCGTCTCTCCGTCCCCGCGCTCCGACTCGACGACCGCCGAATGCTGCTCGGGCGGCTCGACTCCCTGCGCCGCGAACTCGACACCACCGGCGCCATGGAGACGATGGATCGCTACCAGGGCCAGGCGTTCGACGTGATTCTCCGCGGCGTTGCCGACGCGTTCGATCTTTCGCGCGAGGCGCCCCAGGTGGTGGCCCGCTACGACACCGCGCCGCTCGTGAAGGTCGAAAGCATTGACAAGAAGTGGAACAACCACAGGATGTACGCCGACCATGGCCGAACGCTCGGCAAGCTTTTGCTCTTGGCGCGTCGCCTGTGCGAAGCGGGTTGCGGCTTCATCACCGTCAACACCAACTTCGTCTGGGACATGCACGCCGACTCGAACAACGCCCCGTGCGAAGAAGGCATGGGCTACGTCGGCCGGCCGTTCGATCACGCCGTCTCCGCACTCATCGAAGACATTGAAGCCCGCGGGCTGAGCGAGCGGATCATGGTGGTGGCTTGTGGCGAGATGGGCCGAACGCCGCGCGTCAATCGGGGCGGCGGTCGCGATCACTGGGGCAACATCGGACCGCTCCTGGTTTACGGCGGCGGGCTTCGCATGGGACAGGTCATCGGCAACTCCAACCGCGACGGCGGCGAACCCGCGTCCGACCCGATCCGCATCCGCAACGTCATCGCGACGATCATGCACTACCTGCTCAACGTCCCCGAAGTGCGCCTGATCCCCGGCATCGCCGGCGACGTCTCCCGCGTGATCACCGAAGGGGAGCCGATCTCGCAGCTGATGCCGTAGTCGATCCGTTTAGCCGAAGACTTGGGTCGGCGCGAACAGGAATTTGTTCGCGCCGACCCAAGTCGGCGGCTAAACGTACAACCCGCTAAATACCCGCCAAGCGATCGCGCGAGTCGCCGAACTCCGGCAAGCGCAGGCCCATGCGGTCCATGATCGACAAGTACAGACTGCATAACTTCCGACGCTCGTTCCCCGCGTTCAGGTAATCAAGCGTTCGGCCCGTTTGCAGCGTGCCGCCGAGGCCCCCGGCGAGGACGAGCGGTACGTGCTGCCCGTTGTGGGCGTTCCAGTGCTCCGACACGAACATGATGCACGAATTGTCGAGCACCGTTCGCTCCCCTTCCTGCATCTTCGAAAGTTTGTCGAGCAGATAGGCGTATTGCTCGATGTGGCAACGCACGATCGACTGGTACTGCGGGCCCTCGTTGCTGTGCGAATAGCTGTGATGGTCGTCGCGGATGTTGAGGAACGGGTAGACCTGGCCCGAGAGATCGCGCGACATCAGCAGCGTGGCGATGCGCGAGCGGTCGGTCTGGAAGGCGAGCGCGATGATGTCGGCCATCAGTCGGCAGTATTCGCGGAAGTCGCGCGGCTGGCCGACCGGCGGACGCTGATGCTGCCCTGCGTTCGCCGCGGGGTTCTCCTGGGCCTGTCGGCGATTGAGCCGTTGCACGTGCTGTTCAGTTTCGCGGACGGACGTCAGGTATTCGTCGATCTTGATGCGATCGGATCCGCTCACCTGGAGACGCACGTCATTGGCTTGCTCCAGCACCTGATCGAGGATGCTTCCTTGCAAGCGCCCGGCCTGATTGCCGAACAGGCTGTCGAACGCGAGAGCGGGGTAGAGTTCGATCGGAATCGGGGAATCGGGGTTGCGCCAGGAGATGTGCGAGGCGTAAACCATCGAATACTGGCTTTCGTGGAAGCCGCTGACGGGCTGTTCGCAGCCGAGGACGAGGCTCGGCAGCGCGGTCTCTTCCTCGTAATGGCGGGCGAGCCGTTGATCCATGCTGATGCCGCCCTGGATGATTCGGCCCCGGCGCAGGGCGGCGCCGGAGAGAATGTTGCCGGTGCATTTGGCGTGTCCGCCGTCGCCTTCGCGGTTGTGCAGTCCGCGGATGACGTTGATCTTGGTCTTGAACGGCGCCAGCGGTTCGAGGCTATGCCCCAGTTCCATCGCGGCGCCGGTTCCGCGCGCCCACCAGTGCGGCGGCGAGATGCCGTCGCCGATGAAGAGGCACGCGAACCGCTTGGGAGACGTCGCCGTCGGGGTCGCGGCCTGGCCCAGCGCCTTGGCCGATTCCAGCCACGGCAGCGCGACCGAGACGCCGAGACCCTGAAGCAGCAGGCGGCGCGAGATCTTCTTCGAATCGGACATGGTCATTTCCCTTTCGTGAACGCCGAGACGGAGAAATCTCGACAGCGCTGATTGAGGAACTGGGGACTCGTGATAACGGTTTCGAACAAGGCGGGCAGGCGATCGTCGTTGGCTTTGAGGCTGGCTTGCATCGCATCGAGCAGGTCGTGATCCGAAAGTTGCAGCGACCGGCCCAGGGCGTAGCCGAGAAACTTTTGGCTCAGCGTCTTATTAAACTCGCCTTTGCGGCTCATTACAAGATGTTTCGCGAACTCCGGGACGCCGCGCGCCTCTTTGCCGCTGGGTAAATGCACGACGTTATCGACCGGTCTCCCGGCGAGATCCTTCGTCCGCGTTCGGCCGATCGGGTCGAACCCCTCCATCGACAGTCCGACCGGATCGAAGCGCACGTGACAGCGGGCGCATTTATTGTCGTCGGTGTGCAGCGCGAGGAGTTGGCGGATCGTCTTGCCGTTGGTGTCGGTCTCCTTGGCGGGGAGGACGGCGACGTCGGCAGGCGGAGCGGGGATGTGTTCGCCGAGCAAACGATGCACGACCCAGAAGCCGCGCTTGACGGGACTGGTTCGCTGCGGCTGGGAGTTCTTCGTAAGAAATACCGCCATGCCCATGACGCCGCCGCGACCTTGCTTCTGCAAACCGTCGATCATCTCCCATTCGCCGCCGTTGCCCGGAAACGGCATGCCGTAGTGCTGGGCGAGCTTCTTGGTGACGAACGTCTTGTCGCTGGAGAGCAGATCGGTGATCGGCAGATTCTGCTGAATCAGATGCGTCGCCAGGCGCGTCGGCTCCTCGAACATCGCCAGACGCAGGGCGTCGTCGAACGTCGGGAAGGCCTGGCGATTGACCGCTTCCTGCTTCAGGAACTCGCGATGGCCGAACCATTGCCCGAAGAACTCCAGGGCGAATCGGCTCACCTTCGGATCCTTGAGCATGCGCCGCGTCTGCGCCCGCAGCACGTCGACGTCGCGCAGCTTGCCCGACTTGGCAACCGCGAACAGCTCCTCGTCGGGCATGCTCCCCCAAATGAAATAGCTGAGCCGGGAAGCGAGCGCGAAGTCCGGCAGCGGCGCGACGGTGTCCCCCGCGGCCCCGGCGACGAAGTGGTACGTGAAGTACGGCGACACCAGGATGCGAATGATCGACGCCTGCACCGCCTGCTCGATGCCGTGGTCCTTGTCCTGACTGATGCCGTGGAAGAACTTCCGCATCTTCAAGAGTTCCGGCTCGGTCAGCGGTCGGCGATACGCCCGGCGTGCGAAGTCTTCGAGATCCTTCAGATACGTCGGCTCCATCTTCTGCAGCGTCTCGGTCCGGTACTTCAGACCGCTGCGAATGTCCTCGAAGAAGATGCTGATCGGATGCTTGGTCAGCTCGTCGCCGGTCGCTTTTACGCCGGAGCGCTTGAGGTAGAGTTCCTTGAAGCGGACGAGCGGTTCGTCCTTGATCAGTTCGGGATCCTCTTCTTTGATCGAATCGAAGTCGGGGTGCTTGAGGAAGTTTCGCTCGGAACGTTCGAAGAACACGAAGCCGCGGAGCATCTTGTGCCAGATGTCGGTGACGAAGTTGAGTTCGTTCCACAGGCGATCGAGTTCCTGATTCTCGGCCGCGGACAGGACGAGTTTGCGGAGCGGCTGATCGTCGCGGAAGAAGCCTTCGATCAGGTGGAAGCCCGCCGAGACGCCTCGGGTACCGTCGACGAAGTAGAAGCGATTGGGGAAGAGACGGCAGAAGGCTTCGCCGGAAGTCCGGATCTTCAGAGCGTCGGCGTGATCGGCTTCGAAGAGGGTGAGCACGGGCCGATTGAGGTCATCTCGGGTCGGCAAGCGGTCGAGCAGTTTGAACTGCACGGAGCCGCGCGTCGAGCCTTCGAGTTTGCAGTCGGCGAAGAAGTGGAGGTTCCCCTTGATCTTGAAGGCTTCGGCCGGGATGTCGATGTCGACCAGCGCCGGCGCCTTGAGGACGAGCGCATCGGGGTCGATGGCTTTGCGCTGCGGATGGACGCCGAACTCGAGTTTCTTGAGTTGTTCGGGGGCGTACTCGGCGAGAATGGCGCGGAGCGTCCAGTTTTTCTTCTTGGCGTCGGCGAACTTGGCGTTCTCGGGATTGCCGGTTGCGAAGCCGCCGGTCAGAACGACGTAGCCGTCCGCCTTGGTGGCAAGTGAACCGGAAAAATGAATCACGAGCTTCAGGCTCCCGCGCCCGGCGACGTTCGTGTATTCATAGCTAATTCGCTGACGCGTGAGGGCGTTGACGTCGAACGCATCGCGTGTGCTCGCCATGCGCCGTCGGCGTTCGAGATGATCGACGGGACCGTTGCCGGCGTTCGCGACGATCGCCTGCGTTTCCGGCGGGCAGAGCCGTTGGCTGAGAAGGCGGATATCGGACGCCAGCGCCTTGATCGCAGAAAGCGCTTCGCCGGTGGGAGCGGACTCCTTGTCGTTCTTCGGGCCCGGGATGGCTTGCCAACGTTGGCGTAACCATCCGAGGTAGAACTCATCCGTGGCTTCGCCGTTCAATGCGTCCGAGAGCGTTTGCAAGTATCGCAGACTGAGCCGATGTTCTTTCGCCAGATCTTCGAGACCGATGACATGACGTAGCGCGCCGAGATGCTTGTGCTTCCACAACGCAGCGAGATACGTTTCATATTCGACCTTGTGATCTTCGTAGAAGCGGAGGATTTGCTGTTCGTAGAATTTCTGCCGATCGGCGAAGGTGACGACCGGATGCGGCGCGAATTTGAGCCCCTGCGACGTGAGCAGGGCGTGCTCGGCAACGAGCTGACCGGCGCCGTAATACTTCTTGAACAGGCTGGGGGACATGGTCAGCGCTTCGCCGGTGTTGTTGAATCCTTCGCCCGACGCGGGATCGAGCGGGAACGCAGCGGCCGGGCGTATATCAACGCCGGTGAGGTCGTGAATGGTGTTATCGAATTCCGCGTTGGTGAGGCGGCGCGGCGGCACCACGCCCGGATCGCCCGCCAGCTTGCGCGCTTCCTTCACCAGAACCTGTTCCAGCGTGGTCAGGATTTCCGCACGCAGCGCCGCGCTCGGCTGTTTCGCCTTGGCCGGCGGCATCTCTTCCTTCTTCAGGAAGGTGACGACGTGTTCCCATTGCCGAAAGTCCTCGAGAACCTTCGAGGCGGAAGAATAGCGCGTCAGATCGAGTTCGCCGCTCGCGGTCTTCTTGTTGTGGCACTGCACGCAGTAGGTCTTCAGAAACGGCAGGACTTGATCCTCAAAGGGATCGGCGGCATGCACAGGCGAGAGGCAAAACGAAGCGACGAACAGGCAGGAGATCAGGAGGACGCGCACGGAGCGCGAAAACGAGAGCATTCGAGGCCTCCAGAAGGAGAGTGACGAGCACATCAGGCAGGCGGGACGAACAACGCACGGCGACACGCGGGCCAACGTGAGATGTCGAGAAGCCCAATGGGTGAGGTACTCCGAACCCTTGGGATCCAGCGGTCGCAGGCGTTTATCCCAGGGGTTCGGAGTACCTCACCCGCTGGGCTTACGTCATTCTCTACCGCGTGCACGTTATCTTATAATCTCACGCACCACGCGGGCGTTCTGCCCGTCGGTGATGGTGAGCTCCTGTGCGTTTCGCTGAAACACGAGCTTCGTGTGGTCCAGGCCGAACAGGTGCAGCACCGTAGCAAGATAGTCGTAGTGATAGACGACGTTCTCCTGGGCATTGTAGCCGAACTCGTCGGTGGCGCCGTAAGTCGTGCCGCCCTTGATGCCGCCGCCGGCCATCCACATGCTGAAGCCGTACGTGTTGTGATCGCGGCCCACGCCGGTCGCCGCTCCTTGAATCACGGGGAGTCGGCCCATCTCGCCGCCCCAGGCGACCAGCGTCGTATCCAGTAACCCGCGTGCTTTCAAATCGCGGACCAGCGCGGCGCTGGGTTGATCGATCTTCTTGGTCGCGGCCGGGAGGCCCGTCATGATTCGGCCATGATGGTCCCACGCCTGATTGCCCGTCGCCAGATGGACGAAGCGCACGCCGCGCTCGATCAGCCTGCGAGCGATGATGCACCGCGTCGCGAAATCTCGGCACTCCGGGTCGTCGAGACCGTACATGCGCTTGGTGGCTGCCGTTTCGCTCGAGAGGTCGAGCACCTCGCGCGCCGACGTCTGCATGCGGGCGGCGAGTTCGTAACTGGAGATGCGAGCTTCTAACTCCGTTTCGCCCGGATGCTGTTCGAGATGCCGGCGGTTGAGTTGATCGAGCAAAGACAGATAGCGCGTCTGCGGCTCGCCCTGCATGTGCGGCGGCGGCTCGAGATTCACGATGCGCGGCTCCCGACTGCGGACGGTCGTGCCCTGATACAGCGACGGCAGCCAGCCGTTGGACCAGTTGCCGACGCCGACGACTGGGAGCGTCGTATCGGGGAGCACCATGTAGGCGGGGAGATCGCGCGTGACGGTGCCGAGACCATAGGTGAGCCAGCTGCCGAGCACGGGCCGGCCGGCGAGGATGCGTCCGGTATTGAGCGCGATGGCCGATTGCGCGTGGTTGTTGACCGCGGTGCGCATCGAACGCACAACGCAGACGTCGTCGATGACGCTCCCCAGGTGCGGCAGCAGCGTGGAGATTTCCGTGCCCGATTGGCCGTACTTGCGGAACTTCCACGGGCTGGGGAACAGGCGATTGACGACCTGCTCGGGACTGTCGAGCTTGAGTTGGCCGGGATAAGGTCTTCCCTCCATGCGTTCGAGGGTTGGCTTGCGTTCGAAGAGATCGATGTGGCTGGGGCCGCCTTGCATGAACATGTAGATCATCGCTGTCGCCTTGGCCGGGTGGTGCGGCTCTTTCGGCAGGAGATCGTGTCCTCGGCGTTCGAGATCGGGCCGCGGCGGGGCGGCGAGCAGGCCTTCTTGATGCATCAAGTGAGCCAGGGCGACGGCGCCCAGGTTCATGCTGGAGCCGGCGAGAAAGTGACGTCGTGTGAGGCAGGCGGGTTTCATCGGGACGCTCCTCAAGGTAGGTGACGTCATGATAGCGAGAGAATGGGCGTCGCGATACCCAAAAAATGAAACGAGCCGCGACCGTTTGTCGGTCGCGGCTCTCGTCGCTGACGCTTTCGGCAGCGTGCCAAGGCGTGCTGCTCTTTCTAGCGGGTGCAAATTCCGCCTGACAACTTGATCGTTCCAGCCAGCAGCAGTTCAAGCATTGTGGAGGATACCATGACTCATCTCCACTGCTATTGCTTCGCGGTTCCTTCCAGATTGATTGTCGCCGACTCGTTGAGGTCGGTCTGCACCGTCAGCACTCGGCGGAAATCGCCGAGCGCCTGCGGGTTAACCTGGACGCTAAGAATGTGGGCCTGTCGGGCCTCGAGCGGCAACGGTTGCATCTTCATGTCGGCGGTGAGGCCGTTGATCGCGGTCATCTTGAACGGACGATCGGCGCTGATGACGATGGTAGCGACCGAGTCGGCGCCGAGGCGGAGTCCGGCGAGGCGCACGTTGCGGTCGTAGGTCAGCGTGCCCTTGATTTTGCCGCTCACCTGGACCTTGAGCGTCGGATTGAGGACGTCGTTGGTCTTGAGGGTCACTTCCTCGCGGAACTCGCCGCTGTAGGAATCGGTCTTGAGCCGGGCGGTCAGCCGATACGCGCGTCCGGGGCCCGGGAGGTTCTCGACGGCGAGCTCGAACGGCGCCGTCTGCGTCTTGAGGATCTCGGTGACTTGCCAGTTGGCGTCGGCTAGGTTGCGGATCTCGATCGACTGCGTCGCCGGCTGCCCCTTGCTGACGGTGCCGAACTGGATGCCGCTGGAGTTCATGGCCACGCCTTCGGCCTGGGCCGCGTTGGCGGAGACGGTGAGTCGTGCGGTGGAGATATACTGGGGGCCGACGGTAACGAAGATATCGACCGATTTGGAGCCGGTGAAGGCTTTGCCGTTCATGAGGATCTTGAGTTCCGCGGATTCGCCGGGCAGGAGTCGGTTCTTGGTGACGGTGGCGGTGACGCACCCGCAGGAGACGCGGACTTCAGTGATATCGAGCGGAGCTTTCCAGATATTGACGAGCTTGAAGGAGTGGTGGAGTTGGGCGCCGGGCGGAACGTTCCCGAAATTATGAGTGACGCCCTGGAACATGCGATTGGCCCAGGGTTCCTGTGCCTGCAGGGACTCGAGCGAGGCGAGGGCGATTGAGAGGGTGAGTAAGCAGCGAGTCATATCGTTACCCCCAACGGGTCTCCCGTCCTGGTATGGATGCGTCTACCCGTGATTCTATCGCGAACGTTGCAAGCGGTGAAGCCGACAAAGGCAGAAAACCCGAAAGCCGACAGAGCGACTTCTCAGGTATCGGCGTTCTGGGGAGCGGAACTGAAGGAAAAGTCGACGCGACACGGATATTTCCCCCAAATTTCCACAAACCCGACGAAACCTTTTGGCGGCGCGATTGACGGAAGGCGTCGGGACTTGTAACTTACACGAATCGCAATGGGGCGGTGGCGCAATTGGGAGCGCGCTAGAATGGCATTCTAGAGGTTGAGGGTTCGATCCCCTTCCGCTCCACTCGAAGGGCTTGCGACGATGTCGCAAGCCCTTATTTTATAACCACTTCTGACAGTCACGTCTTGCGGTGCCTTCCAAATCGTTGAGATTCTGTCTGGTTTTATTTCTGAGATTACGGTAAGTTCTCAATAACTCGTGGCTGAGGCACGTGCCGGGTTATCAAGGAGAGCAAGGAGTAGCTGGGCCTCCATCAACCCCTGTAGAAGTCGATCCAGCACACCGTCATCGCCTTCGGGTTCTCCTCGAAAAACGCCCTCGGCAACGTGACCTCGAAACAGCCGTCCTTCAGCGGGATCTCCCTGGCCGGGTTGCCTTCGCCGCTGACGATTCGGATCTCGGCCCAGAACGGGCTCTTCTCGTCCAAGGGAGCGTCTTCCTTGCCGTCCTTCCACAGCCGCACCTTCGGCTTGCCCTCTTGAATCGAAACCGTCGCATCAAGCGTCGTTTTGCCGTTGCTCACCTTGAAGCTTTCCAGGCCCTTGAGGCGGAGGTGCAGGACGACGACCTTCGGCCAGGCATCGTCCTGGCGCTCGATGACGGACTGGCTGATGCCAGACGGGCTCTTCACGACGAACATCGCCTTGTCCTTGTCGGCCCGGACTTCCACGGCGTCGTCTGGCTTCTTGGTCGTGATCTTGAACCGGGGCAGGTCGCCTTCGGCTATGATTGCGGCGGTGGTGAGGGCGAGAAGGAGGAAATCGGCGTTCATTTGAAAACCCTCTGGGGCCCGCGATTTTTTGAAACGGCCTTGGAGAAGAATCTTCAGCCTGCACCTGGGAAGCGGGCCGGCGTGGGCTTTCAATAATGAAACACGAAAAGGGCACGGGAACCTTGGCGGCTCTCAAAGAAGTCGATCTGCGGGGTCGCAGCAAGATCGCACGCTACGTCATTTTGTCAATTCACGGTACAGAAGACACGACAAGTGCTATCGTAGCGTGCGTCAAACCGTCAGCCGACACGATATTTCGCCACGATTTCCTCGTTCAGGTCAGGAGGCGAAGCCATCTGTCACGTTGGAGTCATTCTTCGGGAGGGCCGGTGGAACGACGGGGGCGTGAAGATTGGCGGCATCGGCGGCGTGAAAACGCACCCTGTCTCACGCCAGCGTGGGTTCGTCGGCTTTGCGATCCAGCGGGCGCTCGATTTCTTCCGAGAGCGGCAGGATGTAGATTTCGGCTTGCTCGTATCTCCGAGGTTACATCGATCATTGATCCGACGACGGCGGAAAAGTGAGCGTTGAAGAATTCAAAGTAGCATTGCGCAGGCAATGCGATTCGCCGGAAACCCGCCTTGTTTGGCATGTTCTCGGACTATCGCCTCGTCGGGAGCGATCTGAAGCGGGAAGTGGCGATCAAGGCCGGGCGAGGAAGGAAAAACTGAGGATGATCCGATTGAGGAAGAAAGCCGAATGATGCCGCTCCATCGTGATCCCTGGTTCACCTTCAGGTTTGCCGAGGACCGGATCATTCCCCGGTTTCACCTTGAAGGCGTGGAGGCCGGGCGGCGGGTGGAGGTCTTCAAGATCGACCCCGGCACCGGCGAGCGGCTGGGCCTGCTGATGACGGCGAGCGTGGGCGAGGGCGGCTGGGTGGATTTAGCCGAGCAGATAATGGTGCGGGCTGGGGAAGCGTTTATTGCGGTGCCGGACCCGGAGTGAGAACGCTAACCGCAGGCGGCTCATTCCGGTTCAGGGCGCTGCCGGAATCCGAGGTCGATAAGCCCCGTTGACCGCTGGCGAGCTTCCGCTTCTCGGCGGCAACGGTCACAGATAATGCGGCCCTCAATCTCCGAGGAGTGTTTCTCGCAGACGGGCTTGAGGCATTGGTCACATTCTCGGTAGAGCCAGGTATCCCGGTCCCTGGGGTCCACCTTCAGGATCGGCTGCAATTTCTTGTCGCAGCCACCTACACTGCACATAACGAAGGGCATGGCTGTCTCATCTCCCAGGGCGTTCCAGCGTGGGCCTGAGTAGCGGCGGTTCGGTCGGCCAGCCGCTTACTTGAACGCTGGCGAGCTTGTGATCGACCGGGGCTATACGGCATGAATGAGCCTCCTCTACTTCATTCTAACGCTGGGCTTCCTGCCAGCGGGCCTCCATTCTACCCGCCACCTTTTCCAAAAAACCGCCGACTGCCCTTGACTCTGTAGTATGGTACGGGGTCGATAATGAAGGTATGGAGGCAAGCGATGAAGCCGTTGACCATTGGCGAAGTTGCCCGGCAAGCGGGCGTGGGTGTCGAAACCGTGCGCTTCTACGAGCGGCAAGGATTGCTGGAGGAACCGCAGCGCCGGGCCTCTGGCTATCGCCAGTACGAAGAAGAAGCTGTGGCCGTCCTGCGATTTATCAGACGAGCAAAAGAACTCGGCTTCACGCTCAAGGAGATCCAGGGACTGCTTGCCTTGCGGTTGGACGCCACCGCTACAAGGGCCGAGGTTCGGCAACAGGCAAAAGCGAAAGTGGCCGACATCGAGGCCAGGATCGCTGACCTCCAGCGGATGCGGGACGCCTTGCAAACGCTCATCAAGAAATGCCACGGCGACGGGTCCACGACCGGATGCCCCATCCTGGCGGCTCTGAAAGGCCAAAAAGACGACTAACTGAGGAGAAGAACCATGACGACCGTTCAGAAATATCGGACCAACCTCAACTGCGGCAGTTGCGTGGCTGCTGTGAAGCCGCACCTGGACAATGAGCCGGCAATCCGTCGCTGGTCGGTGGACACGGCGGACCCAAACAAAGTCTTGACCGTCGAGGGTGATAGCGTGGCGACAGAAGCCATCGAGCGGCACGTTGCCGACGCCGGGTTCAAGGTTCTGGGCAAGATCGAGGAGGCCACTGCCGCCACTCATCCGACACACGCCCCTCTACCAACCGACGAGGAGAAATCGTTCCTGGCAACCTATCGGCCTCTGCTGCTGGTCTTCGCCTATCTGATCGGCATCGTCGGCCTGGTGGAATTCACGGCAGGTGGCTTCGACTGGATGCGGGCAATGGCGAACTTCATGGGCGGCTTCTTCGTCGCCTTCTCGTTCTTCAAGTTGCTCAACCTGCGAGGCTTCGTGGATGCGTACCAGACCTACGACGTGCTGGCCCGTCCTGTGCGAGCCTACGGGTACGCCTACCCGTTCATCGAGTTGGGCCTGGGCATCGCCTTCCTCGTTGGCTTCGCACCCGTGACGACCAATCTCGTCACCCTGGTCGTGATGCTGGTCAGCATCGTCGGCGTCACCCAGGCATTGCTCCAGAAACGGCGCATTCAGTGCGCCTGCCTCGGCACCGTGTTCAACCTGCCGATGACAAAGGTGACGTTCGTGGAAGACGCACTGATGGCGGGCATGGCCCTCGTCATGTTGGCAGGAATGTTGGCATAGACTCTGATTGAACAGCGTTCCGAGGCGAACTGAGTGAGTGGAATTGACCTTTCGGCGCAGCCGAGCATAGGATTACGAATATGAGAAGTCGAGTCGTTCGATCTCTGGTCCTTGTCCTCAGCCTGGTCTTGGCACTGCCGCAGGGCTGGTGCTGCCTGTTCGCCTGTCACACAGCGACAGCATCCGAGACGGCGGCTGCGAACAGTGACAGCACCCTCGGTGATCTGGGTTGTCCCCACTGCGTAAATCAGACGGGATCAACCGCCGAGCCAAACGACCAACCGACGCCTACCGACAAGCCTTCGGCCCCATGCCAATCCGCTTGTTCTTGCACAGACCAGAAAAGTACCGTCCCAACCCTGGTATCTGTTGTGCAGTTGGACATCGGGGCCGTTTTGTTCCTTTTGCCGTTCGACACGACCGCTTCCAACGTCGGCCTTGTTGCCGAAGTTGACAGGTCTAGTGTCCTTCTGCCAAAGCATCCTCTCCACGTCTTGAAATGCGTCTGGCTTTGTTGAGCAGCCAGGTTGACACTTGCCACTGCCGAGGTTCATTCACCGATGCTCCGCAGGAAA
Organism: Gemmatales bacterium; assembly: GCA_038217425.1. Taxonomy (GTDB): domain Bacteria; phylum Planctomycetota; class Planctomycetia; order Gemmatales; family Gemmataceae; genus JAIEPT01. The sequence goes on from JBBQPM010000121.1 coordinate 15,024, forward strand.
ACGGACCCGCTCCTACCACGTTCATGCGAAGTGGGAGGAGACAAGCCGACCTGATGGACAGAGATCAATATCAGGCTGTTCAATCATTCTTCACAATCACAGACACAGGAGATATTCCATGCGTACTACGTTCTCTATCGTCCTATTCGTCGGGCTGGCCCTTGTCGGCACGGCTTTGGGCTTCGCCCTGTCCGGTTCTGGAATGGAAGCAAATGCCGTCTCTACCGCCAGGCCATCGTGCTGCCCGGACGGGCCGTGTTGCCCCGATGGGCCTTGCTGCAACAATGGTGACTGCTGCCCGGACGGAGACTGCTGCCCGGACGGCGAGTGCTGCGCCACTGCCACAAACACGGATGTCGGGAAGGCGTCGTGCTGCCCGGACGGACTGTGCTGCCCTGATGGGCCGTGCTGCGGGGCGACTGCCACGAAGTCAGTCACGCAGTTGAAATGCTGCCCAGATGGGCTTTGCTGCCCCGATGGGCCGTGCTGTGCTGCCGTCGCCAAGTAAGCAGTGTTGAACTACCAGCCGGGGCTTTGAACCCGGCTGGTACTATTCTTGCCGTTCGCTCCTCGCCCTCGGCCCCTCCTCGCAACTCCGAGCGATAAAAAGGCGAATTGAAATGAGCGAATGCGATCTCGATACGTCCGTCCCTGATTGGGTCATTGAGCATCCTTCGACCCTGACTGTATTTCAGGAGTTGGGAATCGACTGCACCTGTGGTGGAAAGTCGCTGGCGTATGTGTGTGGTCAACGAGGGCTCGATGCGCAGGCGATCCTGAAAACACTGCTTGATTGTCTCGATGGGAATAGGCGAGGTCCAGCAGCGCATGGCTAAGAGAAGCGTCACCGATAATCTGTACGATCCTCGCAAAGGCGATCAAGCGATTCGCACGCATAGCCTTCGTCTCGACTGCAAGCCCTCCGAGCCCGCCCGCACGAACTACTTCGGCATCTACTTCATCAAAGCCGGCTCCGGTACGTTCTGGGCCGACGCTTCCCGTTTTGCCTTCGGGCCTGATACCTTGCTCTTCTTCGTGCCATATCAGCACATTCGATTCGTCGCTGAATCCCCGGTCCACGGCGAGGTGATCCAGTTCCACGCCAACTTTCTCTGCGTCGAGACCTTCCATGCCGAAGTCGGTTGTAGCGGCATCCTGTTCAACGATCCTTATGGCATCACGACGCCAGAATGCTGGGTGCCGCCTCTGGGTGATGCACAGCACGGCTTTCCGTACTTGAGCGGGGCCGGAAGGCTCGTCATCAAGGACGCCATCATGATGGGTGCGGCCCTGGTGACGATGGCCGATTCAGCGAAGGCGTACTTGAGAAAACGGGCGTCGTCGCTGGCGCAATCGAAAGTCGCCGTGAGCGAGGAACGACTGGCGACGGCCAGCGTGTGAAAACGAAAGGACTAATCATGACCACCGGCGACGCCCTCCGACTCAACCGCCACCCAATTCGGCATCGGCCTGCAAGAAAGTCTGGGGGTCAGGCATTCGTATTTTATCTGGATGGGAAGAAAGGGCGGTCACCTGCAAATGAAAACGGTCTTGCCCCGTGTCCCACCTTTCCACATCGCACGGAATCCTTCCCTGGCCTGCTCCAAGGGCAGAACAGCACCGAACTCCGGTTCGATCCCGGCCTGGGCAATCAGGTTCATCATGTTCTGCATGTCGTCCTGTGTACCCATGATCGAACCTGTGATGGTCAACTGGTCAGCGATTACCGGAAGGAGGTTCAGCGATACGTCGAACCCCGTTGTGCCGCCGACCGTTACCAGCGTCCCGCCACGAACGAGCGAAGACAGGCTATGCCTCCAAGAGTCCGATCCGACGTTATCAATGACTGCTCGCACCTTCCGTGGCAAAGGGTGGTTGCAAGGAAAAGTTTGGTGAGCGCCAAGCGTCTTGGCCCGGCTCCGACCTTCTTCCGAACGACTCGTTATCCAAACCTCGAAACCCGCAGCCCGCCCCAGTTGAATCAGAGCGGTCGCCATGCCGCCGGTAGCCCCCTGAATCAACACCGACTCGCCCCCTTGAAGTCCAGATTTGGTGAACAGGGCACGGTAGGCGGTCAGCCAGGCCGTGCCAAGTACGGAGGCGTGCAGCGGCGAAAGATTCTCGGGAAGCGGGACCGCATTGCGTTTAGGCACGACGGCGTAAGCGGCGAGCGTGCCGTGGATGAACTCGCTCGGAATGTGCCACTTGGGATCAAGTGTCTCGTCGCCACGCCAGTCATTGCTGCCCATCACGGGGTAGATGACGACGGGCGTGCCATCATCCAGCGTACCCGCTCCATCGTTGCCCAGAATGATTGGATAGGTGATGCCTTCGGGGTGCCCGCTGATTCCCTGCAGCGTGAAGAGATCGTGACGATTCAGGCTGGCGTGGCTGACCTTCACTCGCACCCATCCTTCGGGCACGTTCGGTTCGGGCTGCTGGCCGACCTCCAGGGCGGAAAGCGGGTCGTCGGGCGCAGCGTGCGTGGCGTAGACTGCCAACATTGCTTGGCCTCCTTTTTTGCTCACGGGACAATCTCCAATGATTCGATCTTGTCGCTTTCGAGTCTGAAGAAAAACCGAAGATTGACGGGGCTACCGGGAAAGTTGCCGGTGAGTCGGCTGGTGACGATCACTTGTTCGTCCCGCCGTTCACACACGAAAGGTTCGCTTGTGTACTGGTACTTGGCCGAGGCATCCGCCTTCCATTGCCTGATGGCGGCACGACCCTTGAAGGTGTGTCCCTCATCCTTGACGACGGCATTTTCCGTGAAGCACTGAGCAACGGCCTCGCTGTCGCCCTTGTCAGCGGAGAAAAAGTTGGCGACGGGCGATGGTAGATCGAGAGCCATGGGTCATCCCTCCAGACAGGTAGGTGAGAATCACGAAGCACTTGCTCCGTCTATCACATGGACACCTGCGGGGACCGACCGTGACAATTCGTTGCGACATTTTTCAGTTCAGATGCAGCGCCTTTCGCATAGCCTCATTCTCCAGCAGACACCGAAGCCAAACGACCTGATCGGTAGGCTGGAGAAACGGGTGATCGCCGTAGATGGCGGCGTGCTGTCGTTCAATGACATCCTCGACTTCATGGACCATTGCCGGTGCGACATCCCGAACTCGCTGGACATGCTCGGGAACGAAGAGGAGATGGTGGGGATCAACGTGGCCGTGGTCGATGAAGCCACGGGTCTTCTTCGGGCAGCGACAGGGATTGTTCGTGTTCACCAGCCCACACTGATCGTTCATGAAGTTGTGGAGATCACGGCGGGCACGACTCAAGCATTGGCGGAAGTTCTCGGCTGTCATCTCCAGCATCTCGCCGCCAACCGAATCGCTGACGCCAAGTATCTCGCCCAGCGTAAAGATCAGCCTTTGTCTGCGGTCCAGGCAGAGCAACATGCCCATCGTGCAACTGTTTTTTGCTTCTTCGACCAACAGCGGTAGGGCGACGGGGACATTCTTCGGATCAGGCAAGTCGAGGTCAGGCGTGCTGTTGATGGCCGCACCGTAGGCGTCGAACGTCGTCACCTGCGTTTCGGCTCTGCGGCGTTTCATGTTGAGAACGTGGTTGGCTGCAATGCGGTAGAGCCAGGTGCGGAATTTGCTTTCGCCCTTGAACGTACTGAGCTTGGTGATGACCTTCACCAGCACTTCCTGCGTAACCTCCTCGGCGTCGTACGGCTGAAACACCATGCGCACGGCGATGTTGTAAATCCATGCTTGATGCCGCAGCACCAGCTTCTCCAGTGCCGTGCGGTCCCCGTTTTTGGCCTGTTCGACCAACTCGACATCCGTTGCATGGCTCCCGGCAACCTCGGTGAATGGATTGAACACGACTGCTCTCCTGATACGGCCTACGGACAGACATACCGCCGATCCCTTGGACCCGGCGAATGGGCGACCGTGACAACTCTCGGGCGGCATTGGACTGCGTGTCCCACTTGATGACGCCTGCGCCGCCTCGGTCGAAGAGGAAGATGTGCCGACCGTGGCCTGAAGCCGTACACGGACCCGGCATTAACACTGTTCTTGCCCTACACCCTCAAGGGTAAGATCGTGCCGTTCGACTTCAAGGAGAAACGCTGGTGCAAGTTCCTCGACGTTCCGCAGTACGGCAAGCTGTTCGGCTTCATGGGCGGGCCGATGCCGCACAAGGGGCACTACTACTTCTCCCTCAGCACCTACAACGGCACAGACATCGGCTGCGACGGCAAGCCCTACCACTTCTGCAACGCCGTCTTGGAATTCGATCCGCAGACAAGACGTTTCGACTTGCCGAACTTGGAGGTCAAGGATGCCTACCATCAGGTGGCGTACATGCTCAGTGCCAAGGGCGAGTTCTTTGCAACCGGATCGAACATCCGTGAGAAGGATGGCAAGCTGAATCAAGCTCGGGCCGGCGAGGTCGTCTTCTGGCAGACGGTCAAGCCATCCACGAAGCGAACTTTCGACACATTCAATAAAACGCTGTACAAAACGATGACACCGGCAAAGGCGATCGCTGCCTTCGGAGAGCCGGATCGGAAGTTGGGCAGCGGTTTGATAATATATGAGTACGAGCTTGATGACGGCACGAAAATGCGGCTGGGCTTTCCGGGCTTCGCTCCCATTCAGTACGCCCACCACGTCCAGAAAGATGGGAAGTTCGTGGTCATCCCGCTGAAGTGATGGGAATCCGCTATGCTGCTGACCCCACAGGATGTTGAACTGTTCTTCAAGCTCCATCGGGCGCTGATGTTCTTCGTGAACCAGCGTCTCAAGACGGTCCCCGACCGTCCTGCGAACCCCGACGAGTTTTCGTTGCTGTCGCCTGAAGTGCGCCTCAAGGTCCGTGACGCCTTACTGAGCCACACTGACCTCATCCAGGCGTTTGTCGATGAAAACCCAGCCCAGCTGTCCGGCGACGAACTCGAAATCGTGCGCTCCTGGCAGCATCTTGTTCATGGTACGTTTTACATCCTTCGTGAACTGGCAAAGTACACGGTGTTCCTCTCGACGGACAAGCCGCCCATCGCTTACGGCGTTCTGGCACTCTCGGACCCATTCGATTTGCTGATCGGTCGCCCCCTGCCAATCATGGTCCAGACGGTCCTGCTGCCATTCAAGGACAAGATCGTTTACGACGGCCTGTTGACCAGTCGCAACATTTCGTTTGGCCCAGGCATTCGGCGCTCCTTCAATGAGAGCTTTAAGGAGCAGCTCTTTCAACATGAGTTTTCTTGTTCTAAGTCCTTCAGCAGTCGGGCGGTTGAATAGTGTTTATGCTTCCTGTCATAAACTGGTTTTTCCTGTGGCGGCTTCTTTGGTCCGCGTTGGCTGCGGGTCAATGCCTTCA
>JBBQPM010000122.1:0-20301 GCA_038217425.1 Gemmatales bacterium
GGCCAGATCCTTGGATGTCATGTTTTCGCCGAACTTCCACGGCGCGTAGGCGCGCCAGCCGTCGAGATGAATCGCCCGCTGAGCGAACATCTCGAAGTATTGTGCCTCCCGCGGTAGCTTGGCCGTGCCGTCATCAAACGTCGCGGCAAAGCTCACCCCCTCAATCGGGCTCTGCGCGACGCCGTTAATGGAGGTGAGCGGCTTGATCTTGAGCACGTCGAGCACGGTTGGCACGAGGTCGATGGCGTGCGTGAATTGCGGACGGATGGCGTCCTTGGCCTTGATGCCCTTGGGCCAGTGGACGATGCACAGGTCCGAGGTGCCGCCGCGCGCGACCTCGCGCTTCCAACGCCGAAACGGCGTATTGGTGGCGTGCGTCCAGCCCCACGAGTAATGCGGATACGTCGTCGGATCGCCCCAGTTGGCGATGTGCCTTGCATTCTGCGCCACGGTGTCGGGGATGCCGTTGAAGAAGAGATTCTCGTTGAACGAGCCGTTCGGCCCCCCCTCCGCGGACGCGCCGTTGTCGGACACCAAGATAATCATCGTGTTGTCGAGTTCATCCATGGCCTCCAGGAACGCGATCAAGTCGCCAATATGGTGATCCGCGAAGGACAGATACGCTGCATACACTTCCATCTGGCGGGCGTACATCGCCTTTTGTTCCTTGTTCAGAGTGTTCCATTCCGGAACATCTGGATCGCGTGGCGACATCTTGGTCCCCGGCGGAGCGATGCCCATTTTGATCTGGTTGGCAAGAGCCTTTTCGCGGTAGTCGTCCCAGCCGGCGTCGAAGGCGCCCTTGTACTTCTCGATCCACTCCTTGGGGGCGTGATGCGGAGCGTGGCAGGCGCCGGGGGCGTAATACAGGAAGAACGGACGTTCCGGCGCCACCTGCTTCAAGTCCGCGATATACTCCTTCGCCTTTTCCGTCAGGTCGGGCACATTATGATAGCCCTGCTCCGGCGTCCTTGGCGGTTTGATGAAGTGATTGTCGTGAGTGAGCCAGGGGGTCCATTGATCGACCTCGCCGCCGAGGAATCCGTAGAAGCGATCGAAACCGCGGCCCAGCGGCCACCACTTACGATTGCTGCCGAGGTTCATATCCTCTGCCGGCGTCAGGTGCCATTTACCGACGGCAAACGCAGTCCAGCCGAACGGGGTCAGCATCTCGGAGAGCAAACCGCTGGCGAGCGGCACTCGGCCGTTTGAGCCGGGGAAGCCGGTCGAGCCTTCGGTGATGCACGCCATCGCATTGGAGTGATGATTGCGGCCCGTCAAGAAGGCGGTCCGGCTGGGCGAGCAGAGTGCGGTCGTGTGGAAGTTGCTGTAGCGCACGCCGTTCTTGGCGAGCTTGTCCATATGCGGCGTTTTGCACACCGGCGAGCCATAGCAGCCCAGGGCCGCATAACCGACGTCATCGAGTACGATGTACAAGATGTTGGGAGCGCCCTTGGGAGCACGGGCGAGGGGCGGCCAATCGCGCGTGGATTCATCGATGGTGCGGCCGATCTTACCCTTGAACGGCGGCGAGTTCGGCGGCGGCGTCACGCTCCCGCTTTCGGACGTGCCCGGAGCCGAGAAGACGCCAACGGCCTCCTTCTTGGGCTTGCCGCTGCCTTTCTCCTGCGCCAAGGCCACTTGGCCGGGCGCGAAGTTCCGGTAGGTGGCAATCCCCAGTCCCAGGATTACGCCAATACACAGGTACGACACTACCTCCAGTTTGCGCCGAAAAGCGCTACCTCGTGCCAGGTCCCATCGCTTCGTCATAATGGATTCTCCTTTGGTGAAAAGTTCCAGTTTTCCCATGCTGCTAATCCGCGCGCTCCATTTTCTGCAACTTCCCGCGGTCGTCTTGCAGAACCAGGCTCGTTTCATTCAACGTCACGATCGTTTGCTGCCGCGTCTCCTCCAGGCGGTTGTTCGGGTTCGTCGTTGTGGAATAGAGGGTTTTCCCCTCGACGCGCACGCGGGCATTGATGATCCCTTCCTGACCGCGCACGTTGATCCGGCCAACCATCTTGCCGCCGCGAAAAAAGTCAAATGTGGCGCCGTCTTGTTCGCCGCCTTGCACGACCCACTTACCGAGCAATTCAGGCGGTAGTTTGTTCCAGACGACGAGTTCCAACACGGCCCAAGTTGTGCCGGCGACTGCGAAGGCAAGCAAACCCAGCGCTAGCCGTCTTTTACCGGAGCCCGCGGCCGCTGCCGGCGTGTTCGGGTGGGGCGCCCGGCCTATCGCTTGTCGTGCGTTTTTCATGGATCACTTGGATTGGGCTAACGACTGAGGAGAATCGCAGTCTGGACTCGTTCGATGACGTGTGCCCCCCCGTTCTATCGGGAAGAGTCGCATTTTCAAACCGAAAACGTTCGAAAGGATGAGAAGATTTCGCAAAGGGGGAAATCCTTGCTGAGCAGCAGGGCCGATGAGAATCGTGACGTCGGTTGCTCCAACGCGGGCGCCACTGGCCGTCTCATTTGAGGATAAAGCGATGCGCTGGCTGGGATGCCTTTTCGTTTTGGTTCTTACGTCTGCTTCCGCGCTGGCTCAAGAGTCGCAAAGCCGATTTCCCAGCAACCGGAACTTCCCGAACTTCATTGGCTTCATGAGCAACCCGGTGCAGTCGCTCGACCCGCGTGCTCTCACGCAGATCGTGCCCATGTTCAGTAGCGCCTGGGTGTCCTCGTATCCCGCTCTGCCCGAAGGCGATTTCCAGATATACGGCCCCGCCGTCAATGTCGCCCTCTCGGATCGATTCAGCATCGGGCTCAACCAAGGCGGATACCTGGACGTCCACACCCAAAATCAGCTCCAAGGTCCGCGTGGTCGCGAACGAAACGTCCAAAGGGACCGCGAAGGCTGGGCCAACTTCGGGGGCTTCGCCCAGTACACTTTGATCGAGGACGTCCCCAACCAGTTCCTGCTCACCGCCGGCATGCGACTTGAAGTCCCCCTGGGAAGCGAGAGCGTATTCCAGGGAACCGGCCCCCCGTACATGGCCGTGTACGGCACCGGCGGCAAGGAGTTCGGCAACTTCCACGTCCTCGCTACCGCCGGCTATGAGTTTCCCCTGGGAACCGATCGAGTTACCACACAGACGCTCTACACGAATTTTCATCTCGATTATCGTTTGACGCCGGTGCTCTATCCCGTGTTCGAGATCAACGCCGCCTATCGTCTGAACGAGTTCAACCTCGGCGACATTGGCGGCCGCGGTTTCGGCGCCTTCAGCAACTTTGAGGCGTCGGGCACTACCGTCTCCTATGCTGCGGGTTTGAATGCGGTGCTGATCCAAGACAAGCTGGAAATGGGAGCAGTTTATCAAGGCCCGCTTTACACCGCCGGTCCGCTCGATTTCGACGTGTTATTGGTTAAGTTCGTTTTGCGGTTTTAGGGACCATGGCTTGACCGATGCAGTCCTGACGGCAAAATCGTGGCGCGAGCAGCTGGCGATTCTGTGAATTCGGATCAGCGACCGAGGCCAACCACTGTTTCGATTCGGCGAGCGGTTGCGACGCGAAAGTTGTGATAGTTTCCCAGGTTCGCATACCCCCCCCAGATGTAGAAGCCGCGACCGGGCGCCAGCACGCGGACCATGTTGCCGAACCAAGCGGCGAGGAGCCGGTCGAACTCGGCGTCGGTGACAAAATCGTTGGCCAGCGGGCGATCCTTGGCCCGCATTTACTTGGTGGTCGCTTCAGACGGGCCCGGCAGACTTGCCGATGACCGATGGGATATTCGTGGTAAGCGCGAAAGCGGGCCCGGTAGTCCACGAGACTGCCGGGCCTTTTACTTTCCCCCATCCAGTTTTTCCTTGGTAGATTGAGATCGGCGGCGGCGTAGCGCTAAAAGTAACGCTGCCGCTGATGAGTCGATTGAGGTTTCGCTTCTTGACTTTCACTTTCCTTAACTGCAAGGAGACGCCGACGACCCCGTCGATCGCCGGCGGATAATCGTCGACCTTGTAGAGCCGTCCCAGAGCGTTTGATTTCCGCTACGACAAAATGTCGTGGCGCCAAGGCGAATTCGTCACGCGGTAGTTGTTTTCGCTAGACTTGCGCTTTTCACGGAGTATCATGTCGTGAAAGCTGAAGGAGGTGACTCGTGCAATCTCTATATGCAGATCGCCGGATTTCCCAGTGGACCTTCGCCCTCTTCTTGTTGATCGGCCTTGCGTTTCTACTGGTTGTCGGAGTCCTCGCGTATGGCATCTGCGGGGATTTTGAACAAATTCGCGAGACCTTGTTCGAGCGGCAAGCGGAGCGACTTCGCTCTCATGGCGAACGTACGGTGCGCGGAGTTGTTCGACTGTTAGAGTCCCAGAAGGAAAATCCCGATTTGACCCATGCCGAGGTCGCCGAATTCGTGCGAACGCGCTGGGAAACCTCGGTAGGCAAGGATTATTCTCGGCTTTACGGCGCGATCGTGAATTTGGACGGAAAGATCGTTATTCACCACCATCCTCAATTCGAAGGTGCAGAGCTGGAGGAGATGTGGTACGAACGCGTGGTAGCCGAAGCTGGTGAAGACGTCGTTGAATCGAAGTCGAAAGCGCTCACGGGAGGTCATCGAGTTCTCGACGTTCGAGTGCCGATTGTTTTTAGGGACCGGTTGCTCGGGAATTATCATTCGGGCCTAAGTTATGATTGGCTTGACAAAGAGCTGGCCGACGAAAAAAGGGGGCTTTGGAACACCTGGTCCTGGATCTTGGCGGCGATGCTTGCCGTCATTTCGTTCGCTGGCTGGACGCTATGGCAAATCAATCTCCGCGTCATCGCCTTGCACAGCGCGTCTGCAATGTTGAAAAACCGTCGATTCACCGAGATCGGACAACTTGTGTCGGGGATTGTGCATGAGATTCGGAACCCGCTAAATGCCATGCGTCTCAATCTTCACGTGGTCGAGCATTTTTTGAATTCTCAACGCGATTTGGCAACACCAGAGGGGAGCGGGCTGGAGAGAGAAGGTCGTCTCACCAAGGAATCGATAGAAGAAATCGAACGCATCGAAGCGTTGATGTGTATGCTGCTGGGGTACGTTCGACCGCAGTCCCCGCGCTCGCAATCTCTGGACGTCCGCAAGGAATTGGAGTTGACTCTTCAATTCTTCCAGCCGTTTCTGGAGCGATCGGACATCGCGGTGACCGCGAAGTTTTCGGATTCGCCGGCGGCGATTTGCATCGACCGCGAGCGATTTCGGCAGATTATTATCAATCTCTTGAACAACGCGATCGATGCCACCGGAAAGGGGGGACGGATCCAGATCCAAGTTCAACCGACCGGCGCTTCGGTTGAGATATTGGTGGAGGACAACGGGCCGGGAGTGTCGTCTGCGGATCGAGATCGAATTTTCGATCCCTTTTACACGCAAAAGAAAAATGGGAACGGTCTGGGTTTAGCGCTGGTCCGTAAGTATGTGGAAGAAGTCGATGGAATGATATCCTGCGAACCCAATCAGCCGAGCGGCGCGCGCTTTCGGATGCGTTTCCCGCTCAAAGCCGACCTTCCGGCGCAACCTCTGGTGAAACCCTGGGGCGTTTGACGCCTTCCTGAGCGCTATTTCCCGACCTCCCTCGGCGCTGGCAGTTGGGCTTTCGCGTCGACGTTGGCGCGATCGAGCGCGCATTGCGGCGGGTTCCCCATGGCTGCGTAGAGGCGGAACTGGGCTCGGTTGTAATCGGCAACGGTCTGCAAGTAGTCGAGTCGGACCCGATTGAGCGCCTGAATGGGCTGAAGGATTTCCAGCGGTCGCGCTTGCTCGGGCGCCCGCTTAATGCGTTCGGAATTGAGTCGATGCGATTCGCGGGCCGCCTTGATCGCGTTCTCCGCCGCCGGGATTTGTTGTCGCGAGATCTCGGTTTGATTATAGGCCTGGGCGATTTGCCCTACGATGCGATTTTCCATGATGCGCAGCCGATGGTTTGCTTGAGCCAGCAAGGATTCTCGCTCGTTCTGCTTGGCCAAGTTGCCCAGGCCGAGGTTTTCCAGGCGCCAATAGACCAAAGCAGTGACGTCGGAGCGCGAGTCGAAGTTGCCGAAGAAATCGTTGGGCCCGCCGCCGAAACCGCCCGCGGAAACGCCCAGGCCTAGTTTGGGAACGAAAGGTTCCACCTTTGCCGAACGCCAGTACTGCAAGGCGGCGTCTATGTAGCTTTGATTCTCGGCCATTTCCGGCCGATGCAAAATCCCTTGCGCAATCATTTCAGGAAGCGGAAGAACCTCTGGAACCATCGGAAGCGGGACCAGTGCCGGTTCGGCAGGGCGGAGCGAGATGCTCGGCGGCAAGTTCAGAAGCTGGGCCAGTCGAATCGAGCCCGCCTGGACTCGTCCCCTGGCCAAAATCCGTTCCCGGTCGCGCTGATAGAGTTCCGTTTCCGCACGCGTCGTATCGACGTTCGACGTCTTGCCGACCTTTTCATACGCCGTGAGCAGTTCGGCGAGCTGCTTTGCGTTTTGGTACGTTTCCTCGGCGATCTCGAGCTCCGCGTATCCTTGCATCAGATCCGTGTACGCCAGGGAAACCTCTAACAGCAAGTCATTCGAAGCGGCTTTAGCATTCTCCACGCGGGCATTGGTCAGCTGCCGAGCGGCGAGGGGTGCATACAGGGCATCGCCGATGTTGAGATCCAAGGTCGGGCCGCCGCCCACGAAAAGCGAACTCCGCGAGACAGTATGAACTTCGCCGTTAAAGCGCTGGATCTGTCCGTCGTGGCGTTGCCAAGTTGGATTGACCTCGAAGTTCGGCAGCCACAATGCCTCCGCGCGGTCCTGACGTGCAAGCGCCTCGCGAATGCGTTCGCGAGTCAATGCGATTTCCGGATTGTTCCTGTCCGCCAATTGAAGTGCCGTCGGCAGATCGATCGCCTTGATTTCGGGAGCTGCCGGCGATTCAAGTTTCGAGAGACTCGCCAGATCGACCGAGCATCCTGCGGACGGCGCAGGGGGCGCGATCAATGGCGGCGGTGCAAGATGGCGGCATCCGAACTGCGCCAGCGGCATCATGCCGGCTAAGAGCCAAAACGAGCGGCGGATTCTCATGGTTCATCCTTGATAAACTGGCCGTCGGACGGTTCACTCGGACTTTTTGGCCGTCGGCCAAGTCGCTCTTTAGGTTGACGATCAATTCGTCATTACTCGTTAGCGGAAGCTCATTGCCATCCTGAAGCTTGATGACTTCCATCATCTTGCCGTCGTCGAAATTGACCCGAACGATCTCTCTCTTCACCACTCCCTCTTTGGAGACGGAAAAGATGTAATTTTCCCTCTTCTTCGTGTAGACCGCGCTCGCCGGGACCACAAAGGCGCCGTCGGTCTTTTCGAGCAGAACCGACACCTGCACGTACATCCCTGGCAGTAGCTTTCGATTCGCGTTCGGTAGATCAATCTCCACTTGCATCGTGCGCGTGTGTGGGTCCAGAGAGTAGCTCATGCGCGAGATCCGACCCGCAAAGTCTTCGGCTTTTTTCGAATCCAATCGAACCGTCGCTGGGATTCCGAGTCGAATCCAGGGGCATTCCTTCTCGGGAACCTGAAACACGACCTTGACCTGGTCAATCGAGGCAACCGTCATGAGTCGTCGAGTCTGGCCCGAACTGGAATTTTGTACGAAGTCCCCCTGGTCCACCTGCCGCGAGGTCAGCACGCCGGCGAAGGGCGCACGAATGACCGCGAAATCCGCCATGATCCTTGCCTTACGCAGGTCGCCTTCCGCGATCTTTACCTTCGATTCTCTAATCTTAAGATCGGCCTGGGCGGCGGTTAACTTTGACGAAATTAACGCCCAATCCGCCTGGGAGACTTGCAATTTCGCCTGGTTTACCTCAACTAACGCCTTCGCGGCATTCACCTGATTCTGCTTTTCGTCCAGAATCTCCGGATTGATGACCTTGTCGAAGACGAGCGTCTTGAGCCGCTCGATTTCCTTGTTGCGGAACTCGCGTTCCGATTCGGAACGTCGTATTTCCGCCTGCGCCTGCACGATCTGGGCCTTCGCGGAGGTGACGGCAGCCTCCGCCGTCGTGACGTTCGAACGCGCCTGTTCGACTTCGGCGAGCGTCTGCTGCAAGAGCGATTGCTTCTGAAAGATCTCTTGAACTAAATCGGGCGCGTCGATCTCCACCAAAAGCTCGTTGGCGAAGATCGGTGATCCGATGTCGATCTCGGGAGCAGTTTCGAGGACCGTCGCCTGCATTGCCAAAAGCATGGTAGGTTGATTTGCATCGCCCATGCCGAACACCGTAGGAATCGTGAGCAAGAATCGCGCGACCGTCAACGCGTCGACGTCGCGTTTCATCCGTCGAAGATATCCGGAAACTTTGCTGTAGATCTCGGCCTGTGAACTAGCTTGCACGGTTCCCGGAAGGTCCAGGCCGCGAACCAGTGTTTGCTTCGCCGGAAAGACCGTCTGCACCGTGATCTTCTTTCGGAGCGGGTTGGCTGGGTCCATCGAGCTGATAGACTCTCTCAGATAAAAATACCCGCCGACGGCGCCGAGGAACAAAATGCCCAGGCCGAACATTAACGTTCGTTTCGACAAAAGTCGAGAAGGTTCGGTGGAAGTGCTAATATCAGTCATGGTGGCCTTCCCCTGCTAGCGACTCTAAGTTTGCTGGGATTTGCGTTTCGCGAATGAACAAAGTATACAAGATCGGAACGACCAGAAGCGTCAGGAAGGTCGAAGCGAGCAACCCGCCGATAACGGCACGCGCCAGCGGAACGTTTGCTTCGCTACCTTTGCCGAAACCGATTGCCATTGGCAAGAGGTCAAGGAACGTCGCCAGGAAAGTCATCAGAATGGGCCGTAATCGAATGGTCGCGGCACTGCGAATGGCGTGGCGAACCGTCATCCCCGAGGCGTGTTGCTTATTGGCGAAATCGATGAGCATCGTGCTGTTGGCGACGACAATGCCCACCATGAAGATCACGCCCATGAACGACTGAACGTTGAGCGAAGTATCGGTCACGTACAACATGATGAGCACGCCGATAATCCCGAGCGGAACCGCGAACATAATGATGAGCGGCGTGAGATACGAACGAAACAGGGCGACCATTAACAAGTAAACCAGGATCGAAGCGATGGCCAGGCCGCCTCCCAAATTGGAGAACGATTCGTTCATTCGCTGAAACTCGCCCGACATGCGCAACACCATTCCCTTGGGCAGAGTGACCGATTTCAGCTCTTGCTGAATGGTCGTGGCCAAACTACCGATGTCTCGGCCTTCGGTATTCACCATCACGCTAAAGACTCGGGCCAAGTTGTCGTGAACGACTTCCGCGGGGCCCTTCTGCTCGGCGTCGGGCCGCTTGAGAAATGTCCCGAGCGTCACGAGTTCGCCGGTCTTGGGGATTTGCACGGGAATTCGCAGGACGTCGGTAAGATCGCGGTCGGTTTCCTCGGGATACTGAACCACGATAAAATACTGGTTGCCTGACACCGGATCGATCCAAAAGTTCCGATCGACCTGAATGCTCGAGTTCAGAGCCGTCGTGAGGGTCTGAAAAATGTCGCGCAGGTCGAGCCCGTGCATCTGTGCCTTGATGCGATCGACTTCCAGCATGCGGAAGGGATAGTCGAGACGCTGCTGAATCCGGACGTCGGCGGCGCCTCGGATCTCGCGCACCAGGTCGCGAACCTCGGTCGCCTTCGCATATGCTTCTGCTTGCGTTCCGCCGGTGATTTGCAGTTCCAAAGGCGAGCTGGCGCCGTAGTTCAAAGCCGCGGAGATGATGCCTCCGGTATCGAAGGCAACTTCAACGTCGGCGAACGCCTTCGAGGAGGCGCGCCAATCGACCAGCGCATGCCTCAACTTGACGGCATACTCCTGCGAGGATTTCGTTCGGTCCGGCGTGAGTTGAATTTTGACCGCGGCGTCTTGCGGACCGGAATTGGACGTGTACGCCGCCGACCAATTCGTGGTTAGTCCGAGTTCCGAGACGATCATCTTGAGTTCCGCTTTGGGAATCTGTTGGCGAATGAAATCTTCCAGGTCGCCGATGATCTCATTGGTTCTCTCCAGTTTGGTTCCCGTGGGGCACCGAACGTACATGGTTACTTGACCGCTATCGACTTGAGGAAAGAACTCGCGACCGATCAAGGGAAACAGGAGCAAAGAGGCGCCAAACAATCCGCTCACGAGAACCAAGACCCACGCCCGGTGATTGAGCGACCAGTCGAGCACAACTTGATACCGTTCCGTGAATCTGCCGAGCAGGCGATCGAAGCCATGAAGGAACCGGCCCACGACGCCCGTGGGGGGATGATGCTGTCCCACATCGACGGGGTGCGATTTAAGCCAGGTGGCGCATCGGCCCGTAACGAAGGTCAATGCGAAAAAGAGCGAAGTGATCATGGCGAAACCGACCGCCATGGCCAGGGGACGGAAAAGGAACTTCCCCATTCCAGGCATGAAGACGAGAGGGACCAGGACGATAATGGTCGAAAGCGTCGCCACCAGCGCGGGAGTTGCGACTTCGCTCGCTCCGTCTTCAGCAGCCTTGGCGGGACTCTTCCCCATGCCTAGATGGCGATGTACGTTTTCCAGCACGACGATGGCATTATCGATCAACGGCCCCACCGCGAGCGCCAGCCCGCCCAGCGTCATCGCGTTAATCGTGTTTCCCGTTGCCAGCAAGGAAGCAATTGCGGCGAAGATTGCCAGCGGAATCGAGACGGTAGCAATCACGGTCGATCGCCAACAACCCAGAAACAGAAAGACCATGGCGGCTGCCAAGATGGCGCCGAGAATGCCTTCTTCGACGAGGCTCTTGATGGCTTGCCGAACGTAGACGGATTGATCCATCACCAAGTCCAGATCCATCCCTTCGGGAGCGCGTTGCTTCATGAGCGGAATTTCTTGGTTGACGCTATCGACTACCGATAAACTACTCGCGCCGAGTTGCCGGTAGATCGGCACATAGACTTGCGGTTTCGAATCGATGCGGACTTTGGACGTCTGAATCGAACTCGTGTCTTTCACCTTGGCCACGTCGCCCAGGAGGATTTGGCCCCCGTCGCCTGCCGTTTTGAGAGGGATGTTGTGGAAATCCTCGACAGAACGCACCATCGCGTTGGTATCGAACATGACCTCTTTATTGCCGAACTTCGCCGTCCCCGCTGTCAACATGGCATTGTAGCTGCGAAGACTTTTGACCATTTCCAGCAGCGAGATCTTGTGCCCCTGCATCTTCTTCGGCTCGGGATAGACCATGATCGTCCGCTCTCGGCCGCCGAAAACCGTGGGGGCGACGACGCCCGGAAGTCCGCCGAGTTGGTTGCGTAGGTCGATTTTCGCATAGTCTTGGAGCTGAATTTCCTGCCGATTTTGCTGTTCGTCGGATAAACTGTTGCCCTCTGTTTCGCTGTCGAATAGGGACGCCTGACTCACGCTGAGGATGGCGAGCGGCAATGTGGCAGTGGGGTCGAAAGGTCGAACGATCGGCGGCAGCGTGCCCGGCGGCAGCGTCGGCAAGGTGCTTAATGCCAGAGAGCTGACCTCGGTCAGCGCGGCCGCCGGGTCAATGTCGTCGCGAAAATAGAGTCGAACGATGCTGATCCCGACCAGCGATTTCGACTCGACTTTCTGGACCCCTGTCGCCTGGCCGCACCAACGTTCGATTCGATTGGTGATATTGCGTTCAATGACGTTGGGCGGCATGCCCGAGTAGTACGTCATCACCATGACGCCCGGGCTGCGGAAAGTCGGGAGAATATCGACCGGAATGGCCGCGACGGCGAGCACGCCGGCGACCACGGTCATCAGCGCGATCACGATATAGAGGTGCGAATTTTGCAGCGCAGAACGAACTAGCCACATGGGTATCTCGAGTAGAATGCGAAGTCTGCAAAGGTCCATGATAATCGAAGATCGCCGAAACGGAAGGGCAGTTGCATCCGAATTTTTCGATGT
Organism: Gemmatales bacterium; assembly: GCA_038217425.1. Lineage (GTDB taxonomy): Bacteria > Planctomycetota > Planctomycetia > Gemmatales > Gemmataceae > JAIEPT01. The sequence continues at coordinate 11,910 of JBBQPM010000122.1, forward strand.
AACTGGCGTACGAGAAACGCTTTCTGGCGAATGAACTACGACAAAATGTCGCGGCGCTCCGGGTGTTTGTCGTAACAGCTTGCCGAATCGGAACAAGCGTGCCAAGCGGACTTGATCGTTCGACCGACAAACCTCGCAGGGTTGCTTCCCAGTTTCGAACTCTTCTTAATACTGCGCCTCGGAGAAACGTCCGATGATGCGGATAGTCGCGATTGAGGCGATTCGATCCCCGATCGAAGACGTTGCGAAACATGGATGTGTGAATAGATACCGAAGGATTCGGATATGCCGGTTAAAGGATCTAGCCTGCTGAGCGTCTGCGTGCTGCTGGCAGGTTTGACGTCCTCTCTTGCCGCTCAGGATCCCGCGATGAAAGCGCTGCTAGAGCGATTTGATCGGCTCGAAAAGCAAAATCTGGAACTCCAGAAGCAGATCCAACAGCTCAAGGCGCTCGTCCCGGCTGCTCCGGTTCCGCAAGGGGAGACCGTGGCCGAACCTGCCGCCGCCAAGGTTCCCGTCGTCGCGCGTGACGCACCAAAGAAGGCAACCGAAGAAGCGGACAAATCGTTCGAAGTCGGGAAGGCGCTGAAGATGGAGGCGACCTGGAAGAATGGCCTGTGGTTCGAGAACCAGGACAAATCCTTTCGCTGGACCGTCGGCGGCGTTGCCCAGTTCGACATGAGCTCGTTTGGCGCGGGCCAAGGCGATGTGACGTCGATCGGAAACTTCAACCGCTCGGTGGATCCCGGACAAAGTCTGAACGACGGCATGGAGTTTCGCCGGGCACGTCTGAGGTTTGCCGGGCAGCTGTGGGAGCAGATTGAGTTCTGGACGCAGTACGAGTTTGCGAACGCCCTGGACCTTCGTCGCCGAACGCTTGGCATCAGCCCTGCCACGCCGCCGGCTGGCTCGCAGTTCGCCACGGACATCAATCCTTCCGAGACGGTCGGCTTCAACGAAGTTTACATGGGCGTCACGCAACTACCGCTCATCGGCACGATTCGGATCGGACGGCAGCGCGAGAGTCTGAATTTCGTCACCGCCACGAGTGACAATAATCAAGTCTGGCTCGAGCGGGGCCTCATGTTCGACGCATTCAACGGCGATTACAACTTCTCGAATGGCATCACGGTACAGCGTAATTTCCTGGAGGGCGACCGAGCCTACGGATTACTCGGCTTTTTTCAGCAAAACGCGACGAATAACCGCGCGTTCGCGAATACCGGAGACGGCGCTCACGCCTACAATGGTCGACTCACGTGGCTTCCTTACTGGAACGAAGAAGAGTCCGCATGGGTTCACGTGGGCGTCGATTACAGTTACCGCAATCTCTATCAGGATCAAGTCCGCTATCGCGCTCGTCCCATGATTCGAACGGGAAGCAGTTTCGAGACTCCGAACATCGCCAATACCGGTACCATCTTCAGTCCGGACGGTCAGCAAATTGCCAACCTCGAGTTCGCAATGGTCGCCGACCGTCTCACCTTTGCCGCCGAGTACGCCGCGAGCACCGTCACGAACGCATACACGGGGGGCTTGCCCAACGCCGACGGAACTCTGCCGGCGGGCGTCGCCTCGCGCGGCGCCTATTTCGCGCACGGCGGATATGTCGAGATGCTGTACTTCCTGACTCCCGACACCCGAAAGTACCGCAAGGACCGTCCCGGCTACGAACGCGTCACGCCACGCAACACGTTCTACTTCATGGAAGGCGAGAATGGCTTGATCTTCAGCAAGGGCGCCTGGGAAATCGGCGCTCGCTACGATTACGTCGATCTGAACAACAGCGGCATCAACGGAGGTATGTCGAACGCGGCGACCGCCGCCGTCAACTGGTACCTCAACTCAAACTTTCGCATTCAAGCGAACTGGTCATTGATGAGTCGCATTTTCCCAGTCCCGGCCGACCCGACCGCCGGTCTTACCTCAGGCACGTTTCAAGCGTTTGGAATTCGGTTCAACATCGACTTTTAGACCGTTTCGATGGGCCTGGCGCCCGATCAAATCGCGCGAGCGAAGGTTTCGCCTGATACGGCGGGGGAGCTTGCTCGAGGAAACGCTGGTCCCCCTTTGATTCCGAGGCGCTGACCGCCAGCCAGGCGACCGCCTACGTCAACAGCTTACGTCACGAGGATGCCGCTTCTTGGAGTTGGACGAAGCCGAAGCAATGGGATCTACCTGGGCAAAGGAAACAACTCGAGCCAGTGATTTACAAAGAACTTCTTCTCCGTGGGCAGCAATCGTTCGGAGCTTCCCACGATCGGTCGCAACGTGGTCATCATCTGCAAGCTGACCAACGTCACGATGAAGATCCATAGCACCAGGTAGCCCCGGTCGGCCACGCCTAAATAGCGGGCGCCGACGAGCACCAGCCGTATACCGAAATAAAACCCGATGGCCCAAAGTAGCAAATGCAAGCAACTGATGAACGCGATCGAGTCAGTTGACTGCGAGAAAACCCAGGCAATTGGTGCAAAGCTGATTAAAAGTGTCGCATTAAGCGCCATCGTGGCGAGTAGTAGGCCCGCAAGAGGGCTCAGCTTGAGCTTGTCGTGTGCGCCCCCCAGACAGGCGAGCACGTAAAGGCTCGGTAGACAAATCGCCGACGTCAACAGCGCGCCGCCGACGATCTTGAGAGGCGCCGCCCAAAGCTGGGTGCCGCCGGAAAAAGCGCCGACCACGACGCCATATGCGGCCAGGCAAAGCAGGGCAATCACGGCCAATACCGCCGCCACCTTCGAACCGCTGGCCGACTCATGCAGATGACAAACGATCTGACCGGGTTGGCGCAGCAATGCCGACAGAACGCCGTTCCAGCCGAATCCGGTTGGCAGTTCCGCGAAGCCATCTCGAGTTGACGTTTCGCGATTTGCCTGGGCCATAGGAAGGGAACGCGCCGGCGGCGTCTGCTCGGAATCTGACGCATGTTCGTTCATAGGAACTCCTGGTTTCAAAGGGGAGGCTGGTCACATATTCAAAAGTCGCAGCACGGAGTTGGCGAGCCCTTCGAAAAAATTGCCGCGCCACGGTTCGGCGCGCAAGAATTCGACGGGCAGGTCGGCCGGGCCCATGTAGGGACGCAAGACCCACGCGATCTGGCTGCCGAGCAAGAGATTTCCGGCCAACCAAGCAAAGAGCGTCTGGAGCGCCACGGCGCGGCCGCGACTGGCATGCTCAATGAGCCGGAGCAGACGCACATTGGCCACGACGCCAGCAAAGGCAATCGCGGTGACGAGCGCAACGAGCATCACGTCGCCTCCGTGCCCGCTGCTGGAAAACGGCGGGGTATTGACGAGCAAGAAGAGGACCAACGGACTGAGCGACGCCAGAATGACGGCGGCGACGGCAAAGCTCATGATGATGGCTAACGATGTCTGCCGAAACGAGAGCCCGGTTCCCAGCAACTGGGCCAACATGCCGTTGAGTGCCGCATTGCCAACGGCCGTCAGCAGGATCACCAACGGCATTTTCACCGCCACATAGCCCGCCTGAAGCGGCGAACGCCACAAACCGACGGCGGCGCCGAACAAACCGCAGCCCGCGATAATCACCATGACGCAGCCAACCAGACCCTGCGTGCTGCGACTATCCATCCAGTCGAAAAGCGCCTGGGGCTCGCCACGGAGCAGGGCACGGAAGCCGCGCTGCAAAGGAGGTAAGCGGTTCATGGTTTCCTTGAGTGAATAAGTCGATGGCGGCCTGGCGTTGCAAAGAGAGTTCGTAGAACGATTGGCAGCTCGTCAACGAAAAGTACTTTGCAATGCAAAGCATAAGCGATCTCATTCTCCGTGTCAAGCAAAGAAAAGAGGACATCCATGAACGCCCCCTTTTCATTTTCCGTCGTCGGCGGTTTGCCGATCTCCTGTGATCCGCCCTATCATTTCAGGAACACCAGGGAGAACGTGATGAAGCGCGCTGAATCGAAAAGGACGTTGTCGCCCGAGCAACGTGAGGAACTGCTCGAAACCTTGAAGGTTCGCTTTGAGCAGAACATGGACCGCCATCGCAGTCTCGAGTGGGCCAAGGTGAACGCCAAGCTGGACGCGAATCCGGACAAGCTCTGGTCGCTGCACGAAATGGAAAGAACGGGCGGCGAACCGGACGTTGTCGGTTATGATAAAAATGCGGGCGAATTCATCTTCTTTGATTGTTCCGCGGAAACCCCCAAAGGCCGACGAAGCGTGTGCTACGATCGCGAAGGGTGGGAGTCGCGAAAGGAACATCGGCCGGAAAATAACGCCCTCGATATGGCTGCGGACATGGGCATCGAAATTTTAACGGAAGAACAATATCGCGAGCTGCAAAAGCTCGGAACCTTCGACACGAAAACGTCGAGTTGGGTGAAGACGCCCCCGGAGATCCGGGAACTTGGCGGCGCCCTGTTTGGCGATTACCGCTACGGCAAGGTCTTCGTGTACCACAACGGCGCTCAGTCCTATTACGGCGTCAGGGCGTTCCGCGGCTCGCTTCGAGTGTAAAAATCCCGGCCAGCCGAAGGGGGAGTTCCAGATGCAGCGAGACTTACCCACGAAACCCTCCGAATGGCTCCGAGAGATCACGCTGGCGCTTGCCGACGCCTCCGAGACTGCACCGTTTGGGGCACTTGTCGGAACCAAAATTACGGACGCCAACCTGTTCCAGTTGGCGCCCCTGGTATGCCTCAAATTTCGCGGACGGAAACTGCGCGGACGCGAAGCGGAACGGGCCACCAAGGTGGCCCTGGCGAATTACGTTGCCCACACCAAAGCCGAGGGTGTGGATAACGGCCTGGAGCAATGGCCCCAGATGGCATTCGCTCTCTGCTATGTTTCAGCCCACCTGGCCCTCGACTTGCTCGACGAAAAGGAAGCGGCGGCCATCCTGACGTATTGCGAGGAACACCTGGTACGGAGCGAGTCGACAGACGGCGATTCGACCCACCGGCCGTCGTGAAGCTGATCTCGACGCACAGCCCGATCCAAAGCGGTTCACGAAGTCCTTCCCCTTGCGGCACGCCAATTGCCTATTTTCGATTGGTAATTTGTTGGACAGCGCTTGTCTTTCCGGATCTGCCACAAACGATTTTTGCTTTCCGCTGCTGGAAATAAAGGCGAGGCCCCCGAGATTTCGTGCCGGGGCTTTTGCTTTTTTCAGCGATTCCCAAGACGAAAAAACGGCTTATCATGAGGCGGGAATGCAGGATATGACACGAATAAACGGACAAGAAACAGGCCCGAAGGCGAGCATTCTGCTGGTAGATGACCAACCTGCCAACCTTCTTGCCCTGGAAGCGATCCTCGAAGATTTGGGCTGCAATCTCGTGCAAGCCCGCTCCGGGGAGGAGACTCTCATCCTGTCAAAGGAAGTCGAGTTCGCAGTCGTCCTCATCGACGTACGCATGCCGGGGCTAGACGGGTTCCAGACAGTCAAACTGCTTCGGGAGCAGCCACGCTCATCCCATATCCCGATCATCTTCATCTCCGCTCAGGAGAACACGGACTTCCCGGTGGTCGAGGCCTATAAGCTCGGTGCGGTGGATTATTTGATCAAACCGTTGGCGCCGGAAATCGTGCGCGGGAAAGTCGCCGGCTTGGTCGATTTGTATCAGGAAAAAGAGCGCGCCCGGCGGCAGGCGGACCAGCTGCGCTTGCTGGTTCAGGGGACGACCGATTACGCCATCTTCATGCTCGATCAGCATGGCTTCGTGACGACCTGGAACGCCGGCGCCGAGCGTCTCAAGGGCTACCGGGCGCAGGACATCATCGGCCAGCATTTTTCCCGCTTCTACCTCCCCGAGGCGCTCGAGCGGCGCTGGCCGGAACACGAGCTGGAAGTCGCCCAAAAGGAAGGGCGGTTCGAGGACGAAGGCTGGCGACTGCGGCAGGACGGCTCCCGCTTCTGGGCCAACGTGGTCATTACGGCGTTGCGGGATGGCGAGGGACGGCTGCTCGGCTTCTCGAAGGTGACTCGTGATCTGACCGAGCGCATGCAGGCTGAGAAAGCACTACGCCATTCCAATGTCGAGTTGGAGGAGCGCGTTCGACAGCGCACGACCGAGCTGGCACAGGCGAACGCAGGGTTGGAGTCAGAAATCGCAGAACGCAATCGGCTGGAGCAGGAGTTGCGGGTGCGGCTTGACCAGCTGACCGAGGCGGACCGGCACAAGAATGAATTCCTCGCCATGCTCGCCCACGAACTCCGCAACCCCCTGGCCCCGGTGCGGAACGCGCTGCAAATTCTGAAGATGCCCGCCGCCGACCGCACCATGGTCGCGCAGGCCCGCGTCATGATGGAGCGGCAGGTCGGCCACTTGGTTCGCCTGGTCGACGATCTCTTGGATGTCTCTCGAATTATGTTGGGCCGGGTCGAATTGCGGCTCGAGCGGACAGACCTGGCAACGATCGTGAGTCAGGGGGTCGAAACGGCCCAACCCACTTTCGACGCCCACGGCCACGAGTTGACCGTCTCCCTGCCGCCTCGTCCCCTCTACGTCCATGCGGATGTGGTGCGTTTGGCCCAGGTCTTCAGTAACCTCTTGCTGAACGCTGCGAAGTACACGCCTCAACCAAGCCGAATTTCGCTGACCGCGGAGGTTGACCACGACGAAGTCTTGGTGCGAGTACGAGACCCCGGCTGCGGCATTGCTCCCGAGGTGCTTCCGCGCATCTTCGATTTGTTTGTCCAGGCAGATCGTTCGTTGGCGCGCTCTCAGGGAGGAGTGGGCATCGGCCTTACCCTGGTCAAGCGCATCATGGAAATGCACGGCGGCAGCGTGTCGGCATCCAGCCCTGGTCCCGGGCAGGGGAGTATATTCACCGTTCGGCTTCCGACCTTGGCGGCAAGTAAGCCCAGGAGTGGAGATGAAGGGCCGATGGAGCCGCTCGCGCACAGTCCGGGCCGTAAAGTCTTGGTGGTGGACGACAATGTGGACGCCGCGGAGAGTGCGGCCATGCTGTTGCGATTGCGAGGCCATGAGGTGCGCACCGTCCACGACGGCATCTCGGTTTTCCAGGTGGTGCGAGATTTTCATCCCGAAGTCATTCTGCTGGACATCGGCCTGCCGGGGATGAGCGGTTATGAGGTCGCCAAGCAGCTGCGCTCTCATCCTGAGTTCGAGCCGTTAGTGCTTGCAGCATTGACCGGCTACGGCCAGGACGAGGACAAGCGACGTTCCCGAGACGCCGGCTTTGACATGCACCTGACCAAGCCGTTCGACCCCATGGAATTGGAGGGCGTTATCGCCGACTCGCACGCGGGTTAGCCCGGCGTTCCTGGAAACGGCGGCGGTAATCGACTCAAACATGATGAACCGGAACGTGGCAACCCTCGGGAGTCTGATTGTGCTCGGGCTGAACGTGGCGTCAGCCGCGGCGTGTCCGTTTTGCGAATCGGAAACCGGCCAACAAGTGAAGGCGGGCATCTTCAACGACCATTTTTGGAGAAACCTGCTGCTCACGCTCATGCCCTTCCTCCTCTTGCTGGCCGTCGTCATGGGGATTTTCATCGACGATTTTCGGTTCCGCACGCAGACCACGCCGAAAGCCGACGCCGCTCCGCCCGCGAATGGAGGATGAACATGGCTGAGAAGATCACCCGCCGTCCTTTGATCGCTGCCGGTATTTTGCTCGGGATCGGCATGGGCGGGTTCGTGGACGGCATCGTTTTTCATCAACTGCTCCAAGTTCATAACATGCTGTCGGCGACGTACCCGACGACGGGGGTGGAACTGGAACGATTGGTGGTGAACCTTCAGATCAACATGTTTTGGGACGGACTGTTCCACGCCCTTACCTGGGTGATGACCGCCCTGGGACTGGCGCTGCTCTGGAAGGCGGCGTCGCGTCGAGACGTGCCGCTGTCCACGAAAACTCTCGTCGGCTCGATGGCGCTGGGTTGGGGTCTGTTCAACTTCGTAGAAGGAATCCTCAATCACCATCTGCTGCATATTCATCACGTCACTGAGACGGACAATCACCTGATTTGGGACCTGGCGTTTCTGGCGTCCGGCTTGCTTCTGATGGGGATCGGGGGAAGCCTGATCTCGAGGGGCCGCAAGGATTCCGTCGCACGGCCAGCCTAGAGCTGCTCCCTTGCGGAAGCGGCTTCATTGCAAGCGCCCTCGGAAGTCGTCGGGCGTGAGGAACGACCGAATTCGTAACCCCAATTCATTCAACAAGTTCCGAGTGCCCCGTGTTGGACTTGAACCAACAACCCGCTGATAAATTGGACAGCGCCACTTTTCCTCAATCTTTTAACGTAAACTCAATGAGTAAAGTCATTTACATTTACCCCGAAGGGGTTGGATCTCAAAGCCCTGGGTTGCGTACTCGCAACCCAGGGAACAAAGGCGTCACACAGGATTACCCCGAAGGGGTTGCATCCGTATGGCCGCCTCGATGCAACCCCTTCGGGG
>JBBQPM010000123.1:0-20207 GCA_038217425.1 Gemmatales bacterium
CGTATCGCTTCATCCCCAGCTCGACCCGTGCCCCGGCGCCCGCGTCGAGCACCACCTCCACCCAACGACCATTCACCGCGACCGACTTGCCGCCGAGCTTCGCCGTCGTGATCTGATGTTCGCCGTAGCTCCCCGCCTGCACGATCACGCGCCGAGTTTCCAGCGGATTCGTGTTCACCAGCGTCACCGTCGTCTCGTCGTCGCCCAGTTTTTCCACGAGCGCCGCCACGTCCGCGGGGAGCCCGGGCCGACGCTTTTCGGGATCGAAGTAACGCAGTCGGCTGTGCAACACCAGCGTCCGGTTGTAATGGTGGATGCCCCCCATCGCGAGCCGGACGAGGTTGGCGACCACCGCGGGGTTGAACTTCATCGGATCGTCGGCCAGCCGAGTGTCGGGAGTCGTCTCGTCCTTGCGCATCCCCTCCGCTTTCGTTCGCAGCGATTCGAGGTCGGCGCGCAGGGCCCGTTCCGGATACGTCGGATCCTTCCCCTGTAGAAACGCGATCCACCCGGATTGCGGCAACCGATCGAGGTCGGTCTGCTTCATCGACCAGTACCAGATCTCCTCGGCTCCATGGCTGTACTTCTCGGGTTTGAAGTTGTACCACCCCTTGGGACCGAACATGGTCGGGTAGGTCATTTTGCCCCCGTCCAACTTGCCCTGGGCATTAATGCGGTCGATCATCTTACGCCAGGGATCGAGCCAGCGGTCGTCGCCGGTGAGGAGATACGCGTTGCCGAAGCCGGCGAGGCCCAGGGCATGGGTGTTGCGGTGGACGAGTTGTCCGTCGTGCGGGGCGACGACGCTGAAGGCCCAGCCGTAGACGCCGCCGTACCAGATGGTGACCTTGCCGTCGAGGTCGACCTTGGTCGGCAGGATGCCGTCGTTGTCGAGCAGGCGTTGCCGCCAGGCGCCGACGTAGTCGAGGATCCAGTCCTTGTACTTGGCGTCGCCGGTCGCCGCGAAGGCGGTGAAGGGGAGCGACGTGGCGAGGAGGTTTTGCGGATGATCGCCGACGATGTCGTTGTAGTCCTTGAAGTGCTCGAGCATTTCTTCGTAGCTCTGCTCGTGATGTCCTGGCTTGAAGCGGTTCTTGATCTCGATCGGGTCGCCCGCCCAGTCGAGCGCCGTCGCCCTGCGCAGGAGCGGTCCGCGGCTGCCGTTGAACATGCTGCGGATGATCTTGTGCTGGGCGTCGTAGTTGAGGGCGCCCGGATCTTCGTTGAGATAGAAGCCCGCGAAGCGCCTGGCCCGCTGCACGAACTGCGCGTCGTGCGGATGCGAGAGTCCTTGCATTTGAAAGACGGTCAGCCCTTCCGCGTGGTGCAACCAATCGAACATGACGGGGAATTCTTTGAAGTACATGCCGTCCTTGGCGAACGGCACCTTCGTCGTCTTGGCGAGCGTGTATTGCCGGAGATGCCCTTCCCAGGCCTTCAGGTAAAGTTTGCGGACTTCGTCGGCGCCCCCCAGGGCGTGGAGAATGGGCCAATTGTTGCAGTTCTCGATGGCGTCGTCGGGCCCGTCGTCGCCGCCCCAGCGTTCGGCGCAGAGGAGCCAGCCGCGCTCGTCGAAGTATTTGCCGTAAAAGTTCTGACACGCCTCGGAGCTTGCCTTGAGCACTTGCCGCTGCAACAGTGCCCAGGCGGGCGGGCTCATCGGGGTTTGGATTCGGAGCGATTTCTCCTGGGCGCTGGCAAGGCCCGGAATGCAGACGAGGCAAGCGAGAGCGAAGCGGTTCATGGCTCACGACCCTGGTTCAGGCGGCACAGCGGGCCGGCGCGTCGGCGCCGGTCAAGATTTCGAGCATTCGCTCGGTTCGCCAGGACCAAGTATATCGACGCGCCCGAGCAATACCAGCGGCACGAGGGCGCGTAGGGCGTGCGTACTCAGGGGCCGGTCGTTTTTGTCCAAGCCGATTCCTCGGCGAAGGTCTCGCCTTTCCAGCGCACCGCCAGGCGCGGACCCGCGCACGAATCGGTCTCGACGATCAACGCCCAGTGTGCGTCCCGGCTGAGCTGCGTTCGAGTGCGTCGGCGGATGAAGTCGAAGTGCTCTTCGAGATTGGGCCGCCAAACGCGCCCCGACTGCGCGAGCGTTTCCAAAAGCGTCCGGTGCGCCGCGAGCCGGGCGGCCTCGCTCGCCCAGCCGTACTGATAGCGTGCGGAGAATGGATGATCGAGATAGCCGAAGACGGCTCGGGCCTGGCAGTGGTGGTGTAAACTTTCGGAGTAATTCGCGGGACAGTCGCCATGCAGCATGCATTGCTGGCTGTGGGTGACGAATCCCGCGCGGGCGCCGGGAACCTGGCCGGAACGTCCGAGCAACATCTCGGGATCGTTGGCGAGGATGCCGGCGACGACGCCGTCGTAGTGCTCGGCCAGCGCCTGCACTGCGTAGTCGGGATTCTGATGAAACGGCGACACGACGTAGCGCACCGGCCGACCGACGACGCCTTCGAGGAACTGCCGCGACTGCATGGCCTCGGCGCGCGCCGTGGCGAAAGCGCCGCCCCAGTTCGGAAAATGGTGCACGGAATGCGACGCGATGGACCCGCCGGCGTCCAGCACGTCTGCGAGCAGCCGACGTTCTTCGCCGCCGATGGGCTGGTCGGTCTTGATCGCCAACGTCAGCGGCATGCCGATCGATGCGTAGAGTTCGAAGACAGGGCGAGCGGCAACGATCGCCTCGTCGCAATCGAGCCGCGCGGTCGCCGCCGCGTCATAGCCCGCAGGGAGTTCGTCCAGGTACGGAAAGCAGGACAGGTCGGGTCGATAGTCTCCCAGGAAGGCCTCGACCAGCCGCCATTCGAGGCTGTCGATCGGTCCGACGGCGCGGTTGATGAACAGGCACGCGGCATCGGCCGTTTCGTGCAGGCCGGAGTAGACCAACCCATCGAGCCCGGCGAGCACGGTCATCCCCGTGCTCCGCCACTTTCCCGCCAGGCTCCACACGCTGCCGTCCAGCGGGATTCGGCCGAAGCCGAGATTGTTCCACTCCTGGGCGAAATCGAAACGGCACAGGGCGCGTTGACGCAGCGGCACGACGGCGGCGAGCGGATGCGCGTCGTCGTAGCGGATGCTCAAACGCGATGCGCCGAACGGCTCGGCGTCGGCGTCGCCCGGTTCCAGCGGTTCGGCGCTCGGTTGCAAGCCGAGACGCGGCGCCAGCGCTTCGTCGAGTCGGCCCAGGAGAATGACCTTGCGGCCTGAGCGCAACAGGTCGTCCCACTGCGACGCGAACGAACGGTTGGGATGTATGACGACGACGCCGTCGGGCGCGTCGGATAACTCCGCGGGGCACAGGCGCACGACCTGACGCGCGGAGAACGAACGCGCGAGTGCGGCAGCGACGAGATCCCCGGCGGCGCGGTCTTGCGGTTCGTGGACGACGGCGATGACCATCATGCCGCCCGGGGAACGAGGTGGCGAAACTTGCCGTGCTCGCCGGACCGCTGGAGCTGCGCGAGTTCGACGAACTCGACTTCGACGTGGTGCTGCCACCACTCCGCGCAGGCGCTCAGAATCTCAGATTGGCGTGAATCGTCGCTCACGGCCAGACGCAGCAGCAGGCGACCGTCGGCGCGTTCCTGGCACTGGAATTCGTCGATGCCGCCGAGCCGATCGAGCACATCCTGCAAATAATGCGTCGGCGTGCGTTTGCCCGCCAGACGCACGACGTCGTGCACCCGGCCCCGCAGATCGCGCAGCACGAACCCGCCCGCCTCCTCGGCGAGCTGCGCGAGGTCGCCGGTGCGGTAGCGGATGAGCGGCATGGCGGGGTTGAGCAAGCCCGTCAGGACGAGTTCGTCGCCGAGTTCCGAAGGCGCCGACTCGGGCCAAACGATGGCGTCGAACACGTGTAACGGCGCGCCGTAACATGGCTGCGTTTGATGCGCGACGACGCCGAACTCTGCGGAGCCGTAGCGATTGAAAACCCGGCAGCCCAACGCCGACGCGATTGCCTGCGTTTGCACTTGGGTGAGCGTCTCGCCGGCCGACTCGAACGCCTGTACGGCGCAGTCCGCGGTTTCGCCCGTGCGCTGGAGATATCTGGCAAGGGCGTAGACCGTCGACGGATGCCCCTGCAGCAGGAACGGGCGGGTGCGGCGCAGGAACGCCCAGATCTTTTCGAGGTCCGCGTCCTCGAACGCGTCCGTTTCCAGATTTCGACGATTGAGAACCGTCGCCTTGAACCATTCACGCACGCGGTCGCGCCAGGGGAAATGGCGCGGAAAGCGCGACGACAGATGCACTTCGCGGCCGTACGACGTTTTCCCGGTCCACTCCAACGCCAGGCGATTGACAGCGGCGGTCCAGTCGAGGGCCTCGTGCGAATAATAGACGCTCGTAGAAGGCCCCGTCGAGCCGCCGGTCTTGCGCAGATGCAGGCCCCCCGGAGCACAGCGTTCATCGAGCAGGCGAACGCCTTCGGCGCGGAGGATATCCTTGGTGAGGTACGGCAATTCAGCGAGACGATGCGGATTAGCCGAGAAGCCGATCCTGGCGAACAGATCGCGGTAGTAGGGGACATGGCGGCCCGCATGTTCCAGCGTCTGCGTGAGCCGATGTTGAGCAAGCGCCCGGCGCTCGTGCCAGGGGAGCGTGACGTGCCGACGAAGATCGATGAGTTTCGTGCCGATCGCCCGGCCCAGCCAACGCTCGGCGAGCGGTTGCAACCACGCGGCGCACCTTCCGGCCAGCAAGTTCATGGCGCCCTCTGGGCGAGCATCTGTTCGTACGCGCCAAGGAGTTGCCGGGCGGTCCGGTCCCAGGAATACTTCGCGGCCAAGTGTTTGCCGAGCTCCGGTCGGGCGGGACGCTCCAGCGCGCCGAGGACCGCCTGGCGAATGTTCGCTTCATCGCCCGGATCGACATAGTCGGCGCCGGAGCCGAAGTATTCGCGCGTCGAGCCGACCTGAGTGATGACGACCCTGGCGCCCTGCGCCGCCGCTTCCAGCGCCGCCAGGCCCGGCGTCTCGAGCGTGCTCGGCAATGCGAAAACCGAGCACGCCCGATAGGCTGATCGGTGCAGGTCGCTGCCATGTTCCACCGGACCGACGTGGCGCAGAAAATCGCCCCCTTCGCGCCGGCACGCTTGCCAGTAAGCGACGTCGCGAATTCGGCCCGCGATCACCAACGGCAACTCCAGTCCGCGCAGCGCACGCACCAGCGCCAGCTGATTCTTCCGCGGCTCGACATTGGCGACGTTCAGCACGAAACGCCCCTCAATGCCGAAACGACGACGAAACAATTCCCCGTCCGCCGGCTCCGCGAAGACGGGTTCCACGCCGTTATGCGTCACGTGAAACTTCTCCCGCGGTACGCCGAAATGCTCGGCGAGTTGCTCGGCCTCGGCACGCGAGTTGGGCAGGACGGCATCGCACAGGCGAAGCACACTACGAATTTCATCCATGGGATAATTCGGGATTCCCGCGGGGGTGAGCCATAGAATCGGCGAAACCACGAGCGGCAGACCGCGGCGCTGGACATGGCTGCAAAAGTTCATCGAGCCGCCTTGCACCGAGAAGTAATGCACGAGGTCGACGGCATCGAACTGCGGCTGCCAGGGATCGAAGAGGAGGACTTGGACGCCCGCGCGCTGGAGTGCCGAGCGCGAGTGCAGGAGCTGCACCTCGCCGCCGCCGGGGCAGTCGAAAGCGACTGGATAGGTGTTAAACAGCACGCGCATGCATCGCCTCCGCAATCATGTCCCAGATCGGCGCGCCGTTCGCGCGTTGCTCGATTTCGACGAGTCGCCGACGCTGCCTCGCGACGATCGTTCGGATGCCGTCGCGATCGTCGAGCGTTGTTGCCATGTCGCGTGCCATCGTCGGGAAGTCTTTCGCGCCATACGTGCGTCCCGCTCCGCCGAGCGTTTCGCAGACGGCTTCCTCGGCAAACGCGAAGATCGGCAAATCGAAGTGCATCGCCTCGGCAAGCGGCACGCAAAAGCCCTCGTGTTCCGTCATCGTGACGAACGCGGATGCTCGCTGGTAGACGGTCTTGAGTTGGCCATCGCTCAGGGTGTCGAGAATGTGCACGCGCGCGCGGACGGAGGTCGGCAGCTGTCGCAACCGTTCGTGGATGAACTCCTCGTAGCGCGGCAACTTCGCCCAGCCGGCCAGGAGCAACGCCGAGTCGGCCGTGAAATGCTCGAACAAGCTCAGAAGATCTTCGACCTTCTTCTGCGGTACCATTCGGCCCACGCTCAAAAGCAGCGTCCGCGACTCGGGGAGATCGACCGGTTCCGCGGCCAACCGGCGCCAGCGCGCGACGTCGAGCATCGGCGGACAGACGCCGAGACGTTTCGGCACGACATGGTTCGTCAGCGTCTGCAACTCGCGCAGCGACTTGGCCGAGTTTGCGCACAGCCCGTCCCAGCGGTCGAAATCCCGCATCTGCTCGAGGCACGTTTGGTAGCCCGCTTCGTATAGTTCGTCGAAAGGACGCAGAAAACGCGTCGGCGTCAGGTTGTGAAAGTAGATCCACTTCGCACAGGGGAGCGCCGTCGCCGTCGGGAACGATTCGTCGAACGTTGAATAGTGAAAAATTAGTAGATCATGCGGACGGACGGCGCCTTCGAGTTGCTCGATCGGCAGATCTTCGAGGTCGGGATCGGCGCGCAGGGCGTAGACGTCGCAAGGGATGCCGAAGGCGCGGAAGAGTTGCCGCATGCCGAGGACGGCGCCGCCCACGCCGTCGCGGCAGCGCACTTCCTGGGCCGCGACGTGGATACGGGCTCCCTGAGGCCAGACGAATGTCGGCGCCGCGAAGGCGATCGGCTCATCCATGACGCGAACCTAAATCTCCGGACGGTTCACTTTCGTTAAGGAGATCGTATACCTTATTTCAACATGAATGCAATGTCTCTTCCCGCTCCGTCCAGGAACAGATTCCGCTCATGAACATGCCTTTCAACGAGGACCATTGGCCCTGTGCCGTTTTTTTCCGCGAAGAGTACGAGCGACGTCTCGCCGAGGGACGCGTTCGCATCGCCCAGAAACGCGTCGCAATCGGCGGACTGGCGCGCGACCTGGGCGCGACGCTCCCCGCTACCATCGCCCAACTCGAACAGACCGGCGCCCTGTTCGCCGACTACGCCGTCGTCGTTTACGAGAACGACTCCGACGACGATACGCTGGCGCAGCTCAAGGCCTGGAGCGAACGCAACCCCCGCGTCACCATCTTGTCGGAGACGCTGGAGAATCCGCGCTGGAGTTCGGTAAAAGATCCGCGCCGGACGCGCGACCTGGCGTACTATCGCAGCCAGGTGCAGGGCCGTATTTCTCGGGATTTTCGGCACTTCGACGCCGCCCTCATTGTCGATCTCGATCTTTCAGGCTGGAGCGCGGACGGGCTGGCGCATACGTTCGGGGCGGACGACTGGGACGCGGTGGGCAGCAACGGCATCTCGCTGTTCCATAATCGAGCGATGTACCTGGACGGATGGGCGCTGCGGGCCCTGGGCCACCCGGGAACGCACCCATCGACGCACGTCAACTCGGCCGTGTTGCCGCGCGGCGCGCCGCTGCAGCCCGTGCTCTCGTGCTTTGGCGGACTGGCTCTCTACGCCATGCCCGCGTTCGCGGCCGGACGCTACGACGGCTCCGACTGCGAGCATGTGACGTTTCACGAAAGCCTCAGGCAGGCTGGGTTTCCCCGGATCTTCCTCAATCCGAGCCAGATCGTCCGCTACCCGGCCTACGAGGTCATCGAGCCGCTTGCAATGGTTCCTGGCTGGCTGGGCGAGGAAGCTGCGCCGAAGCAGGCAACGGTAATCACCTCGACAGGGGAGTTCCATCCAACCGCGTACAAGCGTATCTTTGAAACGCCGGCCATTCCGATTCGGCAAGACGCAAACACGGAACTGCATATGCTTGTCTGCGAAGGAGACGTGCAGCGCGCTTTCTGGTCGATCAAGTCCTTCTACCGATACGCAAAGCTTCGGATCGGACTGGCCATCCACGACGACGGCTCGTTGTCGCCGAGTTCGAAGGCGCGGTTCGCGGAACACTTTCCCGGTTGCCGACTTTACACGGGCCACGACGCCGCCATCCTCCAGCGGTTGGAAGGCTTTCCCCTGTGTCAATACTTTCGCAAGAACCATTTCATGGCGCGGAAGTTGATCGACGTCTTGCTGACGGCGCAGACGAACTATGTTTTGGGAACGGATTCGGACGTGCTCTGGTTTCGCGCCTCGCCGGTCGTGACTTCCTGCATTCGGGAACGAAAGCCGTTTTACCAGGACGGCGGAGCCGAGGCGTACGTGCGCAATCGCAAGTTCATGGAGGACGATCTCGATCTGCATCCCGCGCCGGATTGCAACGCCGGCGTCGTGGGTTACCCAGTTGCCGACTTTCGCGACTTCGCGTTTCTCGAAACGGCGCTGGAGCGTCTCATCAACGTCCCCGCCCATCGAGCGAGCATGAGCATCGGCTTTCGCAACAAGCATGTGAAACCCGAATCGACCGACTGGAACGAGAAGCTCTGCTGGTGGGTCATGGAGCAAACGCTCTACGCCCTGCTATTCGGCCGTGCGACCGCCGTCGAACGACTCAACAATTGGCCGGGTCACGGCGTTGCGCATCAATTCCCCGGCGCGCCGCTCACGGCGAACACAGCCCTGGTTCACTACATCTCCGACAGCTTCCATAAGGCGTTCTTCGAGGTTGGGGTAGAGCACCTACTCGGGCGCGGCTTCCTCGCCCCCAACGAGGCGCCATGATTCCCGACGCCAGGTTCCGTATCGAGTCGGACGCCCAACCGGACCTCACCGCCATCCATCGCCACGGCTGGGCGTACGCCCTCGACGCCCTCGCGCCGCTGCACCATCGCCAGGGCGTTTGGCTCGATAGCTTCGTCGAGCGCTCATTCCTCTGGAAGGAAGCCGACGAACTCAAACGCGGCCGCATCCCGTACCGGCATCCGTGGGTCGGCATCTTGCACAACCCGCCCGACGTGCCTGCCTGGCACGACGTCCGCAGTGCGCCAGCCACGCTGCTGGCCAAGGAGTCGTTTTGCGAAAGTCTGCGCACCTGTCGCGGGCTGTTCGTCCTGTCGGAGTACGTCGGCGCCTGGCTTCGGCAGCGTGTGGACGTCCCGGTGGTCGCGCTGCGCCATCCCAGTCCATGCGAATCCCCGCGCTTCACGCTGGAGCGATCCCGCGCCAATCAGACGCCCAGGCTGGTGCAGATCGGTTGGTGGCTGCGCCGGCTCCATTCGATTGCCGAACTCCCGCTACGGCGTTTGCGGAAAACAATGCTGCTGCCAAACCACAATTACTTCCCGCGCGTGCTGCAGCGCGAACGCGACGTGCTGGGCAAAACCGAGGCGGCGCTCGCGGACGTCGATCTGATTCCGCAACTCGCCAACGACGCCTACGATGAGATGCTCGCTGCGAATGTGGCGTTCGTGCATCTGTTCGACTCCAGCGCCAACAACGCGATCATCGAATGCATCGCCCGGCACACGCCCATCGTCGTCAATCGCTTGCCCGCGGTCGTTGAGTATCTGGGCGCGGAGTACCCGCTCTACTTCGACACGCTCGAGGAAGCCGCGGCCAAGGCGGAATGTCCGCAGACAGTCGCGGCCGCACATCGGTATCTCGTGAACTTGCCCAAAGATTGGCTCAGCGGCACGTCGTTCCGGGAGGCGATCGTCCGATCGTCGATCTATCGAGCGCTCCCAAATCCCGCGCCGACGTTACCCCGCGAGGACGTACATTCGTGAGCGGCAAGATTCTGCTCGACATGAGCGCGCAACCCGACTACCGCGGCCGGCATCGAGGCGGCTGGCCCTACGCCCTCCAGGCGCTGACGCCCCTGCATCACCCGGCCGGCATTTGGCTCGATTCCTTCGTCGAACGCGCCTTCCTCTGGAAACACGCGGAAGAGCGAAGTCTCGGGCGCATCCCTTACCTTCGGCCCTGGATCGGATTCATACACAATCCACCCCGAATCCCCGCCTGGTATCCTGCACGTCCCGGTCCGCATCCGCATTACTGGCTCAACCTGATCTCCAGGCGAGTCTGCCGGCGTGCCGCGGTCTCTTCGCGCTCTCGGAATCGCTGGCGAACTGGCTTCGCACCCGACTCGACGTCCCCGTGGAAGTGCTGAAGCATCCGTCGCCGCGCTCGTCGGTCAACTTCACGCTGGAGCGTTGGCGCGCCAACCCCGAACCGAAGGTCGTCCATATCGGCTGGTGGTTGCGGCGCCTGCGGGCGTTCTTCGAACTCCCGGTTTCGCGCCTCGGCAAGGTCATGCTCACGCCGAAAAATCCGCGCTTTCGCGAAGTGTTCGCGGACGAGCAAAAGACGTTCGGCCCCTTTCCCAATCCCGAACGGGTCCAACTCCTCGAGTACTTGCCGCCGCTGGAATACGACCGTGTTCTGTCGCAGAACATTGCCTTCATCGAGTTGCTAAACACCAGCGCGAACAACGCGATCGTCGAATGCATCGCGCGAAACACGCCGATCCTGGTCAATCCGCTCCCCGCCGTCGTCGAGTATTTGGGCGCGGACTATCCGCTCTACCACGAGAGTCCCGAGGAGGCGGCGGCCAAAGCGGAATGCCCGGAAACCGTCGCAGCGGCGTATCGCCATTTGCAGGCGCTCGACAAGTCCTGGCTGAAGGACGCGTTCTTTCGCGAAACATTCGCGGCCTCGGCAATCTACCGCGGGTTGCCGGATCCCGCCTAACCATCGTCGCGGCGCAAGGCGAAGTAATCGCGGACGTAGGCATGCATCTCGGGCTTGTCGCTGTTCCAGCGCCACAGGCCGTGTTCGTCGAGAGCGATGTCGGTCTCCGGGTCGAAATCGAAGCGGAGCATGTCCAGGTGTCTGTCGCGATAGCGCCGTTTCGAAAGCTCTCCGTGCCAGCAATGGTAGGCCAAACCGGGGACGAAGCCGAGCCGACCGCGCACGGCCGCGAAAAATGCTTCCGCCCACCGCAGGTAATGTCGGCGCCGAAGCGGCATCATCTGATGGTCGGCAACGGAGACTTCGGAATGCCCCAGTGCGGCAAACGACGTCAAACGATCGCCACCTCCCAGGATGCTGGCGTCGTAGGCGAAATGCGTTAAATCGCGCCGGAAGGCCCAGGCGATCCCCGATAAACCCCGCATCAAACGCATCGGCCTGGACTGTGGCGGACCTTCCGGAAGTCGCTTGAGTTCGCTGATGGAAATTCCCCGACTGAGAAGATAAGCGATGCCTTGCCCCGTCGCGAATGGTTCGCGCCGGGCTTCCTCGAGCGTTTCGTCCGGGAGTAGGTCCATCACTTCCGAGGAAAGTTGCACGAGCGGATATTCGTCGAGCAGCCGACTCGCACTCTCCGCCCAGTTCGCGTTCTCGAAGACGAGGTCGCTGTCAATCCACGCCGCCTTGGTGCATGCCGACGGCAAATGGCCGACCGCGAGATTTAGCGCGCGTTCCTTCTGCCACATGACATCGCCGCCGGGGAGTTGCACCAGGATATCGGCGTCGCCGGGCCCCAGTTCGAAGTGCCCGTCGTAGCCGATCTCGACCGCGACCAGCGGCACGTTCAGGCGCTGCCGAAACGTGCGATAGTTCTGCAGCAATCGTGCGTAGCGCTGCGGATTGAAGAACGCCGTGATCGCCCAAAGCGGAGACGCGGACATGTACCGTTAACCTCGTCGAAGTATACGATCGCCGGGAAGCCAGTTCCCGCGCATCAGTCGAGGCGTAGCGCAGTACCACGGTTGCGTTTGCGTCGGCGTTCGAGGATCCGCCAGCGGTCCATTATCTCCGAGCAGGGTAACACGAGCATCCCCAGCAGCCAAACCGCCGCGGTCAACGACGGCGGGGTCGTCGGTCCGTCCAGAATCGGCGCCGAAAGCACGGGCTCTCCTAAATCCACGCTCGGCACAACCTCCGCCGACTCGACAGGGGCGAGCACGTAGTCGGCTCCCTTCTGCCAGGCTGCCATCACCGCGGCCTTCGTCACCATCTCGGGAAGCGCCGGCGTCGGCGGCGGGACGGGATCGGGTTCTTCGAGGTTCAGAAGCAAGATCTCGCCAGGGAGAACGGGCGCCGGCGCCTCCTCCGAGTCGCGGAGGTCGACGTTGCTCCAGTCACCGCCGAAGAGCGATTGCGTCGTCGTGAAGAAGAGGCCGTCGGAAACCAACGGGGACGCGGTGCTGGCCACGAAACGGCTGCTGAAGAACGCGCGGACGAAGTTCACGGCATCTTCGGAGAAGAGGAACAACCCGACGGGGAACCCGGGACTGGGGGGCAAGAAGTCGAACGACGCCTCGGCGGGGGCCGGGCCGAACGTCGCCAAGAGGACGGCGATCTCCGATCCGGCCTGGGAGCCATACACGTGAAATTGGCTCCCCGCGGCGACGAGGGCGAGGTCGGAGAGATTGGGGAGCATCGTCTGCGAGAGGACGCCCCCGAACTCGAAGCCGCCGCCGAAGCGTCCCAGGAGGATTTCCAGGGAGCCGTCTCCCGCGTTGGCGAGGAGAATGTCGCCGATGCCGTCGTTGTTGAAATTCACCGACAGCGCGCTCGTGACGAGATGGCCCTGGGTGAAGAAGGTCGTGATGACCGGGGCGACCATGAAGTTGGCAATGAGCGTCACGGAATTGGAGCCCGTGTTGATGGTGACGAGATCGGCGGCGCCGTCGCCGTCGAAGTTGCCGACGAAGAGAACGCTGGGAGCCAGCCCGGTGGTAAAAGCGAGGGGCGCCTGGTTGATGAAGTAGCCGTCGCCGCGGTTGGGCAGGATGCTGGCCGAGCCGGAGTCGGCGTTGCTGACGATGATTTCGGGGAGCCCGTCGGCCGCGCCCGTGCCGTCGCGGCCGGTGACGTCGGCGATTTCGATGAACGCGGGCCCCAATCCGTCGGAACTTTGCCGCGGGCGGTAATCGAGCGTCCAGGAATTGCCGTCGGAGCGGCCCAGGAAAATGGAGAGGTCGTTGGAACCTTGATTGGCGACGACGAGGTCGGGGACGCCGTCGCCGTTGAGGTCGCCGACCGCGAGGCTGGAGGGATCGGTGCCGACGAAGTAGGTTTGCTTGGAACTCGAGTCGGGGGAGCCATCGGCCAGGAGGTTGTAAACGAGGACGGTGTTGGCGCCGCTGTTGGCGACGACGAGGTACGACGAAGCGCCGACGTGGACCACTTCCATCGGTCCTGGCGCTTCGATGCCGTCGTCTCGGTCCTGATACGCCGAGCGAGCGGCCACGGCCGGCGCGCCTCGGGCCGCGGATTGAGAGGCGAGCCGATCGCTGCCTTCATTGCTGAAGTAGAAGGTGTTGGCCTGGGCGCCTCGCGCCACCGCGAGATGGACGCGCTGATCGACCCGGCGATAGGGAGAGAACGTCCCGTCGCCGTTGCCGGCAAGGATGAGAAGGTCGCCGAAACGGTTGCCGATGAGGAGATCGTCGATGCCGTCAGGTCCGCCCCCCCCGGGCCGGGAGACGTCGCCGATGGAGATGCCGGTCGGTTGATTGCCGGCGTCGTAGGAGGTGATCCGTTCAAACGCGCCGCCGCCCAGGTTGCGGTAGACGGAAACGCGTGCCGACTCGGTGCTGAGCACTGCCACGTGCGTTCGGTCGTCCCCGACGATAAATGACGACGCGGCCAGAGCGGAGGGGACGTCCTCGGTGACGGTCGTCGAGGCGGCGCGGGGGTTGAAAAGCCCGCCCGTGCCGTCGCCCGAGAGGAGCGTAAACGATCTGGATCCGGAATTAAGTACGACCAGATCCATCCCGGTTTCGCCGTCAAACTCGCCGGCGACGAGGCCGGCGGTTCCCTCCAGGGAATGGACGGCCGCGCGCACGCCGAAGTCGTCGAGGGCGTAGAGCCCAAGGCCGGCGCGGTAACGTTCTTCTTCTGCGAAGGCGCCGTCGCCTGCGTTCTTGAGGACCGAGACCTGTCCGGAATAGCGATCGGTCACCGCGATGTCGGTGAGCGTGCCGCGCTGAAGGAACGCGATCGACGAAGGATTGATGCCGACGAAATACACGCGTGGCGTTTCGAAGACGCCGGGCGCCGTTTGACGGCTGACGAAGACATGCTCGCTTCCCGCGGCCGTGATGACGAGATCGCTGGCGCCGTCTCCATCGAGATCCGCGGCGGCGAGATGCGCCGGGAGGAAGCCCACGGGCAAGAGGGGACCGCGGCTCGCGGTGAAGACGCCGTTCGCGTACCGGTAAAACGTGAAGCCCGCCTGGGCGGAGTCGGCGGAGGGGCTGCCGTCCAGCGCTACGAGGAACCACTCGCCGGAAGCGGTGCGTCCGAGAACGACGTCGCGTGCGGCATTGGCCGCTCCGGGGTTGAGCACGACGGGGGGACCGAACGCTCCGGGCTGGCCCGTGAGTCCCTTGCGAAAGAGAATTTGGCCGCGCTGGTTCAGAACGATCGAATCCGCGGCCTGGGCGCCGGAGAAATGGGCGAGCAGCGGCGTCGATTCCAGCGAGCTGGGCGCCAGGATGGGCGCGAAGAAGCCGCCGGCGCCGTTCCCTAGCAAGGGCGTGACGTCGGCGCTGTGGTAGTTGGCGGTGACCAGATCGAGTCGGCCGTCGCCGTTGAAATCGCCGACGATCAGGTCGTGCGGCTGCGTGCCGACGGGGAAGGAACGTTCGAGGGAGAAGCCGCCGGCGCCGTTGCCCAGGAGGATCGTGACGTTGTCGGGTTCGAGATACGCGTAGGGCTTCGCGGCCGCCAAATCGAGCCGGCCGTCGCCGTCGAAATCGCCGGCGATCAGGGCGTTGACGTATTTGGGGAGCAGGGTTCTCGAATGGTCTTCCAAGGCGCCGTCGCCGCGGCTGATCAGGACGATAATTTCCGTTTTGTACGTCTCGCTCGAATCGTCGTAGAAGGTGTGGGCGACGGCCAAGTCGACGAACGAATCGCCGTTAAAGTCGCCGGCGACGAGGGCGGTGATTCCGTTGCCAATAGGGGCGGAGAACGTGCTCGTGAAGCTGCCGTTGCCGTGTCCCAAAAGCACGGTCACGTCGCCGGACTCGGCGCTGGCGGCCGCCAGGTCCAGGTGGAAATCGCCGTTGAAGTCGCCGGCGACGAGTTCGATGGGTTCCGTGCCGACGGTCAGCGTCGCGCCTGCGGTGAACGAGCCGTCGCCCTGGCCGCGAAATGTTTGCAGCACGTTTGCTGCGAGGGCGCCGACTCCGGGACCGTAGCGCAAGGCGACGGCGAGATCGAGCGTGCCATCCTCGTCGAAGTCGCCGGCGACGAGCGATTGGGCTCGGCCGTCGACCGCGTCGTAAACGGGTTGCGAGAAACTGCCGTCGCCGTGCCCGAGCAAAATGGCGATACGGCTCGGCCCGGGATGGTAACCGTAGTAGTTGCCGATACTGGCCACTGCCAGATCGAGTCGGCCGTCGCCGTTAAAGTCGCCCGTCACCAGATCGGCGGGCGCCGTTCCTGCCATGTAACTGCCGACGTGGTCGAAAGTTCCATCCCCCTGGCCCAGCAGCACGGAGACATCGTTGGAATAGCGATTGGCGACGGCGAGATCGAGTCGGCCGTCGCCGTTGAAGTCCCCCTTGACCAGCGTCTCGGGTTGCTGCCCGGCGAGGTTGCTCGGCGGCGGTTCGGTGAACGCACCGGTTCCGTGGCCGAGCAGGACCGTCATGGTGCGCGAATTGTAGTCCAGCGAAACGAGATCCAGGTCGCCGTCGCCGTTGAAGTCGCCCGACGTCAGCGCGAACGGGGTGTGCCCGACGCCCGGTTCGCCCCCCGCGCGAAAGCTCCCGTCGCCTCGGCCCAGGAGAATTGAGACCGTGTCGGAAAACGAATTGCTGACCGCGAGGTCGGTTTGGCCATCGCCGTCAAAATCGCCGATCACCAACGACGAGGGCTGGTTGCCCACGTCGTAGGTGTGAGTCGGTATCCAGCTGCCGTCCCCGTCGCCGAGCAGAATCGACACTTCCCCCGACCGGAGGTTTGCGACGGCGAGGTCGAGGGCGCGATCGCCGTTGAAATCGCCGGCGACCAGCGCCGCGGGGTGCTCGCCGACCGAGATGGACGACGTCGCTTGAAAGGCGCCGGCGCCGAGGTTGGTGAAAAGGGTGACGGTATTCGCGACGAGGTCGGTGATCGCCAGATCTTGGCGGGAATCGCCGGTGAAGTCGCCGACGGCAAGCGCGCACGGATGTTCGGGGCCGACGAACGTCGGCTGCTCGACGAGCGTGCCATTGGCGGATTGCAGGAAGAGGCGGGAAACGTCGCCGACGACGACGAGGTCGAGCCGCTGGTCGTCGTTGAAGTGGCCGGTCGCCAGGGCGTCGCCGCCGATCGCGGAAACGATCTGGACGGGTTGAAAATGACCGCCGCCCGAACCATACAGGACGCGAACGCTTTGCGAGGAGAGCGTGGCCAGGTCGACGATCTGATCGCCGTTGAAATCCCCGGCGACCAGTCCGATGGGCGAGGAGGCGACGGGTTCGTCGCGGAGATGCTGGAACGTGCCGTCGCCGTTGCCCAGGTAGATTGAAACGCTGCGAGCGGCGGAGAGATCGAGGCTTTGCAGGTTGCCGGTCGCCAGATCGAGGATGCCGTCGCCGTTGAAATCGGCCTGAACGAAAACGATGGCGCCGGCCGTCAGGGGAACCGTTTGCAGATGCGAGACCGAGGGAGTGAACTCGACCTCCAGTCGGTAGACGCTCGCCTGGTTATCGCGGCTGGCGACGCGCAGGTAGTAAGTCGTTCCGCTGAGTCCCTGCCGGATCGTCGGCGCCGGGTCGATCTGCGATTGCCCGCTGCTCTGGACGACGGGGATGCCCATGCTGTCGTAGAGCGTGAGCGAAACCGCCCCATCTCCCGCGTTGACCCGGGCGAAGAGGTTCCCGGGTTCGCTCAACTCGACGCGATAAAAGTGCGGCGTTCCCGGCGCGAGCGCGACGTCGTCCATCTGCGTGCCGGGTTCAATGAGCGCGGCGCCATCGAGCTGGTCGGTCACCGGCGAGGTCCGAACTTGCTCCGCCTGAAACAGCAACGGATCCAGCACGAACGAATGGGCGGCCTGCACCAGGCGGTCTTCGAGAGGCTCCAGAGACAGTCGTGCCCCGCGCTTGCAAGCGGACTTGCGGGCGGAAGGACGTCGTTTTGAGGTGAAGCCAAGCATGACAAACCCGGGGCGAACTATAGTTCCTCGGAAACGACTCGTTCCTTGTTTTGTTCGACGTCGCGCTGGAGACGCTCGAACCCGGCCCCGCCGCGCAGCGGGTTCAGCAGCGCATCGCGCGCGACGTACTGCTGCCAAAATGCGTACCGCTGCGCCGGGGGCATCTTGAGCAACGCCTGTTCCAGCAAGCTGACCGCCTTCCTCTCGAAGTACGCGCGGCTCCCCGTCGCGGGCGATTTTTGCGGCGCCGCATCGAGATAGCCGACGAGCTGCGCGTAGACGTGAGCCACGTTCCACAACAGGCGCGGCGAGGCCTTTTCGTAGTCTTGCAGCGCCCGCTCGGCGTAACCGACCGCGTCGAGAGGGGTGCCCTTACGCACCGCGATCAGGCCTCGCCCGGCGTGCGCCTCGCCGTTGTTGGGGTCGAGCCGCAGCGCTTCTTGAAAATCGTGCAGCGCCAACACCGCCGACTCGCACGCCAGATGGACCCAGCCCCGATCCGCGTACGTCGCCGAATCGCGTTGCATGTCCAGCGCCTGCTCATAGTCCGCGAGCGCCGGGCCAAACTGCTGAAGCCGAGCCCGCATCAACCCGCGGGCGCGAAACAGCACCGGGCTTTTTTGGCCCCCCTGTTCCAGATAAGCGGTCAGGCAGTCGATCGCCTCCGTCTGCTTGACGGGAACTCCCGGATACGCCAGTCGCAGGGCCTCCGCCTTCCATAGATAAACCTCCGCCTGCCGCGGCATCAGGGCCAGCGAGGCGTCGTAGTCGCGTAAGGCTTCCACGTAGCGTCGCTCGGCAAACCAAAGTCGACCCCGTTCCGCGAAATCCTCCGCGCGGGGAGCGAGGTCCAGTGCGAGATTGAGATCGGCACGCGCCGCCGCCCATTGCTTCTGTTCGCGAAGCAGGCGGGCGCGCACGCTGAAAAGCGGGGCACGCACGGCCGGCGTCTGGCCCTGCGAGGCATCGATGGCCTGCGTCTGCCAGGCGATGCTGGCCGGCCCGTCCCGCTCTTCAAGCGAGACCTGCGCGAGGTATCGATAGGCCGCGAAATGGTCCGGTTGGAGTTTCACGGCGTCCAGCAGGTATTCCCGGGCCGACTGCAAGCGCGGCACGCGAATCGCGTTCGCCAGACCTCGGCTGAAAAACAAAACGTCAGGCAGCGTCGATGACGGGCCTGCGTGCGGAATGCCGGCGTCGGCGAGGCGGGCCTGACGCAAGCAAACCACGCCTCGATTGACGAGGATGCCGTAGCGGGTGTGCCGATCAGGAGTGAGCGCGAGCGCCTGCTCGAAGTCTTCCTCGGCCGCGGGGAAATTGTTGAGCTGCCCTTGGGCGATGCCGCGCAGGAGGTGCAGGTAGAGATAGTTGGGACGTGCATTCAAGCAGGCGGTGAGATTGTTGCGGGCGTCCGCTGGCTGCTGGGTCTGCAGATTGCAGACGGCGAGGAAGTAGCGCGCCCAGAAATGATCGGGCTGCTTGGTGAGGGCCGAGGCGTAGAAATGAGCGGCCTCATCGAATCGGCCTTTTTTCTGCTGGGCGTCGGCGAGGAGGAAGAAGTCCAGCGCCGTCCTCGCCGGAGTGCGCGCCGCCGCGTCCAGTTCCGCCAACGCTCCTTTGACGTCGCCGCGCTGTTGCAGGTAATGCGCCCGCCGCCGATGCAGCGACTCCGTGGTGAGCCGAAGGTCCGCGGCGCCGTTCAAAAGCCGAAGCGACTTCGCGAATCGGTTCTCGGCCTGTGCCGGTTCTGCCTGAGCCTCGGCTTCCGCCCAAATCAGTAATAATTCGTAGCACGCGACCAGCCCTTGCCGCTTGCGCTCGTCGGAGTCGTACTTGCTGAAACGGAGCGTCGGCGTCGCCTCGCTGCGAAACCCGTAGATCGCCAGGGCTTCCTGGCAGGCTTTCCGCGCCTCGTTCACGTTGCTGGGGAGATCGACGCCGGTGAACACCATGCCGTAAAAAAGAGCCTCATCGTGCCGTTTCTGAAACGCGTGCCAGGCGTCTTGCGCCGCCATCTTGCCGACGGTCTCTTCCTGCAGCGCGTCGTGCTCGGGTTTCAAGTCCGCCAGCAACCGCTCCGTCCCCATGATCACGCTCGCGGCCTGCAGATAACCTTGCGCATCCTGCAAGACGGCTCGATCCAGCGCCTCCCGGGAGCGGACGTGCAGCGCCAGCACTTTTTCCCGCATATCGAACGTGCGCTGTTTAGCCTGGAGCAGATGCTCGGCGGATCGGGCGCGCTGTTCGAGCAAGAACCCGCCCGTGCACAGGGCCGCGAGACTCATCAGGATGAACAGGGCGGCCATGGGATTGCGGCGCGACCACTTCCAGGCCCTCTCCCAAACCGGCGCGGGCCGGGTCTTGATGGGACAACCCTCCAAGAAAAGCCGAAGCTCGTCGGCGAGTTCCTTGGCGCTGGCGAAGCGTTCCCTCGGCTCGGTTTCCAGGCATTTGAGACAGATCAACTCGAGATCGCGGGGAATTTGGGGGATGAGCGTCCGCGGTTTCACCGGCTCCGTCGTCCGCACCAGTTGGATCGTCTCGTGTTTGTGCGCGGTCTTGAACGGCGGCTTGCCCGTGAGCATCTCGTACAGGAGGATACCGAGCGCGTAGATATCCGACGCGGGACCGACATCTTCATTCTTGCCCCAGGCCTGTTCGGGCGACATGTAGCTGGGCGTGCCGAGCACGTCCCCATCCACCGTCAGGCCCCAATCTTCATTTTGCGACTTGGCCAGGCCGAAGTCGGTGATTTTGGGCTCGCCCTGGGAAGTCAGCAAGATGTTGGCCGGCTTGAGGTCGCGATGGACGATGCCGCACTCGTGGGCGTAGTGAACCGCCCGCGCGAGTTTCTCGATCAGGGTTGCCGACTCGGTCGCGGACTGCGGCGCTCCGGCGAGCCGGTCGGCAAGGTGCCCGCCGTCCACGTATTCCAGTGCGAAGAAGGGGTTGCCGTCAATCCTGTTCGGCACGACGATTGCTCTCGGCTGAAATTTGCAAGGAGTCACTTCGGGTTTGGGAATTGTTTGCGCCGAGGCGGGACGCGAACGCGCTCGGCGGCGACGGGGAATTTCAGACCGCGCAGCGTGAAGCGGA